>CAZPOK010000068.1:0-14360 GCA_964587905.1 uncultured Rhodobacterales bacterium | reverse complement strand
GCGCGCTCAAGGACCCGCCATTCATGCGGCTCGACCTGATCTCGTGCCGCAATCTGCTGATCTATCTCGAGCGCGATCTGCAGCGTCAGCTTCTGGCGCTGTTCCACTATGCGCTGCGGCCCGGCGGCATGCTGTTCCTCGGCTCGGCGGAAAGCGTCGATACGCGGCCCGACCTTTTCGCGCCATGCGACCGCGACGCTCGGGTCTTCGCGGCCCGACCCCGGAGTTCGCGCGACGTCGAACTGCTCACGCAGCTCCCGCGGGAAAACCGGCCGGTGCTCCCCGGCGGGATCCCGTCGCGGAAGGAGACGCCGGAGAAGGCGCCGCCGAAGATACACGCCGCGGCGCTCGAAGCCCTGGCGCCGCCGAGCGCGCTGGTCGACGAGGAGCACCGGGTGCTCAATCTGTCGAAGAACGCGGGGCTTTTCATCCGTCCGCCCGAAGGTCCGCTCAATCCCGAACTGCCGTCGCTTGTCCACCCTGAGCTGCGCTCGGAACTGCGCCGCGCCCTGCACCGCGCGATCGACGCCAAAGAGCCCACGCTGACGCTTCCGGCGACTGTCGCCATGGACGGCACGCATCGCCGCGTGGTCATGCACGTCCTTCCGGTCCGCGACGACGAGCGCGGCCCGCGCCAGGCGCTCGTGCTGTTCCTCGACGTGGGCAATGGATCGGAGGACGAAGACGAAACGCCGACGGAGGTGGCCGCCGGCGCCCCCGACCGGGTGCGTCAGCTCGAGGCGGAGCTCAAGGCGACGCAGGACCGCCTCAGCGCCAGCCGGCGCGAGCACGAAGGCGCGATACAGGAACTGCGCGTCGCCAACGAGGAGCTGCAGTCGATCAACGAGGAGTACCGCTCCACCGCCGAGGAGCTGGAGACCAGCAAGGAGGAACTCCAGTCGATCAACGAGGAACTGAACACCGTGAACTCCGAGCTCAAGGGCAAGCTCGACGCGATCGCCTCGGCGCACAGCGACCTGCAGAACCTCGTGAACGCCACGGAAATCGGCACGCTCTTTCTCGACGGGGAGCTTCGGATCAAGATGCTGACCCCGGCGGTCGAACAGCTGTTCAACGTCTCCGACAGCGACGTGGGCCGGCCGATCTCGGACTTCACGCACAAGCTGGTCCATGACGGCGTGGAGCGGGAAGCCCGCAAGGTGCTCAGGGATCTCGCGCCGATCGAGACGGAAGTCGCGACGAAGGACGGCAGCTGGCTGATGATGCGGCTGCGCCCCTACCGCACCGTGGAGGACCGGATCGAGGGCGTGGTCGTCAGCTTCGTCGACATCACGGCGCGCCGCGAGACCGAGGCGCGTCTGCGCGAGAGCGAGGCGAAGTACCGCCGGCTCTTCGAGAACATGGACGAGGGCTATCTCCTCGCCGAGGTGATCCGCGACGAAGACGGCAAGGTCGCGGACGTCCGCTATGTCGAGGCGAACCCGGCCGCCCGCCGCCAGGTCAAGGTCGATTTCGTCGGCCACGATCTGAGCGAGGTCCGCCACGAGGTCGAGCCGCACTGGTTCGAGATCCCCGCGCGCGTACTCGATACCGGCAACGCCGAACGGGCGGAGCTTCACTCGGAGGCGCTGGGACAGTGGTTCGAGGTCGGCGCGACGAAGATCGACGACCGGCGCGTGGCGATCCTGTTCACAGACGTCACCGAGCGGAAGCGGAACGAGCGGGAACGCGAGCTGATGCTGAACGAACTCGATCACCGGGTGAAGAACATGCTGGCCGTCGTGCAGTCCATCTCCAACCAGACGCTGCGGGTGACCGAGGATCCCAGGACTTTCGCCGCCGTCTTCGGCCAGCGCATCCGTGCCCTGTCGGCCGCGCACAACCTTCTGACGCAGGAGCGCTGGAGCGGCGCGGATCTAGGGCAGCTCATCTCGGCGTCGATCGCGAGTTTCGTGACCGACGGCAGCGAACGGATCCTCGCGGAGGGCCCGGATATCAGGCTCGCGCCGAACGCGACGGTCTCCTTTACCATGGCGCTGCACGAACTGGCGACCAACGCCATGAAATACGGCGCCTTGTCGAACGGCGAGGGGCGGATCGAGGTCTCGTGGACCATCGGAAAGGCGCCGGAGGGACAGGACAGGCTCGAGGTCACGTGGAACGAACTGGACGGTCCCGAGGTTATTCCCCCGGAACGGGAAGGGTTCGGAAAACGCATGCTCGAAAAAGGGATCGCCCGCGAACTCGGCGGAGAGGTCACGCTCGACTACGTGCCATCCGGCCTCGTCTGTCAAATGAACTTCCCGCTGGACAAGGTCACCACCGATGACGGCGACTGAGCGACTGCGCATATTCGTCGTCGAGGATGAGGCGCTCCTTGCGCTGGATCTCGAGGACCTGCTGTCCGATCTGGGCCACGAGGTCGTCGGCACCGCGGCGAGCGTGGATCAGGCGCTGGGCTTTCTCCGCGAGATGAAGACCCCGCCGGACCGGGCCATCGTCGACGCCAACCTCGGCGGGAACTCGTCGCGCCCGGTGGTTGACGCGCTCGTCACCCTCGGCGTGCCCGTTGTCCTGGCCTCCGGCTACGGACGGACGCAACTGGCCGGCCTCGGCTTCGACCGCCCCTCGATCAACAAGCCCTATTCCTCGCGCGACGTCGAGGCGGCCCTGTCGCGATTCGGCTGACGGCTTCGGGGGAAGGCATCGCCGACAGCCCCCCGGCCGCCTTGCGCGAGCCTCGGATCGGATGGCCCGCCCGGCTACTCCCGCAGGCGGCACACCCTGACGGCCTGGCTGATCAATCGGGCCTCGTCGGGCGTCTCCATGAACGGAACGTCGGTCGCGTCGCGCCCGACGCCGATCACCACAAGCTCGTCCGCCCCGCACATTCCGGTGGGATCGACGAGGTGCCAGCCGTCGTCCAGCCAGACCTCCGCGACGGCATGGAAATCGGGCGGATCGACACGCGCACCGTAGGCCGAGACGTAGCGCGCCGGGATCTGCGAGGCGCGCGCCAGCCCGCACATCATGTGGGCGTAGTCCCTGCAAACCCCCCTCCGCGACGCGAAGGTGTCGAGAAGTGTCGTGCCGCTGTCGGAATGCCCGGACACGTATTCCATCTCACGCGTGATCCAGTCCCGGATCGCGATGATCTTCTCTCCGCCGTGGAGATGGCCGAAGGTGTGCACGGCGAAGGTCTCGAACAGGTCCGACTGGCAGAAGCGGGAGGGTCGGAGAAAGGAGATCTGGTCTCCGCCCAGCGCCTCCACCGGGTTCGCCGAAAGACGGTCCAGCCGGACGGGCGCGCGCGAGACGGTCACGCTCGCACGGTAGCGCAGCCGCATCGTCTCGCTGCCGACGGATGCCCAGACGCGTTGTCCGACGTTCCTTTCCCCGCCGATCCGGCGAAGCGACGCGTTCTCGATCTCGAGCGTGTCTTCGGCGACGGTCTGGCCTTCGCTCCGGGCTGCCTCGAGTGCGAGCAGGGCCGTGCGCCGGGGCCCCAGTTCGTAGGTCAGTGAAACGTCGATATCGATCTGCATGGGCTTTCCCGGGATTCGTCTCCGGATGCTCTCCTGTCAGGCGAGCGCCGCCTCGTCCAGTCGGCACCGGGCCGACCGGCGCCGGGTGGGCGGACGCGGTTGCGCGTCTCTCCTGTCCCGCCTCGTGCGTGACGCGGCACCGGACGGCCGGTCTCCAAGGGGCGTTTCCTCCGCCCGGCCTTCGTGCCAGAACAGTCTGGATGGACAGCACCGCCCCCAGCCGCTCCGGCGCGCTCACTCTCGAGACCGACGCCGGCGAGACCCGGGCGACCCTTTCGGGAGCGCTCGGCCTGCACGACCTGCCCGGCATCGAGGCGCAGCTTTCCCGTCTGCGCGGCGGGCCCGTCACCTTCGATCTCTCTCCGGCGGAGCGGATCGACACGAGCATCGCCTGGGCGCTCGTCTCCACGTGCCGCCGGATCGACGCGGCGGGTGACCGCGCCCGGATCGCCGGGGCGACCGGCGCCGTCGCGCAGATCCTCGCGACGGTCGAGGATGGCCTGCCCAGACCGGAAGAACAGGCGCCCGAACCGCGCGGCTTCAGTGCCTGGCTCGGCCGCATCGGAGAGGCCGTGTCCGGAACGGGAAGCTCGCTGACGGAATTCGCAGGCGTTCTGGGTCTTTTCGTCGTGCGGCTCGCGCAGAGCGTCGTGCACCCCCGCGAGGTCCGCTTCACCGCCCTCGTCGCCCATTGCCAGGCGGTCGGACTTCAGGCGGTGCCCATCGTGGCGCTGATGTCCTTCCTGATCGGCGTTGTGCTCGCCTTCCAGGGATCCGCGCAGCTGCGCCAGTTCGGGGCCGAGGTCTTCGTCGTCGACCTCATCGCGATCTCGATCCTGCGCGAGCTCGGCATCCTTCTCACCGCGATCATCGTCGCGGGCCGGACGGCCTCGGCCTTCACCGCCGCCATCGGATCTATGAAGATGCGCGAGGAGATCGATGCGATGCGCACCCTCGGCATCGATCCGGGCCACGCGCTCATCGTGCCGCGGGTCCTCGCGCTCGTCCTCATGCTGCCGATCCTCGGGCTGATCGCCAACGTGGCCGGGCTCTTCGGCGGGGCGCTGATGTCGTGGATCGAGCTTGGCATTTCGCCCGCCATGTTCCTCACCCGCCTTCTCGAAGGCACCGACGTGTCCCACGTCTTCGTCGGCATCGTGAAGGCGCCGGTCTTCGCCGTCCTGATCGGCGTGATCGGCTGTCAGGCGGGCCTCGCCGTGGGCAACACCGCGGAATCCCTCGGCCGGCAGACGTCGAGCGCCGTTGTCGCCGCGATCTTCGCGGTGATCCTCGCCGACGCGCTGTTCTCCATATTCTTCCAGCAGGTAGGGATCTGATGAGCGAAACGGTGATCGAGATACGGGGCCTGCGAAACCAGTTCGGCAGCCACGTGGTCCACGACGATCTCGATCTCGAGGTCTACCGGGGCGAGATCCTCGGCGTGGTCGGCGGTTCGGGCACCGGAAAGTCGGTCCTCCTGCGCTCGATCGCGGGGCTCCAGACGCCCGCCGCCGGATCGGTCCGGATGCTCGGCACCGACATGCAGAACGCCTCCGAGGCCGAACTCGACCGGGTGTCCGACCGGATCGGCGTGATGTTCCAGGACGGGGCGCTTTTCTCCTCGCTCACCGTCCGGGAGAACGTCGAGGTGCCGCTGCGCGCGATCGAGGGGCTCGACGGCGCAACCCGCGCGAGCCTTGCGCGCCTCAAGATCTCGCTTTCCGGCCTGCCGTGGCTCGCGGGCGACAAGTACCCTTCGGAACTCTCGGGCGGCATGCGCAAGCGCGCCGGCCTCGCCCGCGCCCTCGCGCTCGATCCCGAGATCGTCTTCCTCGACGAACCCACCGCCGGCCTCGACCCGATCGGTGCGGCGGCGTTCGACGATCTCATCCGGAATCTTTCGCGTACGCTGGGGCTCACCGTCTTTCTGGTGACCCACGATCTCGACACGCTCTATGCGACCTGCGACCGGATCGCGGTGCTGGCGGAAAAACGGGTGCTGGCATCGGGAACGCTCGACGACATGCTCCAGGTCGACCATCCCTGGGTGCAGGAGTACTTTGGCGGCCCCCGCGCCCGCGCCGCGCGCGGCGCGATTGAAGCCCATGGCGCGAAAGGATAAGCCAGTTCGATGGAAACACGCGCGAACTACGTCCTGATCGGCGCCTTCACCCTCGCGGGGTTTCTCGGCCTGCTGGGCTTCTTCCTGTGGTTCGCTCGTGTCGAACTGGACCGGCAGTTCGCGTATTACGACATCATGTTCGATTCAGTCTCCGGCCTCTCGAACGCCTCCGAAGTCCGGTTCTCGGGCCTCCCCGTCGGCCAGGTCGTCGACGTCCGGCTCGACCCGGAGCGCAGCGGTCAGGTCGTCGTGCGGATCGAGGTCGCTGCCGATACCCCGGTGCGCACCTCGAGCGTCGCCACCATCGAATCCCTCGGCGTCACCGGCGTGTCCTTCGTCGGAATTTCCTCCGGCGATCCTCGCGATCCGCTCCTCGCGGCCGTATCCGACGAAGCCGTGCCGACCATCCCCTCCGGCCGGTCCATCCTCCAATCGCTGAGCCAGGACGCGCCGCGGATCCTGGAGGAGATCCTCGAAGTCACGCGCAGCGTGTCTGACCTCCTCGGCCCCGTGAACCAGGAACGGGTGAGCGCGATCCTCGCCAATGTCGAGGCCTCCTCGGCAGATCTCGAGCGCGCGCTGGACGACTTCTCTTCGGTCACCGAAACCATCGCCATCGCGACCGAGGACATCGCCGTGTTCACCAGTCGGCTCGAGAACATCTCGAACGCGGCGACCTCCGCGCTCGAGACCGCCGACACCACGCTCCAGCAGGTCACGCGGCTCGCCGAGCGCGCCGGGGAGTCGCTCGATGTGGGGGACGCGGTGCTCGAAACCGGACGCGAGACGCTCCAGTCCGCCAACGCCTTCATGCAGAACGACCTGCCCCGGATCGTCGAGGATCTCGACCAGACTCTCGTGACGCTCCGCGGCGAGATCGAACAGGTCGGCACCGACGCGAGCGCGATGCTCGAGGAGTTCCGCCAGACCGGCGCTGTCGCCACAGAGCGCCTGCAGCAGGCCGAAGAGACGATCGCTGCGACCAACCGGGTTCTCGGCGACGTCTCCGAGGCGGTCGTGGCGGTCGACTCCGTGGCCTCGCAACTCGGCACCTTCATCGAGGGCGACGGCACGGCGCTCGTCAACGAGGCCCGGGTCTTCGTCTCCGACGCCACCGAACTGGTGAACTCGGCGATCGACGTCGCCGAAACGGATCTTCCGGCGATCCTCGACGACATCCGCGCCGCCACCGACACCGCCGCGCGCGTCGTGGAATCGGTCGGCGCCGATCTCTCCGCCGCCGCCGGCCGCACCGACGAGATCACGGCGGAGGTGGCCTCGACCTTCCAGACCATCGCCGACACCTTCGAGAACGCCAACGAAACGCTGGCCCGGCTCAACACCGCGCTGGAAACCGGGGATTCGGCCCTGCAGGCGGCCGAGAGCGCCTTCACCTCGGCCGATCAGGTTCTGACCGAGGATATCGGTACGATGGTCTCGTCCCTGCAGGAGACGCTCGCCCGGCTCGACGAGGCGATTTCCTCCGTCAGCGACGACGTCCCGGCCATCACCAGCGAATTGCGCCAGACCGCCGAGCGCGCGAACGCCGCCTTCGGTCAGGTCGAAAGCACGGCCGAAAGCCTCGGCCCGTCGCTTCGCGCCTTCGCGTCCGAGGGGCTGCCGCAATACTCCCGGCTCGCCCGCGAAGCGCGCGACCTGGTCGGAAACCTCCGGCAACTCGTCCGCCAGATCGAACGCGATCCGGCCCGATATTTTCTCGGGCGGGAAGCCCCGGAGTTCAGAAGATGAGGATGCCCATGCTGCGCGCCTTTCTCGTGTCCCTCGCCGCCACCGCATTCTCCGGCTGCACCGCGCTCGGCGTGCTCGACCGGGCGGCCGTGCCGCTCGACGTCTACGAGCTTCGCGCGCCCGACGCCGCCCCGGTGGCGCGGGCGCAGCAGGGCATCCACTTCATCGTCGAGGTGCCGTCGGCGGGCGGCGCGATCGACACCGACCGCATCCTGATCCGCCCGGCGCCGAGCCAGGTGACGTATCTTCCCGAGGGCCGCTGGAGCGAGGCCGCGCCGGTCATGCTCCAGACCGCGATGATGGAGACCTTCCTGCGCGCGAACGCGTTCCGCTTCGTCGGCCGCCGTCCTCTCGGCGCGGCGGGCGATGTCGCACTGGTGTCGAACCTTACCGACTTCGGGGCGGAGGTGGTCCCCGGCACCGACGGGGCCGTCGTCGAGATGACCCTCATCGCGCGCCTCGTCCGGGAAGACGACGCCGAGGTCGTGGCGAGCCGGACCTTCACCCGGGCCGTCACGGTGCCCGGCACATCGACCCCCGCGATCATCGCCGGATTCGAGGCCGTGTCGGACGCGGTTCTGTCGGATCTCGCGGGCTGGGTCCTGGGCGTCCGGGGCATCGCCGCCGGAGCGTCCTGATCACGCGGGCCGCGGCGGCCTCAGGGTATCGCCCGTCTCGAGCTTCGGCGTCAGCTCGACCCGCTGGCCCGCCTCGGTCACCCCTCCCGACGCGCGCCCGGCGATGATCTCGGCCGCCTTCCGGCCGATTTCCCGCCGCTCGGCGTCCATCGTTGCGAGGCGCTTCGGCAGCCCCCCGAGAAGCTCGACGTTGTTGAACCCGGCAAGACCGATCTCCTCGGGCACGTTCATGCCCTTGTCGAGCAGATAGAGCAGCCCGCCCGCTCCGATCATGTCGTTCGAGTAGTAGAGGAAATCGAGATCCGGCGACCGCTCGAGCATGGTCTCGGTCATCTCGCGCCCCTTGGTGAGCCCCGATCCGCCCGAATAGAATTCCCGATCCTCGACCTCGAGCCCCGCCTTGGCCAGGCCTTCGATGAAGCCCTCGAACCGTTTCCGCGCCCGGTGGTCGAGCGGCATCTTCGTCCCGAGGAACCCGATCCTCCGGTAGCCCGCCGCGACGATCGCGTTTGCCATCTCGCGGCCGGCGCGGCGGTGGCTGATGCCCACGACGGCGTCGATCGGCTCGCCGTCGACGTCCATGATCTCGACCACCGGAATGCCCGCCGCCGCCAGCATCACCCGGCTCGGGTCCGTATGCTCGAGCCCGGCGATGATGATCCCCGACGGGCGCCAGGACAGCATCTCGTAGAGCACCTTCTCCTCGCGCTCGGGCTCGTAGTTGGTGACGCCCACGACGGGCTGGAGCGGCGTTTCGTCCAGCACCTCGGAGATCCCCGTCATCACCTCGGGGAACACCATGTTCGACAAAGACGGAATGATGACCGCGACGAGGTTCACCCGGCTCGACGCCAGCGCGCCAGCGATCTGGTTCGGCACGTAGCCCAGCCGCTTCGCCGTCTCGAGCACCTTCGTCCGCGTCGCCTCCGACACGTCGCCGCGGTTTCTCAGGACCCGGCTCACCGTCATCTCCGAGACGCCCGAGGCCTCGGAGACATCCCTGAGCGTCAGGGTGCGGCGGACGTCCTTGGCGGAGGGGTCGGTCATGGCAACCTCGGCGGGATCGTATGAGCCTGCATATCGCAGAAATTCCCGGACTTCCAACATCAGGATACGTGCGGGTTATCGCTAACGACAGCGCTTTTTCAGAGGCCTTGCACCATGTCTCCCTCGGGATCACGACGCCAAGCGGCAAAAACGCTTTGAGCGGCCGGGACAAATCGACTACTGAACCGGCGAGGCCCCGTGGCTCAACTGGATAGAGCAGCCCCCTCCTAAGGGGCAGGTTGCAGGTTCGAATCCTGCCGGGGTCGCCACGACGCGCACCGGGGAGCCGGCATCTCCGTCAGAAAGCCCAGGCCGGACACGCTTTCTCGGGGAGTTGACCTGGACACGGCATCTCGGGATGCTTTGCAGTCGATCGGCAGGCCCCCTCCTGTCGCTGACGTCGCCCACGATGGCGTGGCCACCACCGTCTTTGTCCTCGATGCGTTCGACAGGAACGATCCCATCCCAAGCGCGCTCGGGCACAGGTCCGCGAGGCGCGTGCAACGGCTGGTCTTGCTCGTCCGAGAGGAAGCTGGGGGCCCGTTTCTGCGCGGAATAGCGGGCGAGGTATGCCTCTTCCGCATGGAGATGCCCGGCTCACGCTTGCGCCCGCGGCACGACACAGCCGGCGCGCCTCCGTCTCACCCTCCGATCCGCGATCGTCGGAACTGCCACCCTGATAGGTCGTTCGCTACGAGATGCGGCGGTGGTGATGTGACAGGAGGGTTCTGGTCGAGTGAAGCGTGACGCGTTTATCATCTTTACCCATTATCTGAATGAGCGCGTTCTTTCTCTTGTCGAGCGCGCCCAACGTGAGATCTCGCAATCGCATGATGTACGGATAATCGGGTACTTTCCCGAACGCTCGATGATTCCGCCCAACTTCCTGAAGAAGCCTGTCAGCATCGCGTGCACGGCTGCGGATTTGAAGGAGCTGCGATTTCCCGGAGTTGCCGAAGCGGACAACTACAAGATAATTCCGGGCGATGCCGACATGCCAATCCTCTGGTTTGCCGCGAAAAATCCGCAGTATTCTAGGCTTTGGGTATTTGAAGGCGATGTCGAATTCACCGGATCACTGCGCGAATTGGTCGACCACCTCCAGCACAGCAATGCAGACCTCTTGCTTACCCGGCTTGAGGCCGCGAGGCCTGAATGGCCTCACTTCGAGAACAGGATCCTCCCTCCGGGCTGGCCGGATCCCGAAGAGTCGAGGCTTGCCGGCTTTCTTCCGGTCTATCGCGCGTCGCGGCGACTTGTCGACGCGCTCTGCGCTTTCTACGCTGCCGGTGGGCGTGGTCACTTTGAATGGGTATGGCCACAGGTTGCAGTGAAACACGATCTTGAATGTCGTGATTTGATGGATTTCCCGATGAAAGGGAGATCGTTGTATACCCGGTGGCCAGAGTACCGAAGTCGCTCGCTCGGCACGTTCAGATACCGCCCGGCCATCCACAAACCGGGTCGACGCAGGAACACGCTTTGGCATCCCGTGAAGGATCGCAAGGTCAACCTGTTCCGCGAACTGATCGTTCGTCCCGTGTCGCATCGCCTCGCCCAGACTCTGGTCGATCCCGTTCTGAGGCCTCTGCGCCACCATATACTCGCTCATGCCCCGGGGTCTCGGGAGTCCCGCGACCGATAGGCCTCCCCGCGTCTTGCTCATGGCAGGCAGGCCGCGCCGCACCTTGGGAAGGAGATCGCCGCGGCCGGCGAGATACTCGCTGTTCAACGGGTTTTCTCGGCAGATTGCGCAAGAGCCGGTGGCGCCGGTCTGCCACGCAAGCGGCAAAGTCCCTTCCGGTTCAGACGGTGTCCTTGCGCTGCATCCTAGTTGCGCTGCGGCCGGAGAGCGGCGGCGCGAAGCCATCTACGCAAGCCGTTGGGGGCGAGGGTATAGGGAACCCGTGCCCAGACGGATGGAGCCACGGGGCGCTCGGCGAGCGCGCGCAGAGCGAAGAGCGCACCGCGGTGTGCACGGCCCTCTGGTGAACCGATCTCGCGTCGGGCGCTGTCGGCGAGGAAAAGATGCGCGGTGCGTGCGCGCCTCAGGACGTGACGGTTGCGCCGGAAGATCGCTTCTCGTGCCGCCATGTTGGCCTGAAAGCGCAGCGATCGGCGTGGCCCCGGCGCGTCGTCGCGGATGATCGCCAGGGGCTCCGGCACGCAGGCAACGTCGAACAGGCGGGCTGCGCGCTGGAAGAACTCCCAGTCCTCGGCCGCAGGCAGTTCCTCGTCGAAGCCGCCGGTTGCCTCCATCACCTCGCGGCGGACCATCACGGTCGAGCCGCCGCCGTGAAGGACATTTCGAAGAAGAAGCGAGCCGAAGAGCCGTCCTTCGGCTCCGGCCCGGTGAACGAAGCTCCGCCGGTCCGCAGTCGCCGTCTCCGATCCGCACTGGCACATGCCGACATGAGCGGGGGCACGCGAAAACGCCGCGACCTGCCGGGCAAGCTTTTCAGGCCGCCAGAGATCGTCGGAATCGAGGAAGGCGATCAGGTCTCCCCGGGCAGCCGCGTTTCCGGCGTTCCGCGCCGCCGCGACGCCGCGGTTTTCGGGCAGCGCGATGACCCTCAGGCGCGGGTCGGATATGTCCCGGACGCGGTGCAGCGTGTCGTCGGTGGACGCATCGTCGACGACGATCACCTCGACCCGCGACCAGGTCTGCGCGAGAGCGCTTTCGACCGCGGCGACGGTGAGGGCGGGACGTTCGTGCGTCGGGATCAGAACGCTCACAAGCGGATCCCGCGCCGCAGGGCGTATCAAGCCGCTCGGCCGCGTGGGTTGCTCCGGCGCTCTCGGGGTCACGCGCGACTCAGACACCGCTGTGGCACGCGCGGCGAACGCGTAGGCGCGTGTTCGCAGTGCGTCCGACGTGCGTCGGCCGCCTGCCCTGGCGATCAGCGCGCGCGCCCGCGCCTGAACGTCGGGACTTGCACCGGGCCGTTTGGCCACCGCTTCCGCCGCCGCGACGAGCGCCGCGCGATGGCGGCCGGACCCTCCCGCACCGTCGAGCTCCTCGACGAGTCGTTCGAGCGCCGCGACCGCCGCGACCGCACCGTCCGCCGTCTTCCCTCCAGAGCTGACGGATCCGGGCACCCGCCTGTAAAGCGCCAGCCCTTCCCTCGTCCGCACGGTATGCACGCCTCGAGCCAACGCGCGTCGCATGAGTTCTCCATCATCGTCGTAGACCGTCACCGGCGCATCTTCCCATCCGCCCGACAGATCGTAGCCCGCCCGTGACCAGAGCACCGAACAGGGGGGTGACCAGGCGTCTCGAAGCCAGGCGGAAAGCGGGTCGGCCCACGGTGCGGCCGGGGCGTTCGTGGGCGGCTTGGCGAGCCAGGACCCTCGGACCTTCTCGTAGCGGTCCCATGGGCAGATCGCGACGGCGGGCTCCACGCGGTCCGCGAGAGCGCGGGCGAGAGCGCCAAGGGTTGTCGGTGTCAGCAGATCGTCCGCGTCGAGGAACATCAGGAAGCGCCCGGTCGCCTCCGCGGCTCCACGCTTGCGCGCGGCGGAGGCGCCGCGTCCGGTCTCAAGGAGCACGCGGACGGGCGTGCCGAAGCTTTCCGCCACCTCGACGCTCCGGTCGACCGAACCGTCGTCGACGACGACGATCTCGCTCGGGGGCTCATGCTGGGCCAGCGCCGACCGGATCGTCTGCGCGATCCACTGCTCGGCATCGCGGCACGGAATGATGACGGAGACGCCGCTCATGATCCGATTTCCCCCAGCGCGGCGACGACATTCTCGGGGTCTACGCTCAGATCCCGGTCGAGCGCGTGCCCCGATCCGACACCTCGCGCGGCGACGATCCGGTAGTCGTGCTCGAGAGCGGCGGCGAGCGCGTAGAAGTTCGGATTCGGGTAGTCGGCATCCGCGATCTCCACGACCACCGTACCTGCTGGACAGAAGATCATGTTGGTGAGCCCCGCGCCATGCGGAGCGACGATCGCTTCCGTTTCTCCCATCAGTCGCACCTGTTCCTCGAAGCTGAGCGTCTCCATCGCGACCGTCTCGAAGCCGCGCGGTGCAAGGAGTGCCATGACGGCCTCCTCTTCGCGGAGGCGTCGCCCCCGCGCGGAGCGGCGGGTGACGAAGACGCGCCGCCGGGCCAAGCCCGGACGGGCGAAGGCATCCCGCACAGACTGGACAAGCTCCGGCCGGAATCTGTCGGTTTCCAGGAGGGTGAGCCTGTCGAAGTGGACCCGTTCCCCCGGCGCAATCGCAGCGCAACGCGCTTGGTCGATCCGGAGCCGGTCGAGCGTCTCAAGGATCACGGGCGTGAGCTCTGCCGGTAGCACGAGATCCCCGAGCCGGTCCCGGTCACGAAGGAGGAGGAGCTTGGGAAGATGCGCCGTCAGCCAGTGGGAATGGTTGTCGTAGACCCGCTCGGCGATCCAGACGCCGCGAGATATGCGGCGTTCTGCTTGACGGGGGAGCGTCGCATGGAGCGGGCGATAGCGTATCTGGTTGAGGTCGAGGCTGCGCCCCAGCGCATCGAGAACTGCGGGATAGACGTCGCAGCGTCCGGTAGCCTCCCTTGTCAGAAGAACATCGGCGCTCTCCATTTCGAGGATGGAGGTCGGTCCCGCATCACGTTCCGGGACGTCCCGGAACGAGAACCCCCACCAGCCCGCATCCCCTGGGAGATCAGCGCGGTCGGTCACGTTGCCGGGAAGCGGTCCCCGCGCGACGGACGGCTCATGAACGACCTCGCGGCGGCCAACGCGTCCGGCCTCCTGAGCCGCATCGACATGTGCCACGTAGCGGTGCCGGACAAGAGCGGGTGGCAGCCCGGACCTGGCGAGCGCCTGTGCCGCGCCCCGGGCGCGGTGTCCGAAGCGAGCGACCGCGCGGCGCGCCAGATCGTCACCGTTCATTTCGGTTTGCCCCGGCGGGCATAGAGGGCGAGATACCCTTCGACCATCGCGTCGGCCGATAACGGCCCCACGCGTTCCCGCGCCGCCCTGCGCCGCTCGCCGGCGTCTTCCGCGAGCGCCGCCCCGAGCGCCTCCGCCAGCGCGTTCGGGTCTTCGGGAGGCACGAGCCGTCCGACGTTCTGCGTGACGATCTCGGGGACCCCGCCCACCGCCGACGCCACGGGCGGAAGCCCGCACGCCATCGCTTCGAGAAGCGTCAGCGGCATGCCCTCGCTCCGCGACGGCATCGCGAGCACCGACGCCTCGCTGAACGCCCGGCGAAGTGTCTCGCGGTTCGCATGCCCTGGAAGGCGGACGCGATCCGCGACGCCCAAATCCCGCGAAAGGGCCTCGAGCGCCCGCCTCTCGGGGC
>CAZPOK010000067.1:0-14393 GCA_964587905.1 uncultured Rhodobacterales bacterium | reverse complement strand
GAAAAAGACGCCGCAGTGCCCGTCCCCCGCGTGATGTTCAGCGCCGAACCGGCATTGTCCTTCGCGGCCTACCGCTCTCGCGGGAGGGTCTGGCGGGCTTCGACACCCGCCACGATACCCCCCGCTCCGCTCCCATCACGCACTCGCAGACACGGCTCGGGTCTCTTGGGCGCATCGCGCCGCTGCCGTGGCAGAGTTTCTCGGTGCCGGCATATTTCCCGCCGCGCGCTCGCTTCGGCTGTTCATCGCGGAGTTTCTTCGTATACTCCGGCCACCAAGCAGGGAGGCTTATTACATGATCAACTCGAAATCACTTCTGCGCACTGCAACCGTCGCCGCGACACTCGGCGCCATGACCGTGCCCGCGGCCGCGGAAATCGACGAGGTTCGCTGGGCGGTGCCCATCAGTTTCTCGTCGAGCCTGACGGCTCTCGGAGACACCCTGCCCTGGGTGGCCGAGCGACTGGCGGACGTCTCGGACGGCCGGATCATGTTCGAGGTCGTCGAACCTGGCGCGATGATTCCGGCGCTTGCCGTCTTCGAGAGCGCGGCGACCGGGCAGATCGAGGCGGGCTACAGCTGGATGGGTTACGAGCGCGGGCAGGTACCGGCCTCGGCGCTCTTCGGCGCGACGCCGTTCGGCCTCGAGCCGCATGGTTACGTCGCCTGGATGTACCAGGGCGGCGGCAACGAGCTGTTGCGGGAGACTTTCGAGCCTTACAACGTCTATCCGATCCTCTGCGGCACGATCCCGCCGGAGGCCGCGGGGTGGTTCACCTTCCCGATCGAAAGCGTCGACCAGCTCGCCGGGCTGAAGTTCCGCGCGGCCGGCATCGGCGGCGAGATCATGAAGGAAGTGGGCATGTCCGTCACGGTCCTTCCGGGCGGTGAGCTCTATCAGGCCCTCGAGACCGGGGTCCTCGACGCGACCGAGTTCTCGCTCCCGACGGTGGACGAACAGCTCGGTTTCGACCAGGTCGCCAAGTTCTACCATCTTCCGGGCTGGCACCAGCCGTCCACCTCGCAGTTCCTCTACGTGAACTCCGATGTCTGGAACGACCTGTCGCCGCAAACGCAGTCGGTCATCGAGACGACATGCATGGCCGGCACGCTCTACGCCATGGCACGTGGCGAGGCGCTGCAAGGTCCCGTCCTGTCGTCTTTCCAGGACAAGGGCGTGACCGCGCAGCAGCTGCCCGAGGAAGTGCTCCAGGCCTTCCGCGACGCCACCGAAGTGGTTATGGAGCGCGAAAGCGCCAACGACGCGCAGTTCGCGAAGGTCTACTCGGCAATGAAGGAGTTCCAGGCGAGCGTGCAGCCGTGGCACGAGCTGGGCTACCTGCCGCGCGACTGGACGTGGGACGACTCCTCCCAGTGAGGCCTGTCCGAACGCGCTGGTGAGATGGAAGGGGGCGGCCGATGTCCGATCTGATCGAGGACGAACACGATGCGATCATCGACGAGGCCGCCCCCGACCCGCGTTTTTCCCGTGTGCTCGATGGCGTGGTCACCTTCATCGCCATCTTCGCGCATGCGACGTGGATCGTCCTCGTCGGCATCATCCTCGCCAACGTGCTGCTGAGATACGTCTTCGGGGGCTCCGTGGTGGTGCTCGAGGAACTGCAGTGGCACCTCTACGCCTTCGGTTTCATGGTCGGTCTCTCGTACACGCTCGTCCATGATCAGCACGTCCGCGTCGACGTCCTGGCCGAGAGGTGGTCCAAACGGCGCCGCGCCTGGATCGAGATCGCGACGATGCTGATTCTCGTCGTGCCGTTCGCGGCGGTCATTCTCTACGACTCGATTGATTTCATCGAATTCTCCATGCGCCTCAACGAAAGATCCCGGTCGCCCGGCGGGCTGCCCTACCGCTGGATACTGAAATCCGTCATACCGCTCGCGATGGGCCTGCTGATCCTCGCGGCGCTCGCACGGACGGCCCGCATGTTCGCGCTCCTGCGCGCAACGCGGTAAGCAACGGGACATAGGGACAAGGGACAGAGACATGCTCGGCCTAGCCGCGAACGAACTCCTCGTGCTTCTCATGCTGGTCATGTTCATCGGTCTCCTGTTCACCGGAGTGCCCGTCGCATGGTCGCTTGCGGGAACCTCGCTGATTGTCGCCGTGCTGACGCTCCAGCTGAATGCCCGGCTGGAGATCGACACGCTGTTCTTCGACAGCTGGCGCGACTACCGGATCATCGTGCAGCGAATATACGCGACGATGGAGAACGCGGTTCTCGTCGCCTTGCCTATGTTCGTCTTCATGGGGCTGATGCTCGACCAGTCGGGTCTTGCCGAGAAACTGATGCGGTCGTTCTCGGAGACCCTCGGGCGCGTCGGCGGCGGCCTCGCCATGGCGGTGGTGCTGATCGGCATCCTGCTTGCCGCCTCGACCGGCATCGTCGGAGCCTCGGTCGTCCTGCTCGCGACGATCGCGCTGCCGATCATGCTCGAGGCCGGCTACGACAAGCGTCTCGCGGCGGGGGTGGTGGCCTCCTCCGGCACGCTGGGCATCCTGATCCCGCCGTCGATCATGCTGATCATCATGGCCGACCAGCTTTCGCTGTCGGTGGGCGAGCTGTTCATGGGCGCCATCGTCCCCGGGCTCCTGCTGGGCTCGGCCTATCTCCTCTACGTCATCGGCGCCGTGGCGCTGAAGCCGGCGCTGGCGCCCAGGCCGAAGAACATCGCGCCCTTCTCCTGGAAGCTGGTCCTCGACACGTTGCTCGCGGTGCTGCCGCCGGTCGGGCTCATCCTGGCCGTGCTCGGCTCGATCTTCTTCGGAATCGCGACGCCGACCGAGGCATCCGGGATCGGGGCCTTCGGCGCGACGCTGCTCGCCTTTTTCAATCGGCGGCTGAACCTGCGCGTGATCTGGAAGGTCGCGGTCCGCACGACGCTGACCACGGCGTTCATCTTCGGCATCTTCGTGGGCGCGACCGCCTTCGCGCTGGTCATGCGCGGCCTCGGCGGCGACCAGATGATCGAGGAGGCCCTCAACGCCATTCCCTTCGGCCCGACCGGCGTCGTCCTGACGGTGCTCTTCTTCGCCTTTCTTGCCGGCTTCTTCCTAGATTGGCTCGAGATCACGCTGATCTTCCTGCCGCTGCTCGGCCCCGTCATCATCGCTCTCGGATTCGATCCGATCTGGTTCGTCGTGGTCTTCGCGGTGGCGCTCCAGACCTCGTTCATCACCCCGCCGGTGGGCTTCTCGCTCTTCTATCTCAAGGGGGCGGCGCCACCCGCGATCACGACGCGCGACATCTATCGAGGCATCATCCCTTTCGTCATCATCCAGCTCGTGGTGGTGCTGTCGATGGTCTTCATCCCCGCCATCGTGACCTGGCTGCCCGAGCTCGTTTACGATTGAGGGACAGCACGTGACGCGGAGGTGATCCGGCAGGCATGGCGACGGCACCCACCGAAACGCCCGACGACTTCGGCCGCTACGACTTCATCATCGTCGGTGCGGGATCGGCGGGCTGCGTCCTCGCAAACCGGCTGAGCGCGGATCCTCGGCACCGGGTGCTTCTTCTGGAGGCTGGCGGGAGCGACAACCGGCTCTGGGTCCACGTCCCCGTGGGCTACCTGTTCGCGATGGGCGATCCCACGCTCGACTGGTGCTTCAAGACAGAGGCTGAAGCCGGTCTCAACGGCCGCGCGCTCAACTACCCGCGCGGCAAGGTGCTCGGCGGCTGCTCCTCCATCAACGGGATGATCTACATGCGCGGGCAGGCGCGGGACTACGACCTCTGGCGGCAGATGGGCAATCCCGGATGGGGCTGGGACGACGTGCTGCCCTACTTCAAGCGGTCCGAGCGGAACCACGCCGGAGCGGACGAGGCGCATGGGGACGAGGGCGAGCTCTACGTCGAGGAACAGCGCCTGCACTGGCCGATCCTCGACGCCGTGGTCGACGCCGCCGCGGAACTGGGCATCCCGGAGACGGACGACTTCAACCGCGGCGACAACGAGGGCGTCGGCTATTTTCCGGTGAACCAGAAGGGCGGCGTGCGCTGGAACGCGCGCAAGGCGTTTCTCGACCCGGTCAGGCGGCGGCCGAACCTGCGCATCGTCACCGGCGCCGAGGTCGCGCGCGTCCAGCTCGACGGTCGCCGGGCGACGGGCATCGTCTTCCGGCTTGGGAAAAGGCTCCACCGCGCCGAGGCCGGGGCCGAGGTCGTCCTCTCCGCCGGTGCGATCGGAACGCCAAAGATCCTGGAGTTGTCCGGGATCGGCCGAGAGGACGTCCTCTCGGAGAACGGGATCGAGGTGCGGCACACTCTGCCGGGCGTGGGAGAGAACCTCGCGGACCACCTGCAGATCCGGACGGTCTTCGCCATCCGCGGCGCGCAAACGTTGAATGACCTCTATGGCAGTCCGCTTGGCCGTCTCCGGATCGCCGCGGAGTACGCTCTTCGCCGCAGAGGGCCGATGTCGATGGCGCCCAGCCAACTCGGCATCTTCACCCGGTCGTCGCCCGAACATGAAACGCCCAACATCGAGTATCATGTTCAGCCCCTGTCGCTCGACGCGTTCGGACAGCCTCTGCACCGGTTTTCCGCGCTGACCGTGTCCGTCTGCAACCTCAGACCCCAGAGCCGCGGGAGCACCCATATCTCGGGACCCGACCCGGCCAGTCCGCCGAGGATCCGGCCGAACTACCTCAGCGAGGACGCGGACCGGCGGGTGGCGGTAGAGAGCATCCGCCACGCGCGGCACCTGATGGCGACGGAGGCGATGCGTCCCTATGCGCCCGAGGAGCGGCTGCCCGGACCCTCGATTGCGTCGGACGCGGAACTGGAACGCGCCGCGGGCGATATCTCGACGACGATCTTCCACCCGGTGTCCACCGCCCGCATGGGGCGCGCCCCGGGCGCGGTTGTCGGGCCGGACCTGACGGTGCACGGCATCGCTGGTCTCTCCGTCGCCGACGCGTCGGTAATGCCCGCGATTCCCTCCGGCAATACTCATGCGCCGGTGACGATGATCGCCGAGAAGGCGTCCGAGATGATCCTGGCCCGGGCGACAGAGCCGGCGAAATCATAGCTGCGAACCCACCTTACCGACCCCGTTCGATACGGGAACTCGCCTCCGACGCCGCCGTTTCCAACGGGACGGTGCTCTAGCGTCCCTATGGCGCCGCACCGTGAGCACACCGGACAGCGCTGGAGGACCGAAGATGAGCTACACGATCACCCGCAGCATCGAGAACGCGTCCTTCGAGGATGTCGAGACACGGACGCGCGAGGCGCTCGCGGCGAAGGGTTTTGGCGTTCTGAGCGAAATCGACGTCAAGGCGACGATGAAGAAGAAGATTGATCGGGACATGGAGCCCTACCTGATTCTCGGGGCCTGCAATCCGGGCATGGCGTGGGAGGCGATCGGGCTTGAGCCGCAGGTCGGGGCCATGTTGCCCTGCAACGTGATCCTGCGACAGGTCGGAGACGCGGTGGAGGTGAGCGCGGTGGACCCGGTCGCCTCCATGAGCGCGATCGACAACGCGGAGCTGATGAAGGTCGCGGGAGAGGTGCGCGGGCTTCTGTCCGAGGCGGTCGAAACGATCTGAGCCGTCCCAGATCCTCCCGACGCACGTCGTGGATCAGCGTCGCGGCGGCGACGTTGCGTCTCATCCGGATGGTGGGCGAGGGGGTCGCACGACGCGGCAGCGGCCGCGTTCCGCGGAGGCGCTGCATTTCATAAAACTGTTACAAAAGTGTTGCATTTAGTTAATCGCCCACCCGTAGTCGAAGCGACGTGCCGAGAATGATCGGCCCTATCGAAGAACACCCAGGAGTTATCCCATGTCCTTGAAACTGACCGCCTCGACCGCGGCGATCATCGTGGTGTGCGCTACGGCTGCCTCTGCCCGCGACGCCATTCGCATCGTCGGTTCGTCAACCGTGTTTCCCTACACCCAAGCCGTTGCCGAGCAGTTCGCCAACAACACCGGCTTCCCCTCGCCCATCGTCGAATCGACGGGTACCGGCGGCGGCATGCAGATCTTCTGCGAAGGCATCGGCGAAGCGCATCCCGACATCACCGGCGCCTCGCGCGGCATGAAGCCGTCGGAATTCGAGCTGTGCGTCGAGAACGGTGTGACCGACATCACGCAGGCAAACATCGGTTCCGACGGTCTGTCGATCGCGATCTCCAACTCCAACGACTATGACTGGGATCTGTCGCTGGCCGAGATCTACCTGGCGCTCGGCGCAGAGGTTCCGGTCGACGGCGAGTGGGTCGATAACCCTTATCAGACCTGGAACGAGATCGACGAGCGCCTGCCCGAATCCGAGATCCTCGTCCTCGGCCCGCCGCCGACCTCCGGCACCCGCGACGCCTTCGTCGAACTGGCCATGTGGGAAGGCTGCATGGAGCTCGACTATGTCTCCGAAGGCGGCTTTGACGAGGACTGGGTCGAAGAGAACTGCTCGCGCATGCGCACCGACGGCCCGTTCATCGAGGCCGGCGAGAACGACAACCTGATCGTGCAGCGCCTGAACTCCGATGAAAACGCGATGGGCATCTTCGGCTACTCCTTTCTGTTCGAGAACCTGGACACGCTGAAGGCCGTCACGATCAACGGCGTCGAGCCGGATCCGGACACGATCGCCTCGGGCGACTACCCTGTGTCGCGTCCGCTGTACTTCTACGTCAAGAACGCGCATCGCGGCGTCATTCCGGGCCTCAACGAGTTCCTCGAGGAATACATGTCGGAGGACGCGATGGCCCCCGGTGGCTACCTGACGGAGCGCGGCATGGTCGCCCTCGGGGACGCGCGTCGTTCCGAGGTTCAGGACGCCGTGCTGAACGGCAGGACGATGGAAGCGCCCGAAAGCTGAGGCACCTTTCAACCCACCATAGGCCCTGTCCGGACGCCTGTCCGGGCGGGGCTTTCCCTTAAAGAGACAGGCCCCGCAATGACACTGGTCGCCTTCCTCGTTCTGTTCGCCGCAACGATCATGGGCTACTTCCTGAACAGGCAGGCCGCCCGCGCGATTCGTGACGGAGGCACGCGACTGCACTCGCTGGAGAGCTTCCACGGCCTCTATTCCGGCCTCCTGATCATCGTTCCGGTGCTCGTGCTGCTGCTGGTCTGGCTCGTCATACAGGGCCCGATCATCGACCGCCTCGTGATGAGCAGCCTGCCCGACGGCACGCTCGAGGGTCTCGACACAGGCGCAGTCCAGCTGATTCTGGCCGAGATAAAGTCGATCAGCCGCGGCCAGATATTCGGCACGCCGGAGGACTGGAAGGTCGCCGCCGCGGAGCGGCTGGTACGTTACCACGCCATCGGCAACTGGCTGATGGTGATCGTGGTCGCTGTTTCCGTAGCCGGACTCATGGCCTTCGCGCGGCGGACGGTGGACCCTTCGTTCCGCGCGCGCCAGCGGGTGGAGCGCATCACGTCCGGCCTGATGATTTTCTGCGCCACCGTCGCGATCTTCACCACCGTCGGCATCATCGCAGCGCTGGTCTTCGAGACGGCCAAGTTCTTCTCGATGGTCCCGATCACCGAATTCCTGTTCGGTCTCAACTGGGAGCCGCAGATCCCCATCCGCGAGGACCAGATCGCGGCAGAGGGCGCCTTCGGGGCCGTTCCGGTGTTCCTGGGGACCATCGTGATCGCCACGGTCGCACTGCTGGTGGCGGTGCCGGTCGGACTGCTGACAGGGATCTACCTCAACGAGTTCGCACCGCGCCGTTTCAGGTCGGTCGTCAAGCCGATCCTCGAGATCCTCTCGGGTGTTCCGACAGTGGTCTACGGCTTCTTCGCAATTCTCGTGGTCGCGCCGGCCCTGCGGCAGTTCGGGCAGGACGTGGGACTGGACGTCGCGCCCAACACCGCGCTCGCCGCGGGGGGCGTCATGGGCATCATGCTGATCCCCTTCATCTCGTCCTTCGCCGATGACGCGCTGTCGGCGGTGCCGCAGAGCCTGCGGGACGGCGCGCTGGCGCTGGGCGCGACGCGGGCCGAGACGATGCTCAACGTGCTCTTTCCCGCCGCCATTCCCGGCATCGTGGGCGGTGTCCTGCTCGCCGTCAGCCGCGCGATCGGCGAGACGATGATCGTGGTGATGGCCGCCGGCCTGATCGCGAAGATGACGATCAATCCGCTGGACAGCGTGACCGCGGTGACGGTTCAGATCGTCACGATGCTGATCGGCGACACCTCGTTCGACAACCCGAAGACGCTCTCGGCCTTCGCGCTTGGAATGGTGCTGTTTCTCGCAACGCTCGTCATCAATGTCTTCGCCTTGCGGCTCGTCCGCAAGTATCGTGAAATCTACGACTGAGGGCTTCGCTCAACCATGACCGACATCACACCCGACAGCGCCGCACCACGCCCGGCCAACGCCACCGCGGAGACGGTGCGTAACAGCCTCGCGCGACGCAACCGAAAGCAGGTCATCCTGCAGGGTCTCGGACTCGCGGCGATCTCCTTCGCGGTGCTCATGCTGTTGATCCTGCTCGGTTCGCTCATCAGCACGGGTTACCATGCCTTCACCCAGACGCACGTGCGCATCGACGTCTTCGTCGATCCGGAGGAAATCCCCGAGGAAAACCTCCCCCGCGGCGGCTTCCGCGAAGTGCTGAGTGACTCGTTGGGACAGTATTTCCCCGAAGTGGACATGTCCGACAGATCCGACGCCCGTGAAGTGTCCTCGATCCTCTCGAACGGGGCGCAATTTACCCTGCGCGACATGGTCGTCGCCGATCCCTCGCTGATCGGCCAGACGATCTCGCTAAAGGTGCCGGTTTCCGACACCTACGACCAACTCAACAAGGGGCTCGTCAAGCGAGACACGCCGGAAGAGTTGCGCCGGCTCGACGACGCCGCGATCGAGCGGTTCGACCGTCTGAAAGAGCGTGGCCTGGTTTCCTCCCCGCTCAACACCGGTCTCATCACGAATGCGGACTCGCGTTTTCCCGAACTTGCGGGCCTGAAGGGCGCGCTGATCGGATCGTTCTGGGCGCTGCTCACCTGCTTTCTGATCTCGTTTCCGCTCGGCATCGGAGCGGCGATCTATCTTGAGGAATTCGCGCCCAAGAACCGGATAAGCGATTTCATCGAGGTGAACATCAACAACCTCGCCGCGGTGCCATCGGTCGTGTTCGGCCTGCTCGCGCTGGCGGTGTTCATCGGCTGGTTCGGGATGCCACGCTCGGCGCCGTTCGTGGGCGGCCTGACGCTGGCCCTCATGACGATGCCGACAATCATCATTGCCACCCGCGCCGCGCTGAAGGCGGTGCCGCCCTCGATCCGCGAGGCCGCACTTGGCGTCGGCGCGTCGAAGCACCAGGTTGTGTTCCATCACGTCCTGCCGCTCGCCATGCCGGGTATCCTGACGGGCACGATCATCGGTCTCGCCCAGGCGTTGGGGGAGACCGCGCCACTGCTGCTGATCGGCATGAATGCCTTCATCACCTCGGCGCCATCCGGCCCCTTCGACAGCTCCACGGCGCTGCCCACGCAGATCTTCATCTGGGCGGACAGCCCCGAGCGCGGGTTCGTGAGCCGGACGTCGGCTGCGATCCTTGTGCTTCTCAGCTTCCTTATCCTGATGAACGGCCTGGCCATCTATCTTCGCAACCGCTTCGAGCGCCGCTGGTGAGGAGCACCGACATGAACGACATGAGAATTCTCGAGAGAGCGACGGACATGCATGACATCAAGATCTCGTCCAAGAACGTCGACGTCTTCTACGGCGACACTCACGCGATCAAGGATGTGTCGGTCGACATCGAGGACAAGACCGTGACGGCCTTCATCGGCCCGTCGGGCTGCGGCAAGTCGACCTTCCTTCGCTGCCTGAACCGCATGAATGACACCATCGACATTTGCAGGGTGACGGGCCAGATCACGCTCGAGGGCAACGACATCTACGACAAGGCGATAGATCCGGTTCAACTCCGCGCGCAGGTCGGCATGGTATTCCAGAAACCGAACCCGTTCCCGAAGTCGATTTTCGACAACGTCGCCTACGGACCCAAGATCCATGGCATGGCGCGCACGAAAAGCGAACTCGAGGATATCGTCGAGGCCTCGCTCAAGCGCGCGGCCCTCTGGGAGGAGGTCAAGGACCGCCTGCAGGAGCCCGGCACTGGTCTCTCCGGCGGTCAGCAGCAGCGCCTCTGCATCGCCCGCGCCGTCGCGACAGCGCCCGAGGTTCTCCTGATGGACGAACCCTGCTCGGCGCTCGACCCGATCGCCACGGCGCAGGTCGAGGAACTGATCGACGAGTTGAAGCAGAACTATTCGGTCGTGATCGTCACCCACTCGATGCAGCAGGCCGCGCGGGTCAGCCAGAAGACCGCGTTCTTCCATCTCGGCAACCTCGTCGAATGTGGCGAAACCGGCGAGATCTTCACGAACCCCACGGATCCCAGAACGGAATCCTACATCACCGGACGGATCGGCTGACATGGCGACACCCACAGAAAAACACATCGCCACGGTCGTCGATCGGGACCTCGAGGCGATCCAGGCGCTCATCATGAAGATGGGTGGCCTCGTCGAGTCGCAGATCCTCGACGCGGCCAAATCCCTCGATGAACGCGACGAGGAGCTCGCCGAACGGGTGCGCGACGCCGACGAGCAGATCGACGCACTCGAGGAGCGCGTGAACGAGGAGGCCGCCCGGCTGATCGCCCTGCGGGCTCCGACGGCGTCGGATCTGCGGACCGTGCTCACGGTCCTCAAGATGAGCGCCAGCCTCGAGCGCTGCGGCGACTATGCCAAGAACATGGCAAAGCGCACCTCCGTCCTCGTTCAGATGCAGCAGATCGAGGGTGCCGCGAAGTCGATCCGCCGAATGGCGCGCGAGGTCGAGCTGATGATGAAGGACGCGCTCGACGCCTACATCCAGCGCGACGCCGAACTCGCCGAGCAGGTCCGCCTGCGCGACAAGGACGTCGACCAGATGTACAACGCGATGTTTCGCGAGTTCCTGACCTTCATGATGGAGGACCCGCGGAACATCACGGCCTGCATGCACCTCCACTTCATCGCGAAGAACATCGAACGCATGGGCGATCTCGTCACGTCGGTGGCCGAGCAGGTGATCTATCTCGTGACCGGGCACTATCCGGAAGATGCGCGTCCGAAGGGCGATCACACTGCCTTCGCGACCTTCAGGGAGAGCGACGAGTAATGTCCGCCGATCAGCCGAGGGTGCTGGTGGTCGAGGACGAGCCCGCGCAGCGGGAGGTCCTCGCCTACAATCTCGAAGCCGAGGGCTTCGAGGTCGCGAAGGCCGAGACCGGGGACGAGGCACTGCTTCTCGTCGACGAGGAGACCCCCGACATCATCGTCCTCGACTGGATGCTGCCGGGTGTCTCCGGGATCGAGGTGTGCCGCCGCATGAAGTCGAGGAGTGAGACGCGCGGCATTCCGATCATCATGCTGTCGGCCCGATCCGAAGAGGTAGACCGCGTGCGCGGCCTCGAGACCGGCGCGGACGACTACGTGATAAAGCCCTATTCGGTCGTCGAACTCATGGCGCGGGTCCGCTCGCAGCTGCGTCGCACCCGGCCCGCCACGGTGGGCGAGCGGCTCGAATACCAGGACATCGTGCTCGACGCCGAAACCCATCGGGTCATGCGGGACGACAAGCTCCTCAAGCTCGGACCAACCGAGTTCCGGCTGCTTTCGACCTTCATGGAGAAGCCTGGGCGCGTCTGGAGCCGGGAACAGCTGCTCGACCGTGTCTGGGGGCGCGACATCTACGTCGATACGCGCACGGTCGACGTGCATATCGGCCGGCTCAGGAAAGCCCTCTGCCAGCATGGTGGCTCCGATCCGGTACGCACGGTGCGCGGTGCGGGATACGCCCTCGGATAGGACCGCGGTCGCTTCGGCCACCGTGCCTCATGTCGTCCAGCGGGCGGGCGCCTTCCTCCAGCGGGTCGGCCGGTCGCCCGAAACCGATCGCCGCTGACCTCCAGCCCGCTTTTCGCTCTCGCCGGCTGTGCCCCTGTCTGTGCGAGCGCGGTCTTCCGGGCTACCATGGAATGGCCGAGTGGACGGCCGGACAAGGGGCGCGCGTGAGACAACTCAGTGTATTGCCCGCCGCCATCGGGTTCCGGTTGGCAGTCGCCATCTCCGCCGCCGTGACGGTGGCCACGCCTGCGGGGGCGTCCGAGCGCGGGATTCTCGGGTGGTCGCATGTCATCGTGAACGACTCGATCGGCGAGTTCCGCGATCGCTGGCAGTCGAGCTATGTCCACGGAAGCGTCTTCCTCGGACCCCAGAGCGGCGACCTCGGCGAGATCCAGCTCGGTGAGATCCTCGAGGTTCGGCTCTCGAGCCAGATAGCCACGCCCGAAAACCTGACGTTCCCGCGCCCCGACGACCGGCCGTTCGCCGGCGCGCTGGGAGTCGAACTCCTCACGCACGGGAGTTTCGGAGCCGTCGAAGCCTCTCTTGGTGCGGGTCTGGTGGCGGTCGGACCGCAAACGGCGACCTTCCGGGTCCAGCGGCGGCTGCACGAAATACTCGGATTCCCGCTGCCCCGGCCAGAGGGGCGCGAGATTGGCGATGCGGTCTATCCGGTGATCAGCGCCGAGATCGGCCGAAGCTTCGGGTCAGGAACTACCGTTCGCCCCTTCGCGGAAGCACGCGCCGGGATCGAGGATCTCCTTCGCGTGGGCATCGACATCTCCTGGGGCGCAGGGGGTGAGACCCTGTACGTACGCGACCCCGTCACGGGACACCGGGCTCCGGGGCTGTGGCTGGATGCCCCGCCGGGCTGGAGGGTCTTCGCGGGGGCCGATGCGGCCTGGGTCGGAGGAAGCCGCCTTCTGCCCGCCGCGTTCGGACCGGCCCCCGTATCTCGCGCTCGGCTGAGGGCAGGGGCGGAATGGCGGGCCGAAGAGTGGGCGGTCTTCTACGGTCTCACCTATCTCACGCCGGAGTTCGAAGGACAGCGGGAGGGCCAGTTCCTCGGGGCATTTCAGCTAAGGTTGAATTTCTAGGAATTGATCGGTCGTTCAATTCCTTCCGCGATGCTCTCTGCAATCAGAAGGTTCATGGCACGCGTTCGGCGAAAGCCTTTGGTTGCAAGGCTGGCGCGGAATTGGCGCCGACGCAGGATCATGTGGGTCAATTCACCTTCCGCCACATCATCGGGTATGTTAAGACCCGATTAATTGAACGGCGGGCAGGCGGCGTCTTGGGGTAAGTCGGCCGTCGAGAGCAGAGAATGAGCATTCAAGGCGGGGGCCACATAATATCCTGGTCTCAGACCCTGATCGAGGGTCTGCGGAGCCCGCCATTGTCCGCTCTCGAAGTCGGCGCCTCGTGGTCCTGGTCCGGGCCGTCGATGCTTGTCGACTGGCCGGGAGACGGGCTGCATGGCACCCGTGATACTGCGGTGGGCGCACGGGCTGTGCAGGCCGTCAGGCGTCTCTTCGGCGACACTCTGCCACCGGTGCGTCCGGTCCACGGAAACGATTTCGACGAGATCGCGGTCGAGCGCGACTTTGTGCTGTTTTGCGGACGGGAGGAGTACAGCGTTCTGCTGCTCGAATTTCCCGAGGTCGCCCGGCCTGTCCTTCTGTTCTGCGGAAAGCGCCCGCCGCCGAACCGTCTCCTCCGGATCGTTCGGGGGCCCTTCGGCGATCCGGTCCTTCGCAACGCCACGGCTGCGCCGGCGGGGGTCATCTGCTTCACGCCCGGCACGCGTCTTGCGACGCCAAAGGGCGCGAGGCGAATCGAACGCCTGGCGGAGGGCGACCTTGTCGACACGAAAGATGCGGGCGCGCAGGAGATACTGTGGATCGGACGCCGCCGGATGAGCGGGGCACGCATGCACGCGATGCCGGATCTCCGCCCCGTGCGGTTCCGGAATGGAGCCCTCGGGCGACGCGAGGAGGCGGGCGACCTCGTCGTTTCTCCGCGCCACAGGATCCTGATAGAAGGCCCGGTGGCCCGCGCCTTGTTCGGGGCCGCAGAGGTTCTCGTCGCCGCGGAGGATCTCGTCGACGGCAGGCACGTCATCCGCGACCAGGCCCTGCCCGAGGTGAGCTACGTTCACCTCATGCTCCCCCGCCACCACATCGTACGCGCGAACGGGATCGACAGCGAGAGCTTCCACCCGGCATCGACGGACCTCCGAACCGTGGATCCGGCCGAGCTCGCCCGGCTCGAAGACATGATCCCGGGTCTTCGCAAGAACCCGCGCGGCTATGGCGACGCCGTCCGGCGCGAACTGTCTAAGACGGAAGCCGCGGCGCTCAGGAACGAACGCGCCCTCGCCCATTGACTCGGGGACCGGCCGGTGTATAAGCCCGCCGTTCCGGCCATGAGGACCGGGTTTCAATTGGTGTTGGAGGCCCCCGCAAGGGACCGCCTGTCGCCCGGAAACGGGAAAGGACAACGCCCTTCA
>CAZPOK010000066.1:0-14471 GCA_964587905.1 uncultured Rhodobacterales bacterium | reverse complement strand
CTGCTGCGCCGCTTTCGTCTTGCCCCCATGGCGGGGCGGGTGCCGGTGCCGGTGGCGCATCTGACGGTGCGCGCGCGCGACGGCATTCACTTGCGCCTCAGCCGCCGCGAGGGCTGAACCGGCGGGGATGCGCCGGCGCGCGGCCGTGCTATGCTCCGCGCCGACACCCCTGCGCCCGGACCGCGCCCATGCCCGCCCTCTGCCGCGACTGCTGCACGCCCGTGCCCGGCCCCGATCCCGGCCCTTCGCGCTGCCCGGCCTGCGGCGGCCGGCGGGTGATCGCGCATCCCGAGCTTTTCGACCTGCCGATCGCCCATGTGGATTGCGACGCCTTCTACGCCGCGGTGGAGAAGCGCGACGACCCGGACCTGCGCGACCGGCCGGTGATCGTGGGCGGCGGGCGGCGCGGCGTGGTCTCGACCGCCTGCTACATCGCCCGGATCAAGGGCGTGCGCTCGGCCATGCCGATGTTCCAGGCCCTGAAACTCTGCCCCGAGGCCGTGGTCGTGAAGGGCCGGATGGACCGCTACGTCGAGGTCTCCCGGCAGGTCCGCGCGATGATGGACGACCTCACCCCCGTCGTCGAACCCCTCTCCCTCGACGAGGCTTTCCTCGACCTTTCCGGCACCGCTCGTCTCCACCATGCGGCGCCCGCCGTCATGCTGGCCCGCCTCGTCCGCCGGATGGAGGACGAGCTCGGCATCACCGGCTCCATCGGCCTCTCGCACAACAAGTTCCTCGCCAAGGTCGCTTCGGATCTCGACAAGCCTCGCGGCTTTTCGATCATCGGCCGCGCCGAGACCGACGCCTTCCTCCGCGACCGGCCGGTCTCGCTGATCTGGGGCGTCGGCGCCGTGGGCCGCGAACAGCTCGAGAAGGCCGGCATCCGCACCTTCGCCGACCTCCTCCGCTGGGACCGCCGCGACCTCCATGACCGCTTCGGCAGCATGGGCGAACGGCTCTGGCACCTCGCCCGCGGCGAGGACCACAGGCGCGTCTCCGCCCACGAACCGGTGAAGGGCATCTCGAACGAGACGACCTTCAACGAGGACACAGCCGACCCCGAGATCCTCGACGGCCACATCTGGCGACTCTCGGAAAAGGTCTCCGACCGCGCCAAGGCAAAGGAAACCGCTGGCCGCGTGGTCCAGCTCAAGCTCAAGCGCGCCGACCACCGGATCCTGACACGCCGCATCAGCCTCCGCGAGCCTACCCAGATCGCCGACCGCATCTACAGCGCCGCCCGCGGCCTCTTCGACCAGACAGGCGCCGGCCCCTACCGCCTTCTCGGCATCGGCCTCTCGGACCTCCGCCCGGCCAGCGAGGCCGACCTCTCCGGCGACCTCCTCGACCCCGACGCGCTCCGTCGGGCCGGGGCGGAGCGCGCCATCGACACGCTGCGCGCGAAATTCGGACCAGACGCCATCGTCAAGGGGCGCGCGCTGCGCTGACCCGCCTCCATCTGTCCGAAAACTTCCCCGGGGTGAATTGGCCGCAGGCCAAGGGGGGCGGCGCCCCCTACTCCGCCGCCAGCGGCATCTCTGCCGCGCGCCCGATCGCGGCGATTTCGGCGATGATCCCGTCGAGCAGCCGCTTGAACACGCCGAAATTCGCGTTGGGCCGGATCGTGCGTTCGTTCATGTAGAGGGCACGGTCGATCTCGACCTGGACCACATGCTGGCGCCGCGACGGCCGGCCGTAGTGCTGCGCCGTGTAGGCGCCCGCGAAAGGTGCGTTGCGGATCACCCGGAGCCCCGCTGCCGCGAAGGCCGCCTCGACACGGTCCATCACGTCGCCGCGGGCGGAGGCCCCGAAGCGGTCGCCCAGCACGACGTCGGGCCGGAATCCCTTCGGATGGCTGATGTTCTCGATCGCCTCGTGCGGCATCGAGTGGCAGTCTATCAGGATCGCTTCGCCGAAGAGCCCGCGACTCTCCTCCATGAGTGACGACAGCCGCTCGTGGTACGGCACCCAATGGTCGCGGATCCGCGCCCGCGCCTCGTCGATCCCGATCTTGCCGCGATAGATCGTCCGCCCGTTCGCGACGACGCGCGGGATGACGCCGAGCCCGGAGCTCACGCGCGGATTGTGCGCCGCGCTACGTACACCCTCGATGAGGGCCGGATCGAGCTCGTCGGTGGAGCGGTTGAGATCAAGATAGGCCCGTGGCGCGCGCGCAGCCAGAAGCGGTGCGCCATGGAACGACGCCGCGCCGAAAAGCTCGTCGACGAACGCGTCCTCCGACGACCTGATCGCATGCTGGTCGAGAACGGAGCTCTTCAGGAACGACCACGGGTAGTCCCGCCCGCTGTGCGGCGAGGCGAAGACGACACTCGTGGAGCGCACCTCGGGCAAGGTCATGTCGTAGGCGATGTGAGGCATCGCTGCTCCTCTCTGATCCGGACTATAGGCCGAATTCCGCGCGCGCCAAAAGCCCTTGAAGACTCGTTTCGAACCTTTTATAGCACGTCCGACCGGCGCGGGACTTTCCCGCGTCTTGTTCATTCGGGCCGGCCTCGGGGCCGGTCCACACGGGCGGTTAGCTCAGCGGTAGAGCACTACGTTGACATCGTAGGGGTCACTGGTTCGATCCCAGTACCGCCCACCATCGCCGCCGCCTTCGGGTGGCAGAAAGAACACATCCGGCGCGACGGCGCCGCGACATGAGGAGAAGGACGATGAAGGTCCGCAACTCGCTCCGCTCGCTGAAGACCCGGCACCGCGACTGCCGCGTCGTGCGCCGCAAGGGCCGCGTCTACGTGATCAACAAGACGCAGCGCCGCTTCAAGGCCCGCCAGGGCTGAGACGCTTCGGCATCTGAACGGCAGGGCCGCCGCGCACCGCCGGCGGCCTTTCGCGTCCCGGCGCAGGGTTGGGAACCGTCCGGCACGGCGCTAGGTTAACGGGTGTGTCCGATCCCGTCATCCTGCACAGCCTCTCGACGCGCCTTCCGCCACACGAGCTTCGGCAGGATCTCGTACGTCGACGCGCGCAAGAGATCCTCGGGCCGCGGTTTCCACAGGTCGAACGAATGCTTCCGGCCTTCGAAACATCCGGTATCGAGCGCCGCTATTCGGTCGTGCCGATCGAGTGGTTCGACGTCCCGCACGGCTGGAAGGAGCGGACTGACCGATACCTCGAAGGCGCAACCGACCTCTTCGCAGACGCTGCCTTATCCGCGCTGGAGCGCGCGCGCTGGCGTGCCGAGGACGTCGACATCATCGTCACCGTCTCCTCCACCGGCATCGCCACCCCGACCCTCGAGGCGCGCTGCAAGGACCGGCTCGGCTTTCGGGAAGACGTGACTCGCGTCCCCGTCTTCGGGCTCGGTTGCGCGGGAGGCGTGTCAGGACTCGAAATCGCCCGATCGATGGCGGCGGCGCGACCGAGAGCAAGGGTTCTGCTCGTCGTCGTCGAGACCTGCACCCTCTGGTTCCGGTCCCACAGTCTCGGCAAGGCCGACGTCATCGCCACGGTGCTCTTCAGCGACGGCGCGGCGGCCGTGTGTCTGTCATCCAAGGAGCCGGTCGCGAACCACCGGCGGATCGAGATCGGCGACGGACGGCAAAGCACGTGGCCCGACACGCTCGGGATCATGGGCTGGAACGTCCAGGACGACGGGCTCGGCGTGATCTTCGATCGATCGATCCCCGACTTCGTGAACAGGGAATTCGCCACGGCGACGGACGCGGCGCTCACCGCATCGAAGCTCGAACGCGGGGATGTCGACCGGTTCGTCTGCCATCCAGGCGGCGCCAAGGTGATCGCCGCGATCGAGCGCGCTCTCGGGCTGCGCACGGGCAGTCTCGAAGCCGAGAGGGACGTCCTTCGGGAGGCTGGCAACATGTCGGCTCCGACTGTGCTCTTCGTCCTGGAACGCGTGCTCCGGGACGGCGGTTCGGGGCAGCTTCTGACCTGCGCGCTCGGACCCGGCTTCACAGCGTCTTTCGTGCCGCTGCGGGCCGAGCCGCCATGACGCCCGGCGCCGCCCTTTTCCTCGCCTTCCTGGGTCTGCAGAGGCTCGGGGAACTCCTCCTCGCTCGCCGCAACACTGCAGACCTCCTCGCGCGCGGGGGCCGGGAGGTTGCCGCGGGGCACTATCCGTTCATCGTCGCAATGCACGCGAGCTGGCTCGCCGCGCTCGCGGTCTTCGGCCACGACGAGCCGCTCCATCTTCCCTGGCTTGCGGTTTTCGCCGCCCTGCAACTCGTCCGCCTCTGGATCCTCGCGTCGCTGGGGCGACGGTGGACGACGCGGATCATCGTGACGGACGAGCCGCTTGTTCGGCGTGGACCCTACCGATGGTTGGCGCATCCGAACTACATCCTCGTCGCCGCCGAGATCGTCGTAGCGTCGCTCGTGCTCGGCTTGCCTGCGGTCGCACTCGTCTTCTCCGTCTTGAACGCCGTCGTTCTGACCGTCCGGATCCGCGCCGAGAACGCGGCGCTTTCCGAGGCGCGTCAGAGCCCCGGAAGGTCGACGACCAGCGCGGCGTGATCGCTGGCGTGCGGCCTGTGGTCGCCGACCTCTGGGAGCCGTTCGCCGGCCCGCCGACCCGCCTCGAGCGACAGCCCCTCGCGCACGACCCACGGCACGGCGTCCGGACACGCGGCCGCAAGCCGAGGCGAAGCCAGGATCGCGTCGGGCAAGGAGTGTCGCCCGGTATCGGGGTGATGGAACGTCCAGCGCTCGTCTCGCGCCATGCGCAGCGACAGGTCGACGGCAAAGGGATCCTCGAGTGGCGCAATCGCACGCCCCGGCGTCCCCGGCGGGTCCGGATCGTTGAGGTCCCCGAGGATCAGCCAGAATGCCTCGGCCGGATCCTCGAACCGCATCTCGACGAGCCGCCGGACCGTCTCCGCCTCCACGCGCCGGACTGGCCAGGCGGCGTCGGCATCGGGCCACGGGGCCTTGAAATGGCAGACGAAGAGGGTGAGCGCGCCCAGATCGACGACGAGGCAGTCGCGCCGGAACACCGGCTGCGACCCGAACCCCTCGGGAGGGTCAAGACCGACATCGCCCGCAGTCAACCCGGCATGGCTCGCTATCTCGACGATGGGCACCCGGCTCATCAGCGCCACGTCGAGGCCACGCCCGTCGTTGCCGGGCAGACACACCCTGTGCGGATAGGGCGCGACTTCGGCGGGCAGGAGGACGCGGTCATGGAAGTGGTCGAGCGTCTCGGTATCGAAGACCTCCTGCAGCGCGACGACGTCCGCTCCGAGGTCGCGGATCACCGCCGCGGTGAGCCGCCGGTCCACCGGATCGAGCGCCTCGGCCGCCGGTCCCTCGTCCTTGGGAACGTCGCGGTCCCGCGCGCCGTCGAGCTGATCGCCGCCGTCGGGGTGGCGCAGCCTGAGGTTCTGGACGTTGAACGTCGCGATACGCATGGGATCACGCCATCACGACACGCGCCGTCGGCGCAAGGCTTGTGGCATTCCGCGCTTCCGGCGCTTCACCGGGAGACGCGTGCTCGAGGCAGGATGACGGCCCTGCGTGGTTCTTCTTGCCCGAAAACGCCGTGGGAAGCGCCGCCCTTTCCCTTGATCCCGCGATATCGGCAAGCGACAATTCAGTCGTAGACCCGCTGGTCGTCAATCACCTTGCCGTCGTTGGGAAGCGCTCCCGGCGACAGAAGCTCGACCCGGCCCTTCAGCTTCAGAACATCCGCCACCGACCTCTCGAGCGCCGTCACGTCACCGGCCCGAGTCTCTATCTGGACGGTCATTACGTCCATCTCTCCGTCCCTCGACGCGATCACGCGCGCCTTCGAGACCTCGCGATGCCGCGCGACCAACTCGGCCACCTGCTCGGGACGTACGAACATGCCCTTGATCTTGGTGGTCTGGTCGGCGCGGCCCATCCAGCCCTTGATGCGCATGCCGGTGCGGCCGCAGGGGCTCTTTCCCGGCATCACCGCCGAGAGATCCCCGGTTGCGAAGCGGATCAGCGGATAATCCGGGTTCAGCGTTGTCACCACGACTTCACCGACCTCGCCATCGGCAACGGGATCGCCCGTTCCGGGACGGACAATCTCGACCACGACGCCTTCGTCCACGATCATTCCCTCCATGGCGGGGCTCTCGTACGCGATGAGGCCGAGATCCGCCGTCGCGTAGCACTGGAGCGTCTCGATTCCCCTCTCCTGGTAGGCCTGCCGGAGCGACGGGAAGAGCGCCCCGCCAGAGACGGTGGCCTTGGTGATCTTCAGCGTGAAGCCCAGTTCATCGGCCTTTTCGAGGATGACCTTCAGGAAGTCCGGCGTCCCGGCGTAGGCCGTCGTTCCGATGTCCCGCGCCGCCCGCGCCTGGAGTTCGCTCTGGCCCGTGCCAGCTGGCAGCACCGTGGCACCGACAGCCCGCGCACCGTTTTCGAAGATCATGCCGGCTGGCGTCAGATGATAGCCGAAGCAGTTCTGAACAATGTCGCCATCGCCTACGCTGGCGGCAAACAGGAACCGGCCGACCCGCCACCAGTCGTGGCTGACCTGACCTGGCTCGTAGATCGGACCGGGCGACTGGAAGACATGCGCGAAGCCGCTGACGCCTCCCGCATAGCCGCCCAACGGATTCCCCGGCGTCTGGGCCGAGGTGAGGTCCGATTTGCGAAGCACCGGCAGCCGCGCCAGCGCCTCGCGCGTGGTGATCTCGGATGGGTTGAAGCCGTCGAACGCTTCCCTGTAGCCGGGAAGTGACTTCGCGGCTCCGACCTGGGCCGGCAGGCACTCGGCCAGAGAGGCCGCGCGCTCTTCCTCGCTCCGGGTCTCGAGATCATCGTAGTGGCTCATTCAGCCGCCTCCTTCACCTTGTCCGCCGGACCGTCGAGCGCCGCCCGTGTCAGCGCCGCCAACAGCCGCACGTAGCGCTCCCGCGACCCGGCCAGATCCGCAAGACGGTCGGCGTCCGTCGGCAGTCCGAGATCCCTGGCGCCCCTTTCGGCCGGCCCTGACACATCGGCCGGGTAGAGCTCGTCCCAGACGAGTTGCGCCTCGCGCGCGAAGATCTCGGCGCCCATCTGTCCGATCCCCTTTGCCCCCTGCAGGGCTTTCAGAATTTCCTCTCGCGTGCCGGCCTCCTCGCGGAGCTTCCGCAGGTCGCCGTGGTAGGTCTCCTCAGCCCACTCGGCCGTGTCGCGCAGGTAGTTCGCCGTCGATTCGTCGTAGCGGGCGTAGCCGTGCTCGTTCAGAATGCGGACGAGAGACCCACGCTCCCTCTCCCGCAGATCGCCGATACGGTGAAAGCCCGCATCGCGAAGCGCACGGCCCGCCTTCTCGGCCTGGTGCGACCCGATCCGCGCCGAGAGCATGATCGCGCCTTCGAGCCAGTGGAAAAGCTCCTGCGGCGTGTTCTTCGAAATGTCCGCGCCCATGGACTCGGAATAAAGTGTGCCCTGTTCGTCGATCAGCGCCTTCACCACGTCCTTCTGCGTCATGCCATCCTCCATCACTGTCGTATCGAACGTCCAACGGATGCACATGATCGCCGTTCCTCAACTCAGCCAGCGCTTGCGCCGACGGTAGGAGCGCACGTCGCGGAAAGACCGCCGCCCTTCGTCCGACACGCCGAGGTAGAATTCCTTGACGTCCGGATTCTCGAGCAGTTCCTTGGCGCCGCCCTCCATCACGACGCGGCCGGATTCCAGGATGTATCCCCGGTGCGCGAAGCGAAGCGCCACGGTCGTGTTCTGCTCGGCGAGGAGGAAGCTCACGCCCTCGTTCTCGTTGAGGTTCTTCACGATGGTGAAGATCTCTTCCACGAGCTGCGGCGCGAGTCCCATCGACGGCTCGTCGAGAAGGATGGTTTCGGGCTTCGACATCAGCGCCCGGCCGATCGCCGTCATCTGCTGTTCGCCGCCCGAGGTGTATCCGGACTGACTTCTGCGCCGCTCCCTGAGGCGGGGGAAGTAGGAATAGACCTTCTCGAGATCGGCATCGATCGCGCCCTTCCCGTCATCGCGGGTATAGGCGCCGGTGAGGAGGTTCTCCTCGACCGTGAGATGGGCAAAGCAGTGACGCCCCTCCATCACCTGGATGACGCCCTTCTTCACCAGCGCCGACGGATCGAGATCCTGCACCCGCTCGCCGCGATAGAGAATCGAACCCTTGGTGACCTCCCCGCGCTCCGAGTGGAGGAGGTTCGAGATCGCCTTGAGCGTCGTCGTCTTGCCCGCGCCGTTGCCGCCCAGAAGCGCGGTGATCCCGCCCTTCCTGACCGAAAGGCTGACACCCTTCAGCACGAGGATCACGTGATCGTAGATCACCTCGATGTTGTTGATCTCGAGAAGCGTCTCGTCGGTCTGTCCGGCGTCGAGCATGGAAATCTCCGGGAATTGCCCCGGCCGGTGACTCCGGCCGGGGCTCTGTCACGTCAGCTTGGGTTGCAGCTCTCGTCGACCGGCCAGGGCGCGTTCGCCTCGGCGTATTCAGCCGCCTTTTCCTCCTGCAGAGGGTTGATCACCGACCGGTCCGCTTCGAGAAGATCCGAGGCCTGCACGAACTCCTCGCCGTCCCACTGGAGCATCCAGGCGCCCGAATGGCCGGTATGGTTCGCGCAGTTCGTCGAGAACGGCGGGACCATCCCCGTCATGCCCAGTTCCTCGAGCCGCTCTTCCGTGATGTCGAGGTTGGCGAGGCCGTCACGCAACTGTGCCGGGGTGATCTCGGCCACGCCGTGCATCTCCTGCGCGGTCCGAACACCTTCCGCCAGCATCATCGAGATCACGAGGCCGCGCTGGTAGAAGACTTCGCTCCGTTCTTCCTCGGACGCGAGCGATTCGCCCGGGTCCACAACGTACTGCTGGATGTCGTCCATGACCGGCGCGTCGTTCTGCGGCATCGACCACGAGATTGCGCGATAACCGGTGCCCTCCTCGCCGACGAGCTGGAGGTCGTCGGAGTGGCTGGCCCACCAGACGCCAACGAACTGGTCCATCGGGTAGCGCGTCTTCACCGCCTCGGTGATCGCGCCGGCGTTCATCGCGCCCCAGCCCCACATGACCACGAAGTCCGGCCGCTCGCGCCGGATCTGCAGCCACTGGGCCGCCTGGTTCTGCATCTCGGCCAGACCCACCGGGATCGGCAGAAGCTCGAATCCGTGCTCGGCGGCGAGCTTTTCGAGAACCGGCAGCGGTTCCTTTCCATAGGGATGGTCGAGGTGCAGGAAGGCGATCTTCTTGCCGTCCAGGTTCGACATGTCACCGTCCGCGATGTGGTCCATGATCATGTAGGCGCCGTCCCAGTACGAGGCCGGCGGATTGAACGCCCACTGGAATGTCCGCCCGTCCGACATCGGGCTGAAGCCGTAGCCGGGCGCGAGGATCGGAATCTGGTCCACGTTCGTCTTCGGCAGCACCTGGAGCGTGATGCCCGTCGACCACGGCTGGGTCACGAGCGCATCGGCCTTCTGACGCTCGTAGCATTCGACGCCCTTCTCGGTGCTGTAACCGGTCTCGCATTCCTCGAAGTTCACCGGAATTCCGCCGATGCCGCCGTCACGCTCGTTCAGCATGATCATGTAGTCACGCTGACCGTTCATGATGGGCGTGCCCGTCGAGGCGAAGGGGCCTGTCCGGTAGCTGAGGTTCGGCAGGAACAGCTCCTGCGCGACGGCGGCGCCGCCCGTGACGGCCGCGAGTGTCCCCGCGATGGCCAGTTTGGTGAAATGTCTCATTATGGTCCTCCCATGGGTTGATCGGTTCTTGGTGTTGGGCCGGCCCTAGTGCGGGAACGGCCAGAGAATGAGCTTCTCCCGGATCAGCTGCCACAGGCGGGCGAGCCCGTGCGGCTCCACGATCAGGAAGAAGATGATGAGCGCGCCGATGATCATGACGTTGATGTGCTCGACGGTGGCCGACTTGATTTCGAGCCCGAAGGCGCCGGGCACCGTGTTGAGGATTACCGGCAGCGCGACGATCAGGATCGCGCCGAGGTAGTTGCCGAGAATCGAGCCAAGACCGCCGATGATCGCGATGAAGAGAACACGGAACGACAGCTCGATGTCGAAGAGGTTCGGCTCGGCCGCGCCACGCCACATGAAGACGAAGAGCGCGCCCGCCACGCCGACGATGTAGGACGACACGGCGAAGGCCATGAGCTTGGCCTTCAGCAGGTTGATCCCGATGAGTTCGGCAGCGATGTCCATATCGCGCACCGCCTTCCAGGACCGGCCGAGCGCGCCGCGCGTGAGGTTGATCGTGAGAATCGTCAGCAGCGTCACGACGGCGAGCACGAAATAGTACTGCGTTGTGGACGTGGCGAGCGGACCCGCGACGTACCAGCCGAAGATGTCGAGGTTCGGCACCTGGATGGCACCCGAGGCGTTGTAGTTGTAGAGCCAGGCCCATTTCTCGAAGAGCCAGATCAGGAAGAACTGAGCCGCGAGGGTCGCGATCGCGAGATAGAAGCCCTTGATCCGGAGCGACGGCAGGCCGAAGGCCACGCCGACCGCCGCCGAAAAGAACCCCGACAGCAGCACTGCGATCAGGAGGTTCATCTCGGGGAAGATCGTGACGAGCTTGTAGCAGGCGTAGGCGCCGACGCCCATGAACGCGCCGGTCCCGAGCGAAAGCTGTCCCGCGAAGCCCGTGAGAATGTTCAGGCCCGTCGCGGCGAGCGCATAGATCAGAACCGGGATCAGCAGCGTCTGGAATACGAACTCGCTCGCCGTGAACGGCAGGATCACCCAGCCGAAGGCGAGGACCACCATCAACAGGATCGCGTCCTGCCGCACCGGAAACAGCGCCTGATCGCTCCTGTAGGTCGTCTTGTACTGGCCGGCCGTGCGGTAGAGCATCAGAGCGCCTCCCCGGGCGTGTCATCGTTTCGCGGATAGGCGCGGGGCGGGCGTGTGGCGTATCCTGTGCCCTCGGAGTGACGCACCAGCCAGAGCCAGGTCCAGAGCCCGGCTCCGCCTCCGAGCGCAGCGAGGACAACGGCGGCCAGCATCTGCCCGTCGTGTTCCGCGGTGAGCGCGAGATAGCCGAAGGCCCAGAACCCGGACCAGACGACGACGTTCAGGATCGCGATCAGCTTGGCCATCTCATACCCTCTCGATGATCTTTTCGCCGAACAGGCCCTGTGGCCGGAACAGCAGCACGGTGAGGGCGAGCACATAGGCGAACCACGCCTCGGTCGATCCGCCCAGAAGCGGCTGTCCCCAGTAGATCTCGAAGAGCTTTTCGAAGATCCCGATCATAAGCCCGCCGACGATGGCGCCGGTGATCGACTCGAGCCCGCCCAGCATCAGCACCGGCAGCGCCTTCAGCGCAATCACCTCGAGCGCGAAGGAGACGCCCGCGCGGCTGCCCCAGGCGATCCCGGTCATCAGCGCGATGATACCCGCGATGAACCAGACCAGCACCCAGATCGTCGTGATCGAGATCCCCACCGACAGCGCGGCCTGATGGTCGTCGCCCAGCGCCCTGATCGCACGGCCCATCCGGCTCTTGTTGAGGAAGAGAAGAAGCGCGGCGACCATGAGGGCCGCGCCGATCACGACCGTGATGTCGCGCTGCTCGAGCAGGAGGAACCCGTCGAACGGGTTGAGCTCGACCGATCCATCCGGAATGCCGAGTTCGTCCGAGATCATCACCTTGTTCTCACCGCCGAACAGGGTCTCGCCGAAGCCAACGAGGAACAGCGTGATCCCGATAGTCGCCATGAAGAGGATGATATCGGGTTGGTTGACGAGCGGTCGCAGGACCACGCGCTCGACGACGACCGCGAACACGAACATGACCGCAAGGGTGCCCGCGAATGCAAGCCAGGCAGGCAGGCCCGCGGCGTGGAGGCCGACAAGCGTGAGCGCGGCGAACACCACCATGATGCCCTGGCTGAAGTTGAAGATCCGGCTCGACCGGAAGATCAGCACGAAGCCCAGCGCGATGAGCGCGTAAAGAATGCCCGAGACCAGCCCCTCCCAGATCACCTGCATCAGGAAATCGGGCGCCGCGACCATGTCGGCGAAGGGATCGACGAACACTTGTCTCAGGAATTCCATTCCGGCCTCCGGTCCATGTGCGATGTGTACTGGATCCGCGCGCATGCCATGTTGCGTTCACTCATGTGCAACCCCCAGGTAGGCGTCGACGACCTCGGGACTCGACCGGACCTCGTCCGGCGTGCCGTCGCCGATCTTCTTGCCGTAATCCATCACGACGACCCTGTCCGAGATGTCCATGACCACGCCCATGTCATGCTCGATCAGCGCGATGGTCGTCCCGAACTCGTCGTTCACGTCGAGAATGAACCGGCACATGTCTTCCTTCTCCTCGACGTTCATGCCCGCCATCGGCTCGTCGAGAAGAAGAAGCGCGGGTTCCGCCGCGAGCGCCCGCGCGAGCTCCACCCGCTTCTGGAGACCGTAGGGCAGCCGCCCCACGGGGGTCTTGCGGATATGCTGGATCTCCAGGAAGTCGATCACCTTTTCAACGGCTTCGCGATGTTCGATCTCTTCACGCTCCGCCGCGCCCCGCCACAGCATCTGACCGAGGAGTCCGGTCTTCATCATCGTGTTCCGGCCGGTCATGATGTTGTCGAGGGTGCTCATCCCCTTGAAAAGCGCGATGTTCTGGAAGGTCCGCGCGATCCCCTGCCGGGCGACCTCGTAGGGCTTCATCGACGGCCGCTTCTCGCCCCGGAACCAGACCTCGCCCTCCTGCGGATGGTAGAATCCGTTGATGACGTTCAGCATTGACGACTTGCCCGCGCCGTTGGGCCCGATAATCGCGCGGATCTCGCCCTCGAGGATATCGAAGGAGATGTCCTTGATCGCGACCACGCCGCCGAAGCGCAGGGTGATGTTCTTCACCTCCAGAACGGGCGCGCCGATCTTGCGGCCGTCGGGGGTCACGACGGGGCCCACCGTGTCCAGGCTCATGAGACCACCCATTGCAGAACCGGGCGCAGAAGCAGGCCCGCCGAGGGGATCGCGAGCATGAGGAAACAGACGACGACCGGGCGGCGGTCGTACTCGTCTGTCTCCGGGTCGAGCCCGACGGGTGCCCAAGTCAGCCCGACCCGGAGATGACGCGGGCTGAACCGGTTGGCATCCATCCATGTCATCAGACGCAAGGCGACGTAGCCGACGAAGAGGAACGACACGAGCGCGGCCAGCCCCACGGGCGTATACTCCGCGCTCAGAAGCCAGCCCACGGCCAGCAGCATGACCATCGCCGATCCCACTCGGCGCCAGACAGCTGAGCTGCGGTCCAACGTCATTCCGCCGCCTCCAGCGTCTTGGGTTGTACCGGCACGACCTTCGCGTCCCGGATCTCCAGCGTCGCGCGGATCTTGCCCTTGCGGCCGTCCTCGTAGGTCACCTCGGTCTCGGTGTAGATCTCGTCCTTCCCGCCGTAGAGCGCGTCGATCAGGTCCGCGAACTTCTCGGCGATGATGTTGCGACGCACCTTCCGGGTGCGCGTCAACTCGCCGTCGTCGGCGTCGAGTTCCTTGTGCAGGACGAGAAACCGGTGGATCTGGCAGCCTGACAGCATCGCATCCTGCGCCAGGCTCTGATTCACCTCCTCGACGTGGGACTGGATCATGTCGAGCACGGACGTCAGCCCGGCGAGTTCCTGGTACGACCCGTAGGCGATGTTGTTGCGCTCGGCCCAGTTGCCCACTGCGGTCATGTCGATGTTGATGAAGGCGCAGCACATCTCGCGGTTCGCGCCGAACACCACCGACTCGAGGATGTTCGGGTAGAACTTCAGCTTGTTCTCCACGTACTTCGGCGCGAACAGGCTGCCGTCGGCCATCTTTCCCACGTCCTTTGCGCGATCGATGATCCGGAGGTGGCCGGTCCCGTCCTCGAAGAAGCCCGCGTCGCCCGTGGCCACCCAGCCTTCGGGGTCCTTCGTGGACGCCGTCGACTCCGGATTCTTGTAGTATTCGACGAAGGTACCGGGCGACCGGTAGTAGACTTCGCCGCTCTCGCCGATCTTCACCTCGACGCCGGGGCTCGGCACGCCGACCGTATCCGCCCGCACCTCACCGTCAGGCTGCTGCGTGATGAAGACCGACGCCTCGGTCTGGCCGTAGAGCTGTTTGAGGTTGATGCCGAGTGAGCGGTAGAATTCGAAGATCTCGGGGCCGATCGCCTCGCCGGCGGTGTAGCCGACGCGCATGTTGTTCATGCCCATCCGGTTGCGGAGCGGACCGTAGACGAGCGCCTGACCGATCGCGTATCCGAGCCGGTCCCATGCGCCGACAGGCTTTTTGTCCATCAGTGCCGGGCCGACCCTGCGCGCATGCTCCATGAAGTGATCGAAAATTCGCTTCTTCAGCGGACCGGCGTCCTCCATTCGGATCATGACCGTCGTCAGAAGGCCCTCGAAGTAGCGCGGCGGCGCGAAGAAGTACGAGGGCGCGATCTCGCGCAGGTCCTCCTGCATGGTTTCGGGGCTTTCGGGACAATTCACGCAGAAGCCCGTCCAGTAGGCCTGACCGATCGAGAAGATGAAATCGCCGACCC
>CAZPOK010000065.1:0-14523 GCA_964587905.1 uncultured Rhodobacterales bacterium | reverse complement strand
CGGCGATTCGAACATGCGCCTGCCGCTGGCGCTCGGCAAGGACATCGGCGGCGAGGCGATCATCGCGAACCTCGCCAAGATGCCCCACCTGTTGATCGCCGGCACCACCGGCTCGGGCAAGTCGGTGGCGATCAACACGATGATCCTGTCGCTCCTCTACAAGCTCTCGCCAGAGGAATGCCGGCTCATCATGATCGACCCCAAGATGCTGGAACTCAGCGTCTACGACGGCATCCCGCACCTCCTCTCGCCCGTCGTGACGGACCCCAAGAAGGCGGTCGTCGCCCTCAAATGGGTCGTGGCCGAGATGGAGGAACGCTACCGCAAGATGTCCAAGATGGGCGTGCGCAACATCGAAGGCTTCAACGGCCGCGTCCGCGACGCCCTGTCGAAGGGCGAGATGTTCAAGCGCACCGTCCAGACCGGCTTCGACGACGAAACCGGCGAACCCGTCTTCGAGACCGAGGAATTCGCGCCCGAGACGCTGCCCTACATCGTCGTCATCGTCGACGAGATGGCAGACCTGATGATGGTCGCGGGGAAAGAGATCGAGGCCTGCATCCAGCGCCTCGCCCAGATGGCCCGTGCCTCCGGCATCCACCTCATCATGGCGACGCAGCGTCCTTCGGTCGATGTCATCACGGGCACGATCAAGGCGAACTTCCCGACCCGCATCTCCTTCCAGGTGACCTCCAAGATCGACAGCCGCACCATCCTCGGCGAACAGGGCGCGGAGCAGCTCCTCGGCATGGGCGACATGCTCTACATGGCCGGCGGCGCCAAGATCACCCGCATCCACGGCCCCTTCGTCTCCGATGAGGAGGTCGAGGAGATCGTCACGTATCTCAAGGGCTTCGGACCGCCGGAATACATGTCGGGAGTGACCGACGGCCCGGACGAGGAAAAGGAGGCCGACATCGACCTCGTCCTCGGCCTCGGCGGCAACACCGATGGCGAGGACGCGCTCTACGACCAGGCCGTCGCCATCGTCATCAAGGACCGCAAGTGCTCGACCTCCTACATCCAGCGCAAGCTCGCGATCGGCTACAACAAGGCCGCGCGGCTCGTCGAGCAGATGGAGGACGAGGGCGTCGTCAGCCCCGCCAACCATGTCGGCAAGCGCGAGATCCTCGTGCCCGAGCAGTAGGCCGCGGCCGTCCGCTTCCATCTGTCCACAAGTATCCTCGGGGAGCGCGAGGGGCAGACGGACGCTCGCCTACTCGGACACCGCTCTGTTATCGCCTATCGGTTTCGAGAGAGCCCATTCTCCCCTATATCGAGCGGGTCACGACAAGGGACCGATCATGGACCGCAGAACCTTCCTCGCCGGCACGGCCGCAGCAGCCGCCCTCGCGGCTCACCCGGCCCTCGCCGCGCCGATCCCGCTCAACCGGATCTCGAACTACTTCAACCGCCTTGAGACGATGGAAGGCCGGTTCGTGCAACAGAACCCGGACGGCACCCGCTCGACCGGCAAGCTCTACATTCGCCGACCCGGCCGCGCCCGCTTCGAGTACGATCCGCCCGACGAGGCGCTCGTCATGGCCGGTGGCGGTCAGCTCGCGATCTTCGACGGCAAGTCGAACAGGCGCCGCCCGGAGCAGTACCCCCTTCGCGAGACTCCGTTGAACGTGATCCTCGAGCGCACCGTGGACCTCGCCCGGAGCGGCGTCGTCGTCGGCCACTCCGGCACCCTGGAGGCGACCACCGTCGTCGCCCGCGATCCCGACCGCCCCGAGATCGGGCGGATTGCGCTCATCTTTGCGGAAAACCCCCTCCGGCTCACCGGATGGGTGACGGAGGACGGGTCGGGCGCGGTGACGCAGGTTGAGATCAGCGAGCTCAGGACCGGCCACAACATCCCGTCCCGGCTCTTCTCGATCAAGCTCGAGACCGACAGCCGCCGCTAGGTTATCCCACAGGTCGCGAGCTGGGTCTGATAGATCGCCGCCCGCGCCGCGACCTCGTCCGACACCCGGACCAGCCAGGACTTCGCACGGTAGCTGCCCCGCGCATAGCCGCCCCGTCCCTCGTGATAGGCGAGGTACTGGTTGCGCGCGTCCGACTTGGAGATCCCGAGAGATGAGAAGCTCTTGTCCATGTACCAGCCCATGAAGTCGGTCGCGTCATCGATGTCGTCGCGCCGTTTGCCCCAGCCGCCCACCTCGGAGACGTAGTCGTCCCAGGTTCCATCGAGCGCCTGACCGTATCCGTAGGCCGACGACTGCCGCCCCATCGGGATCACGCCGAGAACGAAGCGCCGCGGGGTCCGGGCGTTCCCGATGAACTTCGATTCCTGATAGATCGTCGCCATCTGGACGTGGACCGGGATGCCCCAGCGTCGCTCCGTTTGTTCCATGGCGCGCAGGTAGTGTGGGCGCTGGCTCACGATGCTGCAGGCATCGTCGAGATTGCGCGGCGGATCGTAGCTTCCGCTGCCGCATCCTGCGACGAACACCAGAAGCACGAGGGCGCGAAGACCTCTGCTCATCTGCCTCTCTCGTTCTTGTTTTCTTGCCTGTGTTTTTAGCCACCTTAACGCAAGGCAGGGCGCCGGGAAACTTTTTTGCCACCCGACTCAGATCACAAATGCCAGAATGACCGGAATGTAGAGGACCGACAGGAGCGTCGAGACGACCACGAGGCCCGCGACGGCGTCCGCGTCGGCCCCGTATTTCTGAGCGAGCAGATATGACGTCACGGCCACCGGCGTCGAGACCTGAAGGACCAGAACGGCGAAGGGAACGTCGTCGAGGGCGAACCAGCGGCCGACCGCCCAGGCGATCCCGACGCAAATCGCGACCTTCACGAGCGAGATCCACATCGCCTGCCCGAGCCCCCCCGGCGTGAGCCGCGCCACCGCCACGCCGAGCGTGATGAGCATCAGGGGGATAGCGAGCTGGCCGACGAGCCGGAGCGTGTTCGTCAGGAACGTCGGCGTCTCCCACCCTTGGACGAGAAACAGCAGCCCGAGGATCGTCGCCGCGACCAAGGGCTCCTTGAGCACCTTGAGCGGCGATCCGCCCCCCGCGACAATCCAGACCCCGAAGCTGAAAGAATAGATCGCCATGATCGCGAAGACGACTACGGCGAACCCCAGACCCTCGTCGCCGAACGCGAACAGCGCGAGAGGAAGGCCGAGATTGCCCGTGTTCCCGAAGATCACGGGGGCGAGGAAGGTCTGCGTCTTGAGCCGGGCGAGCCGGATGACCGCCCAGGAGACGACCGTCACGGCCGCGTAGACGGTGACGGCGGCCAGAGAAACCGCCGTCAGCGCCGCGGGGTCGATATCTGCCTCCATCAGCGCGACGAAGATCAGGCACGGAACCGCCAACGTCATCGCGAGTTGCGTGACGAACTGGATTCGGTATTCGAATCCCAATCTGACCCAAACGAAGCCGATCGCCGCCAATAGGAAGACGGGCGTGACGACTTCGAGAACTGTCAGGGCGAGGTCCACAATCTGTTTCCCTTGCTTTTCGGCCGCCTTGATGGACAAGCCGCGGTCTGATTGAGTATCAACGGGGCGATGGGGGTCTACCTATGTTGAAATCGCGTGCCAAGTATCACCTCGGCCAGGTCGTCAGGCATAAGAAGCACCCGTTCCGGGGTGTCGTGTTCGACGTGGACCCGGAGTTCTCGAATACCGAGGAATGGTATGACGCCATCCCCGAAGAGAGTCGTCCCTCCAAGGACCAGCCGTTCTACCACCTGCTCGCCGAGAATGATCAAAGCTACTACGTGGCCTACGTGTCGGAACAGAACCTCCTCCCCGACTACTCCGGCGAGCCGGTGACGCATCCCGATCTTCCCGACCTGTTCGGCGATTTCGAGGACGGCCATTATCCGCTCCATTTCGCGCTGAACTGACCTAGTAGCCCAGCGCGCAGCCGTCCTTCCGCGGATCGGACGCGCCTTCCAGAACGCCCGCCTCGTGATCGATCCGTATCGCCTGCGCACCGCCGATAGGCACCTCGGGGATCGAGACCCTGTGTCCCAGTGCCGCAAGGTCCGCCCGAACCGCGTCGGGATATCCCCGCTCCACCCTCATGTCGCCGGCGTCCGAAAAGCAGCGCGGCGCGTCGAGCGCGGCCTGCAGGTGCATCCCATAATCGACCATGTTCGTCAGCACGCGGACATGCCCGGCGGGTTGATAGGCTCCGCCCATCACGCCGAACGGCATCGTGACGCGCCCGTTTTCCCGCAGCATCGCGGGAATGATCGTGTGCATCGGACGCTTGCCGCCGCCGGCCTCGTTCGGATGCCCTTCGTGGAGCGAGAATCCCTTTGCGCGGTTGTGGAACAGGATCCCGAACCGGTCGCTCGCGATGCCGGAACCGAAGCTGTCGTAGATCGAATAGATGAGTGACACCGCCATCCGGTCGCGGTCGACGACCGTCAGATAGACGGTCTCCTTGTGAACCTCCTCCGTCAGGCTCGACGGCACCTCCATCGCCCGGTCCATCCGGATCAGCCTTGCAAGCTGCGCGGCCGTCTCGGGGGCCAGCATGTGAGCGAGTCGGGTCGTGTGCTCGGGATCGGCGATGAAGCGGTTGCGCGCGTCGTAGGCGAGTTTCGCCGCCTCGGCTTCGAGGTGCGCCCGCTCGGCGCCGAACGGCTCCATTGAGGACGGGTCGAAGTGGCCGAGTATATTCGCCATGAGGATCGCGGTGGCGCCTTGTCCGTTTGGCGGATGTTCGAGCAATTCGACGCCCTTGTAGGTCCCGCTCACCGGATCGCCGTAGTCGCAGGCCGTGGCCGCGAAATCGTCGAGCGTGTGGACACCCCCCTTCGCCCGCAACGCCGCGACCATGTCCTCGGCGACCTCGCCTTCGTAGAACGCCGACCGGCCGCCGTGCGCGATGCGGCGGAGAACTTCGGCCTGACCGGGAGCGCGGAACACCTGGCCGGGACGTGGCGCCGCGCCTGAAACCAGGTACCGATCCCGGGCGCCCCCTTGCAGCGCGTCCGCAGCGCGGCTCCAGTCGAAGGCCGTCCGCGGGGCCACCGGAACGCCCTCCGCGGCATAGCGGATTGCCGGCGAGAGGACATCGGCAAGACCGAGACGTCCCCAGTCGGATGAAAGCCGGCAGAAGGCGTCGACCGCTCCCGGGACGGAGACTGCCTCGGGCCCGTCCGCGGGAACGGCTTCGAGGCCCCGATCGCGCATCTCCGCCGCCGAGAGAGCGGCTGGCGCGCGGCCCGACCCGTTGAGCGCCACGACGCGATCCTCGCCCGCGGGTTTCAGCAGGACGAAGCAGTCGCCGCCGAGGCCCGTCATGTGAGGTTCACAGATGCCGAGCAGGACCGCCGCTGCGATAGCCGCGTCGACGGCATTCCCGCCGTCCTGAAGCACCCGGATGGCCGTGGCCGACGCCAGTGGGTGCGATGTCGCCGCCATGCCGTTTTCCGCGAACACCGCGGAGCGCCCCGGCAGATGAAAATCGCGCATGTATCCTCCCGTCCCGGTCGACGCGGAACCTAGGCGCGGCTTGCGGCGAAGCCAACCGGAAAGAGGGGGAGCGGTGCACCGCCCGACGCGCCCCGGCGCCGGACAAGACGTCCGAACCTACCTCGGCTTCCGGAGGGACGGACTGTCGTCATCGGTATTCTTGGAGGTTGAACCCCGGCGCCGCCCCGCTGGGTGGGGGCTGTGCTTGGAGCGGCGCCGGAGGAAGCCTAGCAGCTACAAGACGACTGTTGCGACCAACTCGGGCCCGCGTGTGTTTCAATTCGGGCATTTCGATGGCGAAGGTCCGATTTCCGCACCCGAGAGCCGCCTCTCGATCTTCGCCGATGCGCTCGACCGAATCCGCGGCCGAGCCAGAGCCCGACCGCGTTTCCGACGCCTCAGAAGGCCGCCGCGCCGACCGGTGTGCCGACCGCCAGTCGGAAGCTCAACTCGTTCACCCCGGACTGGCGCAGGTACCGAACGTCGTGCGCGAGACGGCGGATGATGAGCCAGCCGAACCCGCCCTCGGGCAGATCGTCGATCGGCATGCCGGGGTCGAGATCACCGCCGAACGGGAGGGCATCGTCGGGCATCGCGCGCCCCTCGTCGGTGACCGAGCAATGCAGACCATCGGTCGCCACCCTCAAATGCACGAGCATCTCTCCGTCCTGCCGCCACGCATAGGCGTGTTCGGCCACGTTGTTCATCACCTCGGCGAGCACGACTTCGACCGTGTTCAACTCTTCAAGGGTCAGGTCGTGCCGCTCGAGCCGGCCGCGCAGGTCCGAGAGCGCCTCCCGGATCGACGGGTTGCGCGCCATGACGCGCAGAGTGAAGCCAGACGAAGCAACCGCTGTCCGGGCCATGTCGGTCCCCCGGGTCATTCGGTGGGAATGCGGCCATCGAAGGCCGCCGCCGCATCGGCATGGACCGTCAGCACCTCGTCGAGCCGGGTCAGGCGGAAGACCCGTGCGACGGCGGGCTGCAGCGCGGCGAGCTCAAGCTGCCGGTCGGGACCGATGTGTTTCATCGCCGCGATGATCGCGCCGAGGCCGCTGGAATCGACGAAGACCACCTGGCCGAGATCGAGGACCACGCGGGCCTGTCCGCTTTCGGTCGCGTCCCGCATGGCGTCGCGGAACTGAACCGCCGCGGCCGCGTCTATTCTCGCCTCCGCCACCCGGACGAGGAGATCGGGTCCGACTTCCCTGACTTCGAAATTCATCGCGCGCTCCCGCTTGAACTCGGCGGAACGCTAGACGCCGGAGGTTAGCATTATGTAAGCAGGTGCAGAGAATCCGAACGGAGGAACGGGAATGGACGAGGTCTACATCGTCGGGGCGGCCCGGACGCCGATGGGCGGCTTTCAGGGCGCCTTCGCGGACACCACGGCGCCCGTTCTCGGAGGCACCGCGCTCGCCGCCTCCCTCGCGCAATCGGGGGTGAAGCCCGGTGCCGTCGAAGAGCTGGTGATGGGCTGCGTCCTTCCTGCCGGCCAGGGACAGGCCCCGGCGCGGCAGGCCGGATTCGAGGCCGGCCTCGGCGAGGACGTCCCCGCCACGACGGTGAACAAGATGTGCGGCTCGGGCATGAAGGCGGCAATGATCGCCTTCGATCAGATCGCGCTCGGCACCTCGGGCATGGTCGCTGCCGGCGGGATGGAAAGCATGACGCTCGCCCCCTATCTTCTGCCGAAGATGCGGTCGGGCGCCAGGCTCGGCCACGCGCAGGTCATCGACCACATGTTCCTCGACGGGCTCGAGGACGCCTACGACACGGGCCGCCTGATGGGCACCTTCGCAGAGGATTGCGCCGAGGCCTTCCAGTTCACCCGCAAGGCCCAGGACGACTATGCCCTGCGCTCGCTCGAGAGCGCGCTCGAGGCGCAGAGGTCGGGTGTCTTCGACCGCGAGATCGCTCCCGTCACCGTGACGACGCGCAAGGGCGAAACGACGGTCGCCGAGGACGAGCAGCCGAAGAACGCCCGGCCCGAGAAGATCCCGCAGCTGAAGCCCGCCTTCCGCCAGGACGGCACGGTGACACCGGCGAACTCCTCCTCGATCTCCGACGGCGCCGCGGCGCTGGTGCTCGCCTCGGCCGCGGCTTGCGAGACGCACGGCATCGCGCCGCGCGCCCGGATCCTCGGCCACGCCTCGCACGCCCAGGCGCCGGGCTGGTTCACGACCGCCCCGGTTCCCGCCGCGAAGAAGCTCCTCGACCGGCTGGGCTGGGCCATCGACGATGTCGATCTCTGGGAGATCAACGAAGCTTTCGCCGTCGTGCCGATGGCGTTCATGAAGCAGATGACCCTCCCGCGCGAGAGGGTGAACGTGAACGGCGGCGCCTGCGCTCTCGGCCACCCGATAGGCGCCTCCGGCGCGCGGATCATGGTCACCCTGCTCAACGCCCTCGAGAGCCGCGGTCTCAGGCGCGGCATAGCCGCCATCTGCATCGGCGGCGGCGAAGGCACGGCCATCGCGCTGGAACGCGTCTGACATGCCGCGATGGACCGGCGGCGCCCGGCGGCGCGACGGCAACGGCGAGCCGCGACACGAGGGGGTCGTCCGGACATATTTGCCCGAGATCGTGTACGGCGCGACGGACGGGATCGTGACGACATTCGCCATCGTCGCCGGCATTGTCGGAGCCGCGCTGTCGACGCAGACGATCCTGATCCTCGGTTTCGCGAGCCTCTTCGCCGACGGCACATCGATGGCGGTGAGCGACGTCCTCTCCGAGCGATCGAAAGCGGAGAGCCGTCCGACGCTGCGCGACGCGGCACGCAACGGAACCGCGACCTTCTGCGGCTTCATTCTGGCGGGCATCCTGCCGCTCCTTGCCTACATCCTGCCCGACATCGGACTGCCGAGATTCGCCTTCGCAGCCCTTCTCGCGATGGCGGCTCTCTTCGGCATCGGCGCCGCCCGCGCCTACTTCACCGACCGCACGGCATTGCGCGCTGGCCTGGAGATGCTTCTCCTGGGCGCCGGCGCGGGAGCGATCGCCTACGGCGTCGGCCGATTCGGCGCGCACCTCACCGGCGGCACCGGGTGACTGCATGACCGTCGACTACAGCACTCTCGCCCGGACCATCGATGCCCTCACCGCGGGAGAGACCGATGATGTCGCCCTCATGGCGACGCTCGCCTGCGAAATCCACCACGCCGACGAGCGCTTCGACTGGACCGGATTCTACCGCGTCACCGAGCCCGGCCTGCTGAAGATCGGACCCTACCAGGGCGGTCACGGCTGCCTCACGATCACCTTCGATCGCGGCGTCTGCGGCGCCGCGGCGCGGACCGGAGAGACCCAGCGCGTCTCCGACGTCGACGCCTTCCCGGGCCACATCGCCTGTGCCTCATCGACCCGGTCCGAACTCGTCCTGCCCGTCCGCGACGCGATGGGCGAGATCATAGCCGTCCTCGACATCGACAGTGATCAACCGGACGCCTTCACCGAGGAGGACACCCGGCAACTCGACAAGATCCTGACTTCGGTCTTCGCCCGGTGAGCCTCGAAGGATGGAGCATCTTCGCCCTCTTCTGGGTGCTGTTCGTGACGACGCCCGGTCCGAACGCGGTGAATTGCATCGGCAATGGGATGACCCACGGATTCCGCAGATCTCTCTGGGGCGTCGCGGGCATCCTGACGCAGGCGATGCTGTTTCTTCTCCTCTCCGCCGCCGGCGTGACGGCGCTGGTCGCGGCGTCGCCCACGGCATTCTTCTGGGCGAAAATCGTCGGCGCGGCCTTTCTCGTCTGGATCGGCGTCCGCGGTTGGCTCAGCGCCGGCAGACCGGTCGCCGCCGGTTACACGTCCGCCCGCTCGATCTACGGCCGCGCCTTCCTGATCGCCACAATCAACGCGAAATCCGTTGCCGGCTACCTTGCCGCCTTTTCGCAATTCGTGCTGCCCGACGTTCCGATCTGGGACCAGATGACCGTGATCGTGCCCACCGCCCTCGCCATCACCGCGATGAGCTACACCTGCTACACCGCCATTGGCGCGGGTCTCGGGCGCCTCGCGATGGGCGCCGTCCTGAACGTCTGGTTCCGGCGCTTCATGTCCGCCTGTTTCGTGGTCTACGGAGCCCTGCTCGGCGCGTCCAGCCTGCGCGGAGCCTGACATGACCGAGACGCCTTACGACCCGCCCGACACCCCGCTCGAGGTGGTTCACCACGATCACGAGATCCTCGTCGTGAACAAGCCCGCCGGCCTTCTCTCGGTCCCGGGCAAGGGCGCGCATCTCGCCGACTGCCTCCTCGCCCGCGTACAGAAGGCTTTCCCCGAGGCGTTGCTCGTCCACCGGCTCGACCGGGACACCTCGGGCGTGATGATTTTCGCGCTGACGCCGCACGCCCAGCGCCATCTCGGGCTCCAGTTCGAGAAGCGGCAGGTCAAGAAGGTCTACGTCGCGCGGGTCTCGGGCGAAGTCGCCGAGAAGACCGGAACAGTCGATCTGCCTCTGGTTGTCGACTGGCCGAACCGGCCACGCCAGAAGGTGGACCATGCCGAGGGCCGCCCTGCCGTGACGGACTGGCGTGTCGTGCGGCGGGAGGACGGAACGACGCGTGTCCGCCTCTACCCGCACACGGGGCGGTCGCATCAGCTCCGCGTCCACATGCTCGAGATCGGGCACCCGATCCTGGGCGACCCGTTCTATGCCGAAGGACCGGCACGGGCGTATCCGCGCCTCATGCTGCATTCCGAGAGCCTGCGCATCCGGCATCCCGACGGGGGCGTCGGCATGACGTTCTCCTCCAAGGCGCCGTTCTGAATCAGGGCCTCCGCCTCCGGCGCCAGGCGTCTGCGTCCGCGGCTCCGCCGCCGCATTTCAAGACGAATCAGGGGCTCACGCGCCCCAGTCGGCCGACTGCATCTCGCGCAGGCGGCTCGCCGTGCGGGCGAATTCGAAGGACCCCTCGCCCTCGATATAGAGCCGCTCGGGCATGTCGGCGGCCGTCATGACGAGCCGCACCTTCGCCTCGTAGAGCGCGTCGATCAGCGTCACGAAGCGCTTGGCCTCGTTGTAGTTCTCGGACGAAAGCCGCGGGACGCCCTCGAGGACCAGAACCCGCACCGCCTCGGCCAGGGCGAGATAGTCGGCCGGCCCCAGCGGCTTGGCGCAAAGATCCCAGAACGTGGCGCGGCCGGCGCCGTTTCGGAACACGGGGATCTCGACGTCACGCCCCTTCACTTTCAGGATCAGCGGCGCGCCGCCGCCGCCCCCGGTGATGTCGCGCCAGAGGTCGGACACCGCGTCCCGGGCACGGGCGTCGGCCGGATGGAAATAGACCTGCTCGCCGCCGAGCCGGTCCTGACGGTAATCCTTTTCGGCGGCAAGCTCGCGGACAGCCATACGCTCCTTCAGGAGAGCTATGAAGGGCAGGAACAGCTGGCGGTTGAGGCCGTCCTTGTAGAGGTCGTCGGGTACCCGGTTCGATGTGGTGACGACGACGACGCCCGCCTCGAACAGCTTCTCGAAGAGCCGCCCCACGATCATCGCGTCGGTGATGTCGGTGATCTGCATCTCGTCGAAGCACAGAAGCTTCGCCTCGCGGATCACGGCTTCGGCCACCGGCAGGACCGCATCGTCCGCCCCGGTCTGTCGCGCGGCGTGAAGCCCCGCCTGGACCTCCTGCATGAAGGCATGGAAATGCACCCGGCGCTTGGTCTCGATGTCGACGGAGGCATAGAACAGGTCCATGAGCATCGACTTGCCGCTGCCGACACCGCCCCAGAGATAGAGGCCTTTCGGAGCCTCAGGCCCCTTCGAGAAGAGCCCCCGCAGCCCCCGCTTCTCGGGCTCCGCCTCGAGCGCGGTCCGGATGCGATCGAACTCCGGCAGCAGTGCCTCCTGCGCCGGGTCGGCCGCGAGCCGCCCCTCGCCCGCGAGCCGCGTGTAGATCGCCTGAAGGCTCTCGCTCATGTCCTGGCCCGGCGCTCCCGCCAGCGACGAAGGATGTAGTCGCAGGTCATCAGGTCGAGATGCGCGCCGCCTCCGTTCTTGAAGAGGGTGATATCGCCGGGCTTTCGCGTGAAGGCTTCCAGGCCGTAGAAATCGGCGATGACGTCCGCCTCGGTGATCACGCCCCGGGACAGCGGACTCTTCAGTTCGCCGATATGGCCGAGCGTCGTGTCCCGGCTGTCGACGAAGATCCGCGCCCGGCGCAGCGCCGCATCGTCAGCCTCGCGCATGTCGGGCCTGTAGGCCCCGATGAGGTCGACATGCTGGCCCGGGCGGAGCCATTCGCCCCGGATCACCGGCTCCGACGACATCGTGGCGCAGGTCACGACATCGGCCATGGCCACGGCATCCGGCAGATCGCCCGCCACCTCCGTTCCCGGACAGGCTGCCGCCAGTTCCTGGGCTTTCGATATGGTCCGGTTCCAGACGAGGAACCGCGCCTTCGGGAACAGCGCGCCATAGGCGTCCCGCAACGCCCGTGCGACGGCGCCCGCGCCCACGATCAGCACAACCTCGCTGTCCGGGCGCGCCAGCCGCGCGGCGGCAAGAAGGCTGTCGCCGGCTGTCTTCCACTTGGTCACGAGATGAAAATCGATGATCGCCGACAACGTGCCGTCCGCGTCCGAATAGAGGCTGACGCCGCCGTTTATCGCGGGCTGTCCCGCCGCGACGTTGCCGGGAAAGATCGTGGCGGACTTCACCGCGATGCCCAGCCCGTCAATCCACGCCGACCGGCTCAGAAGCGTGTCTGGGTCCCGGTAGAGAAAGGTGTCGCCGATCTCGGCCTTCGGGAGCCGGTGCCCCTCCGCCAGCGCCCCGGTCAGCCCGATCCAGTCGAGAACGGACTCGCCCCCGGCGAACGGGATCATTTCTGCGATCATGGCCGCGCCTCCTCCTCGGTCAGAAGCCCCTCGGCGATCAGCCGGTCCGCCCAACCTTGCGGCCCCTCGAAGAGGTGCGTATTCCACCCCCGTGCGGCGGCGGCACGGACGTTGTCCTCACGGTCGTCGGTGAAAAGAAGCGCCATCGGTCCGACACCGCAATCCTGCTCCACCATTTCGTAGATCCGCGGATCCGGCTTGATCACCTTCATGTGGCCCGAAACATAGTGCCGGTCGAAGTCCTCCAGCCAGGGATAGAACGGTTTCGCGTACGCGAAGCTCCCGATCCCGAAGTTCGTCAGCGCGAAAACCGGCACGCCCTTCGCCTGAAGCGCCCGCATCAGCTTGCGCGAATGCGGGATTTCTGGCGTGGCAAGCTCGATCCAGTCGTCATGCCACATGCGGATTTCGTCGCGCCACTCGGGATAGGTATCGGCCGTCGCATAGACCGTGGCCGTGAAGTCCTCGCCCATGTCGATCTTGTCGTTCATGCCGTGCAGGTCGACCTCGGCGAACATGCGGCGGCGGCGCTCGGGTCCGATCACCCGGTCATAGTAGCGCTCGGGCTGCCATTCGATCAGAACGTTTCCGATGTCGAAAATGACGGCCTCTATACGCGGCATGGTTCGCTCCCGGTTGTTCGAGATCCTTCGTAGCGGGAGCGGGCAGGAATGCGAAGGGGGCGGCCGTGTCGCGGCTTGAACAAAGCAGTTGCGAAACCGCGTTCGGAAAGAGGTTCGCAACGGCTTGCCGCACCGCTGGTTGCACGATGCTGACCTTACCGCGGGGCCGGCGGACGGCTGACTGTCGCGCGCCGCGCAGCAGCCTCGCGCCAGACCAGGATCAGGCCGGACGCGAGGATCAGCGCGATCCCGGCGAAGGCCACGGCATCCGGAAGTTCGTCGAAGACGAGCCAGCCCCAGAGCACCGACAGCGGCATCGCCGCGTATTCGAAGGGCGCCACCAGCGCCGCCTCCGACAGCCGGTAGGCCTGCCCGATCGCATAGCCCCCTGCCGCGCTCGCGACACCGACGAAGGCCATCACCAGAAAATCCTCCAGGTCCGGCACCGTCCAGCCCCGCAGCAGGAACTCCAGAGACGGGTGGCCCGAGCCTGCGAATTCGCCGTGCCCCACCGCAAGCCCGATGAGGGCGCTTGTCCCGATGAACGTCGCCTGGGCATAGAAGATCAGCGTCGCCGCTCCTTCGGTTCCGCCGATCTTGCGGGTCAGCGTATGAAGCCCGGCATAGCCGAGCGCCGCAGCCAGCGGCAGGAGCGAAGCCGCCTGGAAGGCGTCCGTGCCGGGCCGGAGCACGATGACCACGCCGACAAGCCCCATGCCGATCGCGCCCCAGCGGCGGGGGCCGACGGTTTCTCCCAGGAAGACGACTGAAGCCACCGAGATCAGAAGCGGACTGACGAAGAAGATCGCGACTGCCTCGGCAAGAGGCAGGGCCGCAAGCCCGAGAAAGAAGCACACGTTCGCGAACACGACGCAGAGGCCGCGCAGGAGGTGCATTCCGAGACGCTGCGTCCGAAGCACCGGCCAGCCACCGGACAGAGGCACGATCAGTCCCAGCACCAGGCACATCCCGACGAGTGACCGGATCAGGACCACTTCGTGGAGGGCATACTCGCCGCTCAGGAACTTGACCAAGACGTCGTTGACCGAGAACATAACCACCGCCCCGGTCGCCCAGGCGGCGCCGATCATCGTGGCGGGACGGGATTCGGTCAGGGTCATCGCCGCGAGAGTAGAGCACAAATACGCGACTTAGAATTGGAATGAGGTTTCTCGGCCGCTGCCGGCAGGGCAAGAGACAGATGAAATCCGCGCGGCGCTCGGCTATATGCGCGATAAGATCAGGGAACTGCCGCGGGTAATCGGAGGCGTCAGCCTGGTCTGAGCTTTTGGAGACGCGCCATGGCTTTTGCCCGCACCGCCCTTCTTCTCGCCGCGATGACCGCGCTGTTCGGCGTCGTCGGCCTTGCCATCGGAGGTGAGGCCGGGCTTGTCATCGCGCTGATTATCGCCGCGGCGACCAACGTCTTCGCGTGGTATTCCTCGGACAAGATGGTGCTGAGGATGCACAACGCCATCGAGGTGAACGAGCGCACCGCGCCCGACCTCGTGCGGATGGTGGCCGATCTTGCCCGCAATGCCGACCTGCCGATGCCCAAGGTCTACGTGATCCAGTCGGACCAGCCCAACGCCTTCGCCA
>CAZPOK010000064.1:0-14539 GCA_964587905.1 uncultured Rhodobacterales bacterium | reverse complement strand
ATCGACAGCGTGAACCTCTTCAGCCATGTGGCGAACCTCGGCGACACGCGGTCGCTGATCATCCACTCGGCGTCCACGACGCACCGGCAGCTCACGCCCGAACAGCAGGAGAAGGCGGGCGCGGGGGCGAACGTGGTGCGCGTCTCCATCGGGATCGAGGACCCCGACGACATCATCGCCGATCTCGACCAGGCGCTCGCCAGGGCGACCGCCTGAGGCAGCCGTGTCCCGGCCCCGTCAGTCGCGCGGGGCCGCCGGCACGAACCGGGCCGACGTGGCGTCGGACGAGAAGCTGCGCACGACCGGCTTGGCCGCGACCTCCTCCTCCTGGCCGCCGCGCTCGCCGAACACGACGACCGCGCCGGCGATCGCGATCAGCCCGATGAAAATTTTCAACCGTTCCATGGCGACATCCTCCGGCTCCGGCACAGCATGACGGCCGAGTTCGGCGCCGAAAGGACGGGAACCGGGAGATTTCGGGGCAGGCCTAGTCGCCGATGGCGAAGATCATCCGGACTTCGGCGGTGACGGTGGCTTCCCCCGCGGCGACGGGGACGGATTCGGCCATTGCCATGTCCATCCGCGCCATTGGCCGAGGCCCGCCCTGATCGCCGACCTGCGTCACCTCCTGCACCGCCCCCAGCGTGACGCCCGCCGCGTCCGCCAGCACCGCGGCTGTCTCCACCGCATCGGCCACGGCCGCCCGCCGCGCGGCCTCGCGCAGCGCCGCGTCGTCGGCAAGCCCGAAGGTCAGGCCGCCGAGCGTGTTCGCGCCATCCGCGAGCGCAGCATCGAGGATGCCGCCGAGCGCCGGCAGATCCCGGACCCGCACGGTAAGGGAATTCGACGCGACGAAGCCCGTGATCTCGCGCTCCCGCTCCGGGCCGGGCTGCGTCCAGCGGGGCGAAAGCGAGAGGGTGGAGGTCTGCATGTCCCGGTCCTCGATGCCGGCCGACGCGAGCCGCTCGATCACCCGCGCCATCGCCTCCGAATTCGCGGCCATGGCTGCGGCGGCCTCGGCGGCCTCGGTCGTCACGCCAAGGCTGATCGTCGCCATGTCCGGCGCGGCCGAGGCTTCCCCGGTGCCGGTGACGGTTATCGAACCCTGAGCATGCGCAAGGGCGGTGGACAGGGCCAGGGCCACGCTGGCAAGGAACATGAGCGGTCGCATGAAAAACTCCCTACGGATTTCCGCTCACCTTCCTCCTTTTGGTGAATTCCGGCAAGATGCGACGCCCCGGACAACTTTCCATCGGCGGCAGCCTGCGCTAGATTTCGGCACGGCGGCTCAGCCCCGACCCGGAACGCAACAGGGGACCCGGCCACGCATGACACCGGCCTTCGCGCTCGATCTCGCCGCGGATGGGATCCGTCTGCTCTACAGGGTGGGCGGCGGCTGGACCGTCGTGGGCGACGCCTCGCTCGACGCCGCGGATCTCGATGGCCGGCTGGCGGCGCTCCGGCAGGACGCGGAGGCCCTTGCGCCCGGCCGGGTTACGACCGAACTCGTCATCCCCTCCTCGCAGATTCGCTATACCGAGATCGAGCGGCCGATCGGCGAGCCGGTGACAGAAGCGACACTCCGCCGGCGCCTCGACGGACTGACACCGCTCGGTCCCGAGGAGCTGGTCTTCGACTGGGAGATCGTCGGCGGCGTCATCCGGCTCGCGATGCTCGACCGCACCACGCTCGACGAGGCCGAGGCCTTCGCCGATGCGCACGGCTTCCGGCCCGTGTCGTTCAGCGCCCGGCCCGGCCCCGACGACTTCCCGCGCGATCCCGATTTCGGCGCGACGTCCATGGCGGCCGACTTCGACGGTTCCGCGGGAACGGCACCGCCGAAGCTCTCCGGCGACGGCGGCGTCCCGCCGCCGCCCTCGGAGCCGCGCCCGCCGGACATGCCGGCGGCCGCCCTCCCACTCACACCGTCACAGCGGACCGATCCGCAGACGGTCGCCTTGGCCCGCGCCATCGCGGCGCCGAAAGCGGCGGAAACGGAGGCCGACTCGCTCACCCTGTTCACGCTGCGCGGAAAGGCGCCGCTCGGCGCCGACGACCGCGCCGCCGACAGGCGGCTCAAGATCGCCGCCGGGGTCGGCCTCGCCGCGATGGTCTGGCTTGCGTATTTCTCGATTAGGGACGACGGACCGTCCGACCCCGCCGCGGTCCTTCCCGACACGCCGCCAGCCGTGGCGCTCGACGCGCCGGGGCTGGCCGCGCCGCAGACCGGGGACCTCGCCCTGACCACCGCGCCCGAGGCCACCGAGCCCGCGGCCCTGCCGACACCGGCCGCGCCCGATGTCGCGGAGGCGGCGCGGGAGAGCGCGGAGGGTCTCGCCGCCGGTGTCACCGCACCGCCCGACGAGATGACGGACGAAAACCCCGCGCTGCGCTACGCGGCGACGGGGATCTGGGCCGAAGGCCCGGACACCGCCACCGCCCCCGAGGCCGCGGCGTCTCCGATCGACAACCTCTACATCGCGTCGATCGATCCGCTCACCCGGTCGAGCGACGCCATCGCCCTGCCCGAAGCCACGACACTTCTGGCTGCACCGCGGCCGGTGGCGCCGTTGCCGCCGCCTCCGGCGGGCACGACCTTCGAGACCGACGAGAACGGCTTCATCGTCGCGACCCCCGAGGGCGCCTGGACGCCGGATGGCGTCGTCGTGGCGCTCGGTCCGCCGGCGATGGTCCCGCCGCCCGCCCCCGCGCGAACCGCCGATATCGGCCTGCCGCTTTCGGAAACCGCGGCCGCTCTGCCCGACCTGCGGCCCCGGCCGCGTCCCGGCGGCCTCGTCGAACGCAACGAGCGGGCCAACCTCGGCGGCCTGAGCCGGACCGAACTGGCACGCCTCAGTCCGTCCGCCCGCCCCCAGTCGGCCCAGGCGGCCGCTCTAGCGGAACTCGACCCGGAGGCGCCTCCGAGCGATTTCGCCGTGGCGGTCTCGTCCCCTCCGCGTGCGCGTCCCGCGGGATTCGCGACCAGCGTCGCCACCCAGCGCGCGGTCGCGGCCGCGCTGGCCGAAGCCGCCGACAGCGGCGCGGCGCAGCCAGAGGCCGACGAGGAGCCCGAGACCCAGGTCGCCTCCGTCACCCCGCGAATCCCGACCTCCGCGTCCGTCGCGCGGCAAGCGACGATCGAGAACGCGATGCGCCTGCGGGACCTGAACCTGATCGGCGTCTACGGCACCGACGGCAACCGCCGCGCGCTCGTGCGGCTACCCTCGGGACGTTACGTGAAGGTGCAGGTCGGCGACCGGCTCGACGGCGGCCAGATCGCCGCCATCGGCCGCAGCGAGTTGCGATATGTGAAAGGCGGGCGGAACATCACGCTGTCGGTGCCCTCGGGCTGACGCCCGACGACCCGCTCCCGAAGGAACCTCCATCTGTCCGAAAATATCCTCGGGGGAGCGCGAGGGGGCAGACGGCCCCCTCGCTCCGGTCGGATCGCAGGCGATCCGAGATACCCCGCGCCGGACGCCCGCTTTCCGGCGGATGCGACCGGGCAGCCGTCCTTCCTACTCCGCGGCGGCGGGCTTCAGTACGCCGCGCGCGATCTGGTCGGCCTCGATCGACTCGAACAGCGCCTTGAAGTTGCCTTCCCCGAATCCGTCGTCGCCCTTGCGCTGGATGAATTCGAAGAAGATCGGCCCGATCACCGTCTTCGAGAAGATCTGCAGCAGGATCCGTGTCTCGCCGCCGTCGACGACACCCTCGCCGTCGATCAGGATGCCGTGCTTTTCCATCCGGTCGAGCGGTTCCTCGTGGCCCGATACGCGCTCCGTCGACATCTCGTAATAACTCTTCGGCGGCTTCGGCATGAATTTCAGCCCCTTCTCCGCGATCGCGTCCACGGCGTCGTAGATCTCGACGCCGGTCGTCCCCACCGCGATGTGCTGAATGCCCTCGCCGTTGTAGCGCTTGAGGTATTCGACGATCTGCCCGGTCTCGCCGCGGTCCTCGTTGATCGGGATGCGGATGCGGCCGCAGGGCGAGGTCAGCGCCCGGCTGTGCAGGCCGGTGAACTTGCCCGCGATGTCGAAGAAGCGGATTTCACGGAAGTTGAAGATGTCGCCGTAAAACCCGAACCAGACGTCCATATTTCCCTTGTGCACGTTGTGCGTCAGGTGATCGAGATAGGAAAAGCCGACGCCTTCGGGATTGGCAGTCGCGATCCAGTCGAACTCGGCGTTGTAGGGGCTCTGGTCGACGTAGTCGTCGATGAAGTAGATGAGCGAGCCGCCGATGCCCACGATGGCGGGCGTGTCGAGAACCTTGCCCTCGCCGTCGTAGGGCGTGGCCCCCTTCGCCACGGCATGGGCGAAGGCGTGCGCCGCGTCGACCACGCGCCAGCCCATCGAGGGCGCGCAGGGCCCGTGCGTCTCGATGAAGGCGGCCGCATGGGTGCCGGGCTCGGCATTGATGAGATAGCTGATGTCGCCCTGCTGCCAGAGTTCGACCTTCTTCGACTTGTGGTTGGCGACATGGGTGTAGCCCATGCGTCCGAACACCTCGCGAAGCGCGTCAGGCTCCGGGTGGGCGAATTCGACGAACTCGAAGCCGTCGGTTCCGGCCGGGTTCGCGTCCGAGATGACAGAACGCGGGGCGTCGTGTGGAAACGGTCCCATGAAATCCTCCTGTTTGCGCTTTCCGCGATGATACGCGGGCCGTCACCGGAATTCTGCGCAAAGTGAAGCATATTCGCTATCCCGTATGCGGAGGTTACGCGCTATAGCTCAGCCTGAAGAGGATTCACCGCATGTCCATCGACGACACCGACCGCCGGCTCCTGACAGCGCTCCAGCGCGACGCCCATCTGACGGCCGAGAAGCTCGGAGAGGTTCTCAACCTCTCGCCCAGCCAGGCCGGCCGCCGCCGCCAGCGGCTCGAGGCGGAAGGCTACATCGAAGGCTACCGCGCGCGCCTCTCCGCGCCCCGGCTCGGCCTCGCCGTGCAGGCCTTCGTCGCCGTGCAGATGGCCACCCACGCCCCCGATCAGGTCAAAACCTTCACGCGGATCCTCAAAACCCGGCCCGAGATCACCTCGGCGTGGACACTGACCGGCGAGGCCGACTACCTTTTGCGGGTGTACTGCAGCGATCTTTCAGACCTCAATCGCCTGATCCACGAGGTGCTCCTGCCACATCCCGCCGTCGCCCGCGTCCAGAGCCAGATCGTCATGGACCAGTTGAAGCCCGACGCGCCGCTGCCGCTCTGACCCCCCGGTTGGCCTTCTTCCTCGCGCCGCCAACGGTCGGCACCGCCCCGTCCGGTGAGACACATCTCGGCTGGTCTTCCTGTCGATGGAAGCGGGCGCGACGCCTCACGCCGCCACGAGCCGCTCCACCGCATATTCCGCGGCGTCGTCGAAAGGTGTCAGCACGAGGTTGGCGCCGCGGGTCCGCAGCGCCTCCGCTTCTGCCGCCGTGTTCGCGGACAGCACGATCTGACCGGGGAAGCTCGATGCCCGCAGCCCGTGCAGCAGCGTCAGCTGGGCATCCGTGTCCGTCAGGGTGTTGCGGTCGCGCGGAACCGCCGATATCACGCCGCGCACGCCCTCCAAAGACAGGTGGCTGACGAAATCGGGATCGGTTGCGTCGCCGAACATGGCCTCCATGCCGAGGCCCCGCCACGCCGCCAGGGCCTCCGGGTCGAAATCGACCCCGAGCACCCGGTAGCCCCGCTCCGCGAGGAAGGTTCCCAACCTCTGCCCGTAGCGGCCAAGTCCGAAGATGACGAAATCATGTTGCCGCGACGTCGCACCCTCGCGTTCGACGGCAACCTCGCGGAACGCGTCGCGGCGCTCGAAGATGCCCAGAATCGGTTCGCAGAGCTCGTAGAGCTTGTGCGACCAGGTGATCATGTAGACCGAGAGCGCGATGGTCACGAGCCCCACGAGCGTCACGAGGCCCATCGCCTCCTCGCCCACCTGCCCCAGCGACACCCCCATCGCCATGAAGATCAGCGAGAATTCGGAGATCTGCGCCACCGTGAGACCCGCGAGGAAGCCGGTTCTCTTGCGATACCCGAGGTAGCCCATGATCGCGAGCACGATGAGGGGATTGCCGATCAGAACGAACAGCGACAGCACGATGGCCGGCCCGATCTGCGCGCCGAGCGTCGACAGCTCCAGCCCCGAGCCGAGGGCGATGAAGAAGAACAGCAGAAGGAAGTCGCGCAGGCTGGTCAGCCGCGACCCGATCGCGTCGCGAAACGGCGTCGAGGCGAGCGAGACACCCGCAAGGAGCCCGCCCAGCTCCTTTCCGAACCCGATCGCATCGCCGAGCGCGGCGAGGCCGATGGCCCATCCGACCGCCGCAATGACCAGGAGTTCGGGCGAGCGCGAGACGAAGTGCGTGAGCGGATCGGCGAGATAGCGGATGAAGGCTGCGATGAAGGCGAGCATCGCTGCCGCGCCCACGACGAGCACAAGGATGTTCGCCGTCGCGCCGCCTTCCGCGGCCGCTCCGACGCCAACGGCAGACAGGGCCACCATGGCCAGGACGACGAAGATGTCCTGCACGATCAGGAACCCGAGCGCGATCTTGCCGTGGAGCGCTCCGATCTCCCGCTTGTCGGACAGGAGCTTCACGATGATGATCGTCGAGGAGAAGGTCAGCGCCACGCCGATGAAGAGTGCCGTCACCCAGTCGATCCCGAGCGCGAGGCAGATCAGGAACCCGAAGACGGCGGTGAAGATCACCTGTCCGAGACCGGTCGCCAGCGCGACGCGCCCGAGACTCCGCACCAGAGTCACGTCCAGCTTGAGGCCGACAAGGAACAGAAGCACCGCGATGGAAATCTGGCTCAGCGTGTCGATGAATTCTGTTGATGAGACGATGCCGAACGCATCGGGCCCGGCGAGCACGCCGACGGCGATGAAGGCCACGATGAGCGGCTGGCGCGCGATCAGTCCCGCGGCGCCGACGACGGCCGCCAGAAGGACCAGGACGGAGATCTCGTAGAATGCCGTATCAAAGGCAAGATCCATGGGCACCCTTCGGTCAGGGTTGAAAAGGAGCGCAGCATGCCCCTCTGACTACACGTAAAGCGGAGCGGGAAAAACGGTCTCTGGGCGGTTGCGGCGAAGTGCCCGGGAAAAACGAAAAGCGCCGCTCAACAGAGCGGCGCTTTTCATGTCACTGGTCGGCGATCAGGCCGCGCGGCCCAGAAGCACCTCGTCCACTTTCCGCTGCGCGGCCACCTCGTCGGAGCCGCTCACCGCCGCCACTTCGCGGGTCAGCCGTTCGAGCGCGGCCTCGTAGAGCTGGCGCTCGGAGTAGCTCTGCTCGCGCTGGTCGTCGGTGCGGTGCAGGTCGCGCACCACCTCCGCGATCGCGATCAGATCGCCGGAATTGATCTTCTGCTCGTATTCCTGCGCCCGCCGCGACCACATCGCCTTCTTCACGCGCGCCTTGCCCATGAGCGTGCTCATGGCCTTCGACACGATGTCGGGCGAGGACAGAGAGCGCATGCCCACGTCCTCGGCCTTGTGGGTCGGCACACGCAGCGTCATCTTGTCCTTCTCGAACGATATAACGAAGAGTTCCAGCGGTATGCCCGCGATCTCCTGCTGCTCGATCGAGATGATCTGCCCGACGCCATGCGCCGGATACACCACGTGATCGTTCGGGCGGAATTCCGATTTCTTGGTCTTGCTCATTCAGTCAGTCGTCCTCTGATGGCCGTGGCTTGACGACAATAAAACCGCCGGGGAACACACACATCTCCCCGTCGTTGTTATGGTTGTCGCCGGAAATTTCATTCGAAGCGGTCTTGCCACTCCCTTACGGCCCTTGAGCCTCGAGCCTCGGCTTTTGTGTGACAAGAATATAACAAAAAAAGCATGAGATTAGAAGGGTAGCGCAAACACCCTCTCTGCTCGCAAACAATGCGAGCATTTTCAATGCCTTGCGCGCAGTCCTTCGGGCGAATCCAGCGAAACTCGCCGCGGGGTGGCGCGAATCGCCTGTCAGCCGCCTTCTCCCGGCGCCTCCGAGAAGTACTTTTCCATCTTGCCCGCTTCCCCGTCCCGGTCATCGGCGTCGGGCAGCGGATCCTTCTTCGTGATGATGACCGGCCAGGCTTCGGAGTACTGCCGGTTGAACTCGACCCACTTCTCCATGTCCGGCTCGGTGTCGGGCCGGATCGCGTCGGCCGGGCATTCCGGCTCGCAGACGCCGCAATCGATGCACTCGTCGGGGTGAATGACCAGCATGGTCTCGCCTTCGTAGAAACAGTCCACCGGACAGACTTCCACGCAGTCCGTGTATTTGCAGGCGATGCAGTTGTCGGTCACCACATAGGTCATGGGCGAATCCTTCGGTCCTTCGCGTCTTTTGGCTAGTCGAGACGGCACGGGCCTTCAAGCGACTTGGGTCACATTGATGTGGGCGTCGCGCCGATAGTGTCAACTGACATTGACACCCTATGACTGCGACTCTTCGTACAACTCCGCCGCCTCGGTCGCCGACCCCCTCCGCTCGGGCAGACCCATGATGCGCACCACCCGTATCCGGTTGCCCTGAACCATCGTCAGAACGTCTCCCGGCCCGACAGCCGAGGCCGGCTTTTTCACGAGCTTGGCGTTCACCCGGACCTTGCCGCGCGCGACCATTTCGGCGGCCAGCGTCCGCGTCCTGTAGAAGCGGGCCTGCCACAGCCACTTGTCGATCCTAAGGGTGGGACGCGCTTCCAGACGTCAGTCCTTGGTCTTGAGGCCCATAAGAGCGGCGGCGAAGGGATTGTCCGGATCGATCCGGTCCTTCCGCGGCGGGCGCGATTCGAAGCCCTGCGCCTTGTCGCGCTCCGGGCGCTTGCCCTTCGGCCCCTTGCCCTGCGGCTTGCCCCGCGGCTTTCCGCCGGGCTTGCGTCCGCCACTCTCGCGGCGGCCGCGATTGCCGGCCCAGGTGAAGGTGTAGAAGACCTCGACCTCGGGCTCCGCACCCGGCTCCTGCGCCTCGGCAGTCGCCGGCTCCTCGGCCGCCTCCACCCGCTCCTCGGCCGGCGGCGCCGCCTCCGGCTCGACCGGCGGCGCATCGCCCGCCGGGGCCGCCTCGCTCGGCGCGGTGTCGACCTCGGGCGCGCTCTCGCCGGTCAGCGCGTCGGAATCGGCCTGGCGCTCCTCGTCCGGCAGCTGGGGTTCGGGCGCGATTTCCGGCGTCCCCTCCGCAGCCGCTTCCGGCGGAAGCGCTTGCGGCTCGGGACGCACCTTCGGCCGCTCCCCGCGCTCGGCCCGGTAGCCCAGACCTTCCATCAGCGCCGCGAACTGCTCCAGCGTGAGCCCGGTGATCGACAGCATGTCGGCCTTCGCCTCGAACCCGCCGCGGGTGTTTTCCTGGCGGATCATGTCGGCCAGCCGCTCCAGCATGTCGATGCGGATCGCCCGCTCGCCCGCCACACGATACCCCGCCATCGGATGATAGCCTTCGGGCGCGTCGCGCAGCGTCGGCACCGTCACCAGCCCCGGCGGCGGGCTTTCGGGGAAATCGTCGAGCCCCGTGGCAAGCGCCCAGAGCACCAGCCTGAGCCGCGTCGGCGCGGGTTTCAGAAGAAGCGGCAGGAACACCGTGAACTGCCCGAAGCGCACCCCGTGCTTGCGCAACGCGCCCCGCGCGTCCTGATCGAGCGCCTTGACCTCGTCGGCCACGCCCTCGCGCGGGACGACGCCCAGATTCTCGACCAGCCGGAAGGCGAAGCCCCGGGCGATGCCCGACAGCGCCTCGTCCCGGCTCATCGCCAGAAGCGGCTCGAACAGCGTCGCGATCTTGCGGTCGATGAAATGCTGGAGCCGTCGCTGCACCTTCTGCGCCACGTCCGGGCCGGCTTCCTCGTCGACGAAGGCGACGACCTGCGGCTTCAGCGCCTCGGGTCCCGCCACCAGCTTGCCCACAGCGCTCTCGCCCCACATCAGACCACCCTGCTCGGTGAAGTCGATCTGGGTGTCGGGCGCGTTGTAGAAGCGGTCCGACCTGAGGTGGAACTCCGGCTTGAGCGAGGCCACCGCCGCCGATCTGAGCGTCTTCGCCTCGTCCGGGGTCGCGCTCGCGTCCTGGCGGAAGCGGAACCCTTCCAGCCGGCCGACGAACTGTCCCTCGACCGTCACTTCACCGTTGTCGTTCACCTCGGCCACAAGGCTCTCCTTCTGCTTCAACCGGCGAAGCAGCACGCTCGTCCGCCGGTCGACAAACCGTTGCGTCAGCGCCCCGTGGAGCGCGTCGGACAGGCGATCTTCTACCGCGCGCGTCTCGCCCCGCCAATGACTTTCGTCGTCGATCCATCCCTTGCGCTGCGCGACGTAGGTCCATGTGCGGATATAGGCCAGCCGCTTGGAGAGCGCATCGATGTCCCCGTCCGTCCGGTCGATCCGCTTGACCTGCCGCGCGAGCCAGTCGTCCGGAACCCGCCCGAGTTCGTGCAGGTATCCAAAGATACGCTCGAGCAGCCCCGCATGTTCCGCATGGCTTATCCCGCGAAAGTCGGGGATCCGGCAGACGTCCCACAGAAGCTTCACGTCCCGCGCGTCGCGGAGGCGCTGGCGCGCCTCGGTCTGCTCCGACAGCGCCTTGAGCGCCATCAGGTCGTCGGCCTCCCGCGCGCGGACCAGTCGCTCGTCCTCCGAGGGCGCCTCGAGCGAGGCGATCAATCGTTCGGCCGACCGGAAGTCGAGGCTCGCATTGCGCCACTGGAGCTTGCGGACCGGCGTGAAGGAATGGCTCTCGATCGCCTCGACGACCTCGTCGTCGAGCGGCGGCGCCTCGCCCGTCACGCCGAAGGTACCGTCGTTCATGTAGCGCCCGGCCCGGCCCGCGATCTGGGCCAGTTCATTGGGCGCCAGATGGCGCATCCGGCGGCCGTCGAACTTCGTCGTCCCCGAGAACGCCACGTGGTCGATATCGAGGTTGAGCCCCATGCCGATGGCGTCCGTCGCGACAAGGAAGTCGACATCGCCCGACTGGTACATCTCGACCTGCGCGTTCCGGGTCCGGGGGCTGAGCGCGCCCATGACCACGGCCGCGCCGCCCTTCTGGCGCCGGATCAGTTCGGCGATGGCGTACACATTTTCGACCGAAAAGCCGACGATGGCGGAGCGCGGCTTCATCCGGCTTATCTTTTTCGAACCCGTGTAGGTCAGCCGGCTGAACCGCTCGCGCCGCATGAACCGCGCCCGCGGCACCAGCGCCGCGATGGTGCCGCGCATCGTGTCGGAGCCGAGGAACAGCGTCTCGTGCAGCCCACGCGCCCGCAGCAGCCGGTCGGTGAAGACATGCCCCCGTTCAGGGTCGGCGCACAGCTGGATCTCGTCGACGGCGAGGAAATCGGGCCCCATCCCCTCGGGCATCGCCTCGACCGTGCAGACCCAGTACTGCGTCCGCTCCGGCACGATCCGCTCCTCGCCGGTGACGAGCGCCACGACCGACGGCCCGCGCAGCGCCACGATCCGGTCGTAGACCTCCCGCGCGAGGAGCCGCAGGGGCAGCCCGATCACGCCCGTGCGGTGGGCCAGCATCCTTTCGATGGCATAATGGGTCTTGCCCGTATTCGTCGGGCCAAGGACCGCGACGATCCGCGATTGCTCGGTCATCCGGGGCCTCGTTCGGGTCTAGAGCGCGACGCCCTCGACCCCTTTTTCCAACCGCTCGATGGCCTCCCTTACGCCTTGGCGCTGGGGATGTATAGCTTCCACCGCCCGCCACGCGTCGAGCGCGCCCTCGTCTTCGCCGACTTCCTCGAGGATCATCGCAAGGCCCGACAGCGCCGCGAAATGGCGCGGGTTCCGCGCCAGCACCTGACGGATGTCGGCCAGCGCGGGCCCGTAGAGGCCTTCCTGGAAATACGCGGTCGCGCGGGCGTTGTAGCCTTCGGCGAAGTCCGGCGCATGGTCGACCAGCGCCGAGAAGTGTTCGATCGCGATCTCGGTCTCGCCGTCCTCGAGCGCCTCGCGACCCCGCTCCAGAAGCAGGTCCATCGAGGCCGAGCCCGAGTTCGACCACTCCGCCCAGATCCGGTTCTCGATTTCCCGAACGCCTGCCGGATCGGCCTCCTTCAGCGCCTCGAACAGCGGATCGAGATCGCTGTCATCCGCCTGTGACATGGAGACGGCAATCAACGTTGCGGCACCTGCGGCCGCGGCGGCATTGAGAATCTGTCGGAGGGTGCCCATAACGGGGAAGATAGCGAAGAGTTCGGGGAAATCACCTCCCCCCGTGTTCATTTTTCAAGGAGCGCCCCATGACAGACGTGATCGACGCCGCCGTTACGGCATTGAACGAGAAACTCGGCGACGACGGCTTCGACGGCACGGCCAAGTTCGTGATCGAGGATGAGGGGGCGATCATGCTCGACGAGAGCGGCGCCCACGCTGGCGACGATGAGGCGGATGTCACCATGACCGCCGACACGGACACCTTCCGCTCGATCCTCGACGGAAGCCTCAATCCGACTTCGGCCTTCATGACCGGAAAACTCAAGATCGACGGCGACATGGGCGCGGCGATGCGGCTCGGGAACGCGCTGGCCTGATGGAGCCCGCCCCGATCTTCCACGCCGATCTGGCGGAAGGTCCCGATGGGGGCGAAGCCTGGGTCGTCGCCGCCGCGGACGGCACCCGCCTGCGCGTCGCGGCCTGGCCCGGCGGGGACGCCGGCACGGTGCTCGTCTTTCCGGGACGCAACGAGCACGTCGAGAAATACGGGCGCACCGCAGGGGCTCTCGCCCGCATGGGCTACGCGACCGTCGCGATCGACTGGCGCGGCCAGGGTCATTCCGACCGCGCCCCCGGCAGCGGCGACCGCGGCCACGTCGACGCCTTCGCCGACTACCAGAGCGACGTCGCCGCGATGATGGCCCTCGTCGACAGCACGGGACTGCCCGAACCCCTCTTCCTCCTCGCCCACTCGATGGGCGGGGCGATCGGGCTCCGCGCGCTGGCCGAGGGTCTCGGGGTCCGGGCGGCCGCCTTCAGCGCGCCGATGTGGGGCATCCAGATGGCGGCCTACCTGCGCCCCCTCGCCCGCGGCGTCTCCGCCGTCGGCCGCGCGACCGGGCTTGGGCTTCGAGAGGTTCCGGTCGGCCGTCGCGAGAGCTATCTCGTGGTCACGGCGTTCGACGAGAACGCGCTCACCAGCGACGAGGCGACCTACGACTGGATGGTCAGCCACGCGGTCCGCGACCCGCGCCTCGCGCTCGGCCGGCCCACGCTCACCTGGCTGCACGAGGCGCTTGCCGAGACACGCCGTCTGCTTAACGTTCCGAAGCCCGACGTGCCCGCCTATGTCGGGATCGCCGCCGAGGAGGCCATCGTCGACAACGGCGCGATCCGTCACCTCGCCGGCACCTGGCCGGGCATCCGCGTCGAGGAATACGCCGGCGCGCGCCATGAACTCATGATGGAGCGCGCCGAGGTCCGCGACCGGTTCCTCGCAGCCGTCGACGCGCATTTCCGCGCCGCCGCTCCCGCCGCCTCCGCCGGCGCCCGGATATCCCGCGGGTGACGCGCCCGCAGGTCCGGCGGCGGCCGAACTACCGGTCCGCCTCGACCACCTGCTTCTGGCGCCCGAGCCCTTCGACGGACGCCTCGACGATGTCCCCGGGCTTCAGGTAGCGCTGCGGCGACTTGCCCATGCCGACCCCGGGCGGTGTGCCGGTGGCGATGATGTCGCCGGGATGCAGCGTCATCATGCGGCTCAGATAGCTGATGATCTGGGCCACGGAGAAGATCATCGTCGTCGTCGCGCCGGTCTGCATCACCTCGCCGTTCACGGTGAGGTCCATCGCGAGCCTCTGCGGATCTCCGACCTCGTCCGGGGTCACGAGCCAGGGGCCCACCGGGCCGAAGCCGTCGCAGCTTTTCCCCTTCGTCCACTGTCCGCCCCGCTCGAGCTGAAAGGCGCGCTCTGAGACATCGTTGAAGACGCAGTAGCCCGCCACGTGCGACAGGGCCTGCTCGACGGAGACGTATTTCGCCGCGCGCCCGATCACCACGCCGAGTTCGACCTCCCAGTCGACCTTCCCGGCGCCTTTCGGGATCGGGATCGGGTCGTTCGGCCCCGAAAGCGCGGAGGTCGCCTTGAGAAACAGGATCGGCTCGTCTGGCGCGGCCATTCCGGATTCGGCCGCGTGGTCGGAATAGTTGAGCCCGATGCAGAGCACCTTGCCCACGCCGCCCACCGGCGGCCCCAGCCGCGGCGCGCCTTCCACGCGCGGCAGGTTTTCCGGGTTCACCCGGCCGAGCCGGGCAAGATTCGCTCCCGACAGGTCCGACATCATGTCCGACAGGTCGCGCATCCGCCCGTCTTGATCGACGACGCCCGGCCGCTCCTCGCCGGGCGGTCCGTATCTGAGAAACTTCACCGGTCATCCTCCCCAAAGACGCGCGGGCCCCCACCCTCGCGCCAGCAGATGCGGGCAGCCTAGGGGCAGCCCGCGCAAGGGCAAGGCACAACCCGCTGGCGAACGGCGGTTTTCGGGAAAGTGCGGCAGTCGTGCCGCGGCTCAGATCTCGATCTCGGCGAAGGCTTCGCGCAGGGCGCGGCTCCAG
>CAZPOK010000063.1:0-14588 GCA_964587905.1 uncultured Rhodobacterales bacterium | reverse complement strand
TCGTTGATCCCGAAGGTCACGCTGATCGTCGGCGGGTCGATCGGCTGGGCGGGCAGGGGCTCCTCCACCGCGAGCGCGCAGATCGTGTCGGCCACCGTCGCCTTCGACATCCCCGCGATGGTGACGATGTCGCCCGCCTGCGCCTCGTCGATCGGCTGCTGGCCGAGACCGCGGAAGGCGAGGATCTTCGAGATCCGGAACTGCTCGATCTTCTGGCCGTGCCGGGTCAGCGCCTGCACGGTCTGCCCGGTCCTGAGCCGTCCCGACTCCACCCGCCCCGTCAGGATGCGCCCGAGGTAGGGATCGGCCGACAGCGTCGTGGCCAGCATCCGGAAATCCTCGTCGGCATGGGCGATCTGGCGCGGCTTCGGCACGTGCCGCACGATGAGGTTGAAGAGCGCCGAGAGATCCTTGCGCGGCCCGTCGAGCTCCTCGTCCGCCCAGCCGGACCGGCCCGAGGCGTAGAGATGCGGAAAGTCCAGCTGGTCGTCGTCGGCGTCGAGCGCCGCGAAGAGGTCGAAGACCTCGTTGAGCGCCCTGTCGGGCTCGGCATCGGGCTTGTCGACCTTGTTCAGCACGACGATGGGCCGCAGCCCCAGCGCCAGCGCCTTCGAGGTCACGAACTTCGTCTGCGGCATCGGCCCCTCGGCCGCGTCGACCAGAAGGACCACCCCGTCGACCATGCTGAGAATCCGCTCCACCTCGCCGCCGAAGTCCGCGTGACCGGGCGTGTCGACGATGTTGATGCGCGTGCCCTTCCACTCGACGGAGGTGCACTTGGCGAGAATGGTGATCCCCCGTTCGCGTTCGAGATCGTTGGAATCCATCGCGCGCTCGGCCACGGCCTGCCCCGCGCGGAAGGCGCCCGACTGCTTCAGGAGCTCGTCGACGAGCGTGGTCTTACCGTGGTCCACGTGGGCGATGATGGCGATGTTGCGGATGTCCATGGGCGTCTTTCGAAAAAGGGTTGCGCGGCAGGTAGTCTTCCCGCCGCGAAAAGACCAGAGGCAAGCGTCAGTGCGGCGCGGTCTTCGAGAACAGGTGGATCACCAGGATGCCGCCCAGGATCATCGCCATCCCCAGGATCGCCGGCCAGTCGAGCCGCTGGCCGAAGACGAGGAACGCGATCAGCGCGATGAACACGATCCCGAGCCCCGACCACATCGCGTAGACGACGCCCACCGGCATGGTGAGCAGCGTGAGCGACAGCAGGTAGAAGGCCGTCGCGTAGCTGACGACGACGACCAGGGAGGGGCCGAGCCGCGTGAACTGCTGGCTCGCCTGAAGGGCGGTCGTGCCCACGGTCTCGGCCGCGACGGCGAGGATGAGGTAGAGATAGGTCAGGGGCATGGGCGTCACCGCGCGATGTAGCGGTCCTTCCGGTGGTTGACCGCGATGATGAGGTTTACGACGACCGCTCCGAGGAGCGACCAGAGAACGAGGAGCGGGTCGAGAACGAAGACGGCCGCCGCGAACAGCGCCGCGTCGAACAGAAGCTGCGTCCAGCCCGCCCGGAACCCCGTGCGGTCCTGAAGCCAGAGCGCCAGCACGCCCACCCCGCCGAGCGAGGCACCGTGCCGGAAGAGCACGATCAGGCCGAGCCCGATCGTGGCGCCTGCGAGGAACGCGCCCACCGCCGGATCGAGCCGCCCGATCTCGAAGACGCGGGGCAGGATTTCCGAGAAGACCGACAGGAGCGAGACCGCGATCGCGCTCTTGACCGTGAAGCGCGACCCCATGCGCGTCCAGGCCAGCACCCAGAACGGCAGGTTCACCACGAAGAACACCGCGCCGAAGGACCAGCCCGACAGGTAGGAGACGAGCACGGCGAGGCCCGCCGTCTGCCCGGTGATCAGCCCGTTCGCGGTCAGGAAATGGACGCCGAGCGCGCACATCGCGGTGCCGAGGACGAAGGCCTGCGCATCCTCGAAGGGCGTGTGGGCGATGGTCTTGTGCGGTTCGGCCATGACCCGATCGCTTGCATGCTGCGCTGCGGAGAGTCCAGCGGCGTGGCGCCGCGCGCGGGAACCGCCCGCAGGGTTCACGCGATGTTCTCTCTTTACTCCAACACTTCGGGGCTCCGCGCGCCAAGCGGGCGCCGGGCGCGCGGCTCCAGGCAAGGGAGATCGCGCATGCGCCGTCTGATTGTATGGTTCATCCTCGTCGCGACGCCGGCCGCCGCGGTCGACCTGCCGCCACCCGTGGGGCCGGGGGCGCCGCTGCGGGAACGCTTCTACCTCGCGTCCGAGTCGGCGGGCGACCTGTCGCTTCTGGCCGCCCGGATCGAATGCGTCGCCCATCACCGGGCCCGGATCGAGGCCTTCGCGGCGGAGCGCCGCCACGGCTTCGGCTGGTCCCATGAAGCCGAAAGACTGTGGCGGATCGCCGAACTGCTCGACCGGTTCGAGGCCGAGCACATCCGCCGGCATGTCGACCGCGAGACGCAGGCGGCGCTCGCGCAGGCCTACGTCGGGACGCAGGAGACCGTGACCGCCCCCGGCGACGATCGCGCCGAGCGGTGCCGGTCCTTCGGCGACATCTACGCGCTGCGCCGCCTCGCCGGCTGAGCCGTCACCCGCCGCCGAGCAGGCGGTCCACCTCGCTCCCCGGGATCGTGTGCCCCAGCGGCGCGAAGTCGCCCGCGCCGAACATCGCCCGGGCCGCATCGAAGATCGCGCGATGGGTGACGCGCGCCAGCGCGGAGCCGAGCGAGATCCGCGCGACGCCAAGCGCGGCGAACTCCGCCCGTGACACCTCGGTGAAGGGTCCAACCGCAAGGGCGTTCACCGGCTTCGCCGTCGCCGCGACGACCCGCCCCAGATCGTCGAGCGTCCCCGGCGCCGGCACGTAGAGACAGTCCGCGCCGGCCTCGTCGAAGGCCCGGATACGCTGGATCGCCTCGTCGAGGTCGTAGGCGCCGGTCATCACACCGTCGGCCCGGGCCACCAGCACGAAATCGCCGGGCAGGGCGCGCGCCGCCGCCGCGGCCGCCCGGATGCGCTCGACGGCCAGGTCGTACGGATAGGCGCCCGCGTCCGGCAGCGCCGTATCCTCGACCGAAATGCCCGCGAGCCCCGCCTCGGCCGACAGCCGCACCGTCTCCGCCACCGTCTCGGGCGCCTCTCCGAAGCCGTTCTCGAAGTCTCCCGACACCGGCAGTCCGGTGGCCGCCGTCAGCGTCTCGGCATGCGACAGCGCCTCCTCGCGCGTCACCTGCCCGCCGTCCGGCCGTCCGAGCGTGAAGGCGTGTGCCGCCGAGGAGGTCCCGATCGCCTCCGCTCCCAGAGCCTTCAGCATCCTCGCCGAGCCCGCATCCCAGGCGTTCGCAAGGATGAACGGCTCGCCCGGCCTGTGCAGCGCCCTGAACCGCGCGCCCATGTCCTCCATCAAACCGTCTCCTTCGCCAGCGCCCCGGCGAACGCGAGTAGCCGCCGCATCGCGTCCTCGAACGCCCGGTCCTCGATCGTCAGTGCCACCCGCAGGTGCCCCGCCGCCGCGGTCCCGAAGCTCTCCCCCGGCATCACCGCGATCGCCTCGTCGTCGAGAAGCCGCTCCGCGAACGTCTCGCCCGAGAGACCCGTCGCCCGCACGTCGAGCATCACGTACATCGCCCCCGAGGACGGGATCGCCCGCACGATGTTCTGTCCCTCCACCAGCCGCATCGCGATCGCCCGCCGCCGCCGGAACGGTGCCGCGATCTCCGCCTCGAACGCCGCGCCGCGCCCCAGAGCGTATTCGGCCGCGTCCTGCACGAAGCCCGCGACCCCGTAGGTCGTGTGCGTGGCAAGGTTCGTCAGAGGTCCGATCGCCTCCTCCGGGCCGACGAGCCAGCCGATCCGCGAGCCCGTCATCGCGTGGCTCTTCGACATCGAGCCTATCGCCAGCGTCCGCTCCGCCATGCCCGGCAGCGCCCGGGGCGAGAGATGGCCTCCCTCCCAGACCTGCGTGTCGTAGACCTCGTCGGAGATCAGCCAGAGATCGCGTGCGCGGCACACCTCCGCCACCCGCGCCAGCGTGGCCTCCGGGTAGACCACCCCGGTGGGGTTGTTCGGCGTGTTCAGCAGAAGCGACACCGCCCCCTCGGCCCGCGCGTCGATTTCGTTCGCGCGCGGCTGGAAAGCGTCCTCGGCCCGGGTCGGCACCGCCACCGGCACGAGCCCCGCGCCCCGGATGGTACCGGGATAGGTCGCGTAGTAGGGATCGCAGAAAAGCGCCCGGTCCCCCGCCTCGCCCACCGCATGATGCGCCGCGAAAAGCGCCGCCTGTCCGCCCGGCGTGATCAGCACGTTCTCCGGTCCGGCCGGCACGCCGGTCCGCGCGGTGACACGCTGGGCCACCGCCCGGCGCAGCGAGTCCGTTCCCTGGATGGCGGAATATCCGGTGTGCCCGCCGCGCGCCGCCCGGTGCATCGCGTCGAGGATGTCGGGATGCGTCCGAACGTCGTGCTCTCCGATCGTGAGGTCGGCGATCCTCGCGCCGGCCTCCTTCAGCGCCCGCGCCCGGAAATGGATGCCCCAGCCTCCCGCGGCGTCGTCGGTCAGATGCGTGATGCGATGGGACGGTCTCATGGTCCGACAGGGCCATGGGGAAGCCGGGAAGTCAAACGGCCGGTCCCGTCGCCGCCACGCGAGGCTTGCCCGGTGCGGTACGCGTGTATATGAAAACGCCATGACCCGCGCCGCGATCGTTTCCCGCTGCATTCCCCGCTGACACACGTCGCGCGGGCCGGTCCTCTTTCCCTCTCAAGTCGATCTTGCTAAGGCCCGCGGGCGACCTGCCCGAAGGACGGCCCATGACCGAGATCAGGCTCTGGAACACGAAGACCAAGGCGAAGGAGGTGTTCTCGCCCATCGACCCCGACGACGTGCGGATGTACGTCTGCGGGCCGACGGTCTATGACCGCGCGCACCTGGGCAACGCCCGGCCGGTGATCGTCTTCGACGTGCTGTTCAGGCTGCTTCGCCACGTTTACGGCGAGGAGAACGTGACCTATGTCCGCAACATCACGGACATCGACGACAAGATCAACGCGACCGCGCAGAAGCGCAAGGCCGCGGGCGCCGAAGGCACGCTCGAGCACCTGATCCACGACCGCGCCGACGAGACGATCCACTGGTATCACCAGGACATGGACGCGCTGGGCGCGCTGCGCCCCACGATCGAGCCGCGCGCGACGCAGCACATCGGCACGATGATCGCGATGATCCAGGATCTCGTCGAGAAGGGCCACGCCTATTTCGCCGAGGGCCATGTCCTGTTCGCCGTGGACAGCTACGCCGACTACGGCACGCTCTCGGGCCGCACCGTCGAGGACATGATCGCCGGCGCCCGCGTCGAGGTGGCGCCCTTCAAGCGCAACCCGATGGATTTCGTGCTGTGGAAGCCCTCGGACGCCGATCTTCCCGGCTGGGACAGCCCCTGGGGCCGCGGACGCCCCGGCTGGCACATCGAATGCTCGGCGATGAGCTACGAGCTTCTGGGGCCGGCCTTCGACATCCACGGCGGCGGCATCGACCTTCAGTTCCCGCACCACGAGAACGAGATCGCGCAATCGGCCTGCGCGCATCCGTCGGAAGATTTCGCGCGGGTCTGGATGCACAACGAGATGCTGCAGGTCGAGGGCCGGAAGATGTCGAAGTCACTGGGCAACTTCTTCACGGTGCGTGCGCTGCTGGATCAGGGCGTGCCCGGCGAGGTGATCCGCTTCGTGTTCCTCTCGACGCATTACCGCAAGCCGATGGACTGGACTGCGGAGAAGGCACGGGAGGCCGAGGCGACGCTCAGGAAGTGGTATCGCATCGCCGGGGCGGCGAAGCCGGGCGACATGCCAAAGGCGCTCGTCGCCGCGCTGGCCGACGATCTGAACACCCACGGGGCGCTTGCCGAACTGCACCGGCTCGCGGGTGAGGGCGACGCTGCGGGGCTCCGGGCGGGCCTCGCGCTTCTGGGGCTGATGGACGACCGCGTCCCGCTCTGGGCCGATGCCGGGAGCGCGGCGCTGACGGCGGCCGCGGAGCGCCTGACAGACGCCCGGGAGCAGGCGAAGGCCACGATGAACTTCGCCGAGGTCGACCGGCTGAAGGCGGCGCTCGCCGAGGCCGGGGTCGAGGTCAGGATGAGCAGGGAGGGGGTGGAACTGCTCCCCGCCGAGGGGTTCGATCCTGCCAAGCTGAAAGCCCTACCGGAGGATCCCACAGAATGGCACTGACACCGCGCGACGCAAGCCGGGCCGGCGCCTGCCCGTGGGATGGCGCTTCGACGCAGGAGCGGCGCGCTTTATGGCAGCCATGTCCGCACATCGGTCGAACGCCGCGCCTGCACCAGCCAAGGCGCCAGCCCGCCGGGACGGGCAGGCGCTGGCCCGGCGCCTTCGGCGCTGTTCGGGCCGCGCGGACTCGACCGGTCCGAGGCTCCGGCGCCACCCGTACGACCTTCCATCCACACGCTTTCCATGAGCGATCCGCTCGGACTCCCTGCCGCGGGGTCCGGCCATGACCCGCGAGCGCCTCTTCCTCTACGACACGACGCTGCGCGACGGCCAGCAGACCCAGGGCGTGCAGTTCTCGACGCCCGAGAAGCGCCGCATCGCGGAAACCCTCGACGCCCTTGGTATCGACCATATCGAGGGCGGCTGGCCGGGTGCCAATCCCACAGACAACGAGTTCTTCGGCCTGCGCCCCGACACCCGCGCCACCTTCACCGCCTTCGGCATGACCAAGCGGTCCGGCCGGTCGGCCGACAACGACGACGTGCTGGCGGCGGTGCTGAACGCGGGCACCCCGGCGGTCTGCCTCGTTGGCAAGACGCACGACTTCCACGTCGAGACGGCGCTGGGGATCTCTCTCGACGAAAACCTCGAAAGCATCGCGAAATCGGTCGCGCACATCGTCGCGAAGGGCCGCGAGGCGCTGTTCGACGCCGAGCATTTCTTCGACGGCTACAAGGCCAATCCGGGTTATGCCATCGCCTGCTGCACCGCCGCTCATGAGGCCGGCGCGCGCTGGATCGTGCTCTGCGACACCAACGGCGGGACGCTCCCCGCGGAGGTCTTCGAGATCACGTCCAGTGTGATCGCCGCCGGCATCCCCGGCGCGTGGCTCGGCATCCACACCCACGACGACACGGGCAACGCCGTGGCGGGCAGCCTCGCCGCGGTCGATGCCGGAGCGCGGCAGATCCAGGGCACGCTGAACGGCCTGGGCGAGCGCTGCGGAAACGCCAACCTGACGACGCTGATCCCGACGCTTCTCCTCAAGGAGCCTTACAGAAGTCTATTCCAAACAGGTGTTTCTGAGGAAAACCTCACCCATCTCACCCGCGCCTCGCGCACCCTCGACGACATCCTCAACCGCGTGCCCTTGCGGTCCGCGCCCTACGTCGGCGCCTCCGCCTTCGCGCACAAGTCGGGGCTCCACGCCAGCGCGATCCTGAAGGACCCCACGACATACGAACATGTCGATCCCGCGGCCGTGGGCAACGCGCGCATCGTGCCGATGTCGAACCAGGCGGGCCAGTCGAACCTGCGCGAACGCCTGCGCGACATGGGCGTGGTCGTCGAAAAGGGCGACCCGGCGCTCGCCCGGATCCTCGAGAACGTGAAGGCGCGGGAGGCCGAAGGCTACAGCTACGACACCGCGCAGGCGTCGTTCGAACTGCTGGCGCGGGCCGAACTTGGCCGGCTCCCGGAGTTTTTCGAGGTCAAGCGCTACCGCGTCACGGTCGAGAGACGAAAGAACAAGTACAACGCCATGGTGAGCCTGTCCGAAGCGGTCGTCGTGGTGAAGATCGGCGAAAGGAAGATGCTGTCGGTGAGCGAATCGATGGACGAGACCGGCTCGGATCGCGGCCCGGTCAACGCTCTGGCCAAGGCGCTGGCCAAGGATCTCGGCCCGTATCAGGGCCTCATCGACGACATGCGCCTCGTCGACTTCAAGGTGCGCATCACGCAAGGCGGCACCGAGGCGGTCACCCGCGTCATCATCGACAGCGAGGACAGCGCGGGGCGTCGGTGGTCGACGGTGGGTGTGTCGCCCAACATCGTCGACGCCTCCTTCGAGGCGCTGCTCGACGCGATCAACTGGAAACTGGTGCGGGACGCGGCGGAGGCCGCGGGCCGCGCCGCGGAGTAAGGCATGGAAGACGGATTTTTCAGACTTCACAACGAGTTGCCGCGCGAAGGTCCGGGAGAGCCCGATGACGTCCGCTGGGCCGTCGACTGCGCGCGGGTGAAGCCCGGCGCGCGGATCCTCGACGCCGGGTCGGGGCCGGGCGGCGACATCGGGACGCTTCTCGAAGTGGAGGGCGCCCATGTCACGGCGGTGGATGCCCACGGTCCCTTCGTCGCCGCGATCCGCGACCGGTTCCCGCCGGACCGGGTGACGGCCGTCGAAGGCGACATGAGCGTGCAGGAAGGCCCGTTCGACTTCATCTGGTGCGCCGGCGCGCTCTATTTCCTCGGCGTCGCGGCCGGCCTCGCCGCGTTCCGCGGCCGCCTCGCGGTGGGCGGGGCGATCGCCTTTTCCGAGCCGTGTCTCTTCACCGACGACGCGTCCGAGGAGGCACGGGCGTTCTGGGAGGGCTATGTCGCCCGTCCCCGCGACGAGTTGCTGGAAGAGGTGGAGGCGGCGGGCTATCGCGTGCTCGGCGATCGCCGGCTGTCCGATGCGGCCTGGGAGGCCTACTACGCGCCGCTTCTGGAGCGGGCCCGGCGTCTTCGCGGGGACGCGGGGCCGGAGGTGACGCCGGCTCTCGACATGGCCGAGGCCGAGGCGTCGCTCTGGCGGAAGGTGAAGCGCGAGACGGGATATCTTCTCGTGGTGGCCCGCCCGGTATGAGCGTCGCGGCCACAGCCGAGCTGGTGGCCCGCGCCGACCCCGACAGGTTCAACGCGGCGATGGCCGCGCCGCCCGAGGCGCGCGCGGTCCTGTTCCCGATCCACGCCTTTAACGTGGAGATCTCGCGCGCGCCCTGGGTCACCGAGGAGCCGATGATCGCGGAGATGCGGCTCCAGTGGTGGCGAGACGCGCTCGAGGAGATCGGCCAGGGCAGGCCGCCCCGGGCCCACGAGGTCGTCGGGCCGCTGGCCGCGGTGATCGACGCCGAGGGCGCGGCGCTGCTCGACCGGGCGGTCGCGGCGCGGCGATGGGACGTCTACAAGGACGCCTTCGAGGACGCGGCGCAGTTCGAGGACTACATCGACGCGACGGCGGCGGGGCTGATGTGGGCCGCGGCGCGGGCGCTCGGCGCCGGTGCGGAGGCCGAACCCATCGTGCGCGACTTCGGCCGGGGCGCCGGTCTGGCGGCGTTCTTCCGCGCGATCCCGGAGCTCGAGGCGCGTGGCCGCAAGCCGTTGCCTGACGGACGGCCCGGCACGGTGCAGACCCTCGCGCGGCAGGGACTCGACCGGATCGCCCGCGCGCGCCGGTCCAGATTCGGGCTCGACGCCAGGGCGGCGCCCGCGCTCTACCCGGGCTGGCAGGCGGCAGCGATCCTGCGTCAGGCGGCGGCCGATCCGGGCCGTGTCCCCGCGGGGACACTCAGGGTGTCAGAATTCCGGAGGCGCGCGGGGCTTCTGGCGCTCAGCCTCACCGGCCGGTGGTAGAGAGCGTCAGGTCCTCCTTGGGGCGCATCACCAGCCAGATGAGCGCCCCGCCCGCGAGCGCGAGGAACGGGATCATCGCGAGGTTGACGGCGGCCCAGCCCGCCTCGGGCGTGCCGCCGGAACAGTTCATCAGCCCGCCGGAGGCCAGCGAGGCGACCGTCACGCAGCCGAAGACGATCATGTCGTTCATGCCCTGAACCCGCCCGCGTTCTTCCGGGGCATGCGCGGAGGCGAGCATGGCGGTCGCCCCGATGAAGCCGAAGTTCCAGCCGATGCCGAGCAGGACGAGCGCGATGTAGAAATTCTCGAGTTCGACGCCGGCAATCCCCACGACCCCCGCCGCGGCGAGGATCGCGAGGCCGAGCGCCACGATCCGCTCCACGCCGAATCGGGCGATGAGGTGTCCGGTGAAGAAGGACGGCGCGAACATGGCGAGCACGTGCGCCGAGACGACATCGGCCGCCGTGCTCGTCTCGAATCCGCAGCCCACGACGGCGAGCGGCGTCGAGGTCATCACGAGGTTCATCAGCGCGTAAGAGACCATCGCGCAGATGATCGCCACCGCGATGCGCGGGGTGGTCAGCAGTTCCCACCGGCTCCGGCCTTTCGGGGCGTCGGCGCCGGGCACCGGCGGCTTGGGGATGTCGAGGAAGAGAAAGAGCAGCGCTCCCGCCAGGTTGAGCCCGATCACCGCGAGGTAGGTGCCGAGGAACGGCACGACCATCGAATCGGCCGTGACCTTCACGAGCTGCGGCCCGATGATCGCCGAGGCGAGCCCGCCCGCCATGACATAGCTGATCGCCTTGGGCCGGAACACGTCCGACGCGGTATCCGCCGCCGCGAATCGGTAGAAGCCCTGCGCGGACATGTAGATCCCGGTGAACAGCGATCCGATCAGGAACAGCGTGAAGCTCGACGTCATCAGCCCCCAGGCGCCGATGGCGGCGCCGACGGTGCCGCCCAGCGCGCCCACGAAGAACCCCGCCTTGCGCCCGAAGCGCTGCATGAAGGTTGAAAGCGGGGTGGCCGAGAGCATCGAGCCGAGCACGATGAGCGAGATCGGCAATGTCGCGAAACAGACGTTCGACGCCAGCGTCTGCCCCGCCAGGCCGCCGATCGTGAAGATCATCGGCATCTGCGCGCCGAGAATCGCCTGCGCCGCCACGAGGACGGTCACGTTGCGCCTGGCGCGGTTGTCGATGGAGGTCGCGGTCATCCCGATTGGCTTAGTCCCGCGCGGCGGCGGCTGCAAGCGAGGCCGAAAGCCGCAGATGCCGTGCCGTCGTTCTGGAAATCGTGGTGGGATGGGATATGGTATGCGGTGGAATACGGCGAACAGGAAGGGAAGGGGTGCGAGAGCCGGAGGGTCCGTGCGCGGCGGATCTCGGCGCAGGCATCTCTGCAGAACAATGGCGTCGTACGAAGTGAATGGGCCGTCAGCCGGAGCCACGGGTCGAGGAGCGGCGGTCCCCTGTCGCGCCGGCGCCCGGTCATGAGGCTTCTGCTTCTCGCTGGCACGTCGGACGCGGCCCATGTCGCGGCGAGCCTCGCGCGCGAGACGCGGCTTATCACGACAGCCTCGCTCGCCCGCGCGGCGCGGTCGCCGGTGCCGCTCGGCCTGCCGACACGGATCGGCGGCTGGGGCAGCGAGGCGGCGTTCCGCGACTGGCTCCGGAAGGAGCGCGTCGAGGCCGTTCTCGACGCCACGCATCCCTTCGCCGTGCGGATCTCCGACCGGGCGCACCGGGCCGCGACCGACCTGGGGATCGCCTACCTGCGGTTCCAGCGGCCGCAGTGGATGCCGGGGCCCGACGACCGGTGGACATTCCTCAACCACTGCGGAGAGGTGGAGGAGAAGGTGCCGGACGGCGCACGGCTCATGATCGATACCGACGGCCGGGGGAACGACCGGCTCGGGCATCTCTCCGGGCGCGTCGTGTTCTGCCGCCTGCGTGAGCGGATGCCGCGCGTCTCCGCGAGACCCGCCTGGCACTTTCTCTACGACCGCGGACCGTTCACCCATGACACCGAGCGACGGCTTTACACCTCGCTGGAGCTCGACTGGATCGTCCTGCCGAACGTGGGCGGGGTGGAGGAGAGCCCTAAGCTCGACGCGGCGCGGCGGCTCGGGCTGAGGGTGGGGCTGGTGCGCCGGCCGCCGCAGGCCGAGGCGCCGCGCGCCGAGACGGTGTCGGAGGTGATGAGTTGGGTGAGGAGGCGGCTCTGAGCGTGGGACGGATCATCGAGACGCCCGACTGCGTCGCCGAAGGCGCGGCGTGGCTCGCCGCGCGGGAGCCGCGCTTCGCCCATGCGCTCGAGCGGACCGGACCGTTGCCGCTGCGCCGCCGGAAGGACGGATTCGCCGCGTTGCTCGACGCGATCGTCAGCCAGCAGGTCTCGGTCGCCGCGGCGGACGCGATCTGGGGCCGGCTGAAGAGCGCGGGCTATACAGGACCGCGCAAGCTGCTGGCGGCCTCCGACGACGAGCTGCGCGCCTGCGGCCTCTCCCGGCAGAAGATCCGCTATGCCCGCGCGCTCGCCGCCGCGCGGCTGCCCTATCCCGCGCTTCGGGAGGTGCCGACCGAAGAGGTCATCGAAACGCTCGTCGAGGTTCCGGGGATCGGGCGGTGGACCGCCGAGATCTACGTCATGTTCTCGCTTGGCCGCGCCGACGTGATCTGCCCGGGCGATCTCGCGCTTCAGGAATCGGCGCGGATGCTCTTCAACCTGGATCAACGCCCGACCGAACGCGCCCTGCGCGAGATGGCCGCGCCCTGGTCGCCGTGGCGGGGCGTTGCGGCCCGGCTTCTCTGGGCCTACTACCGGGTGGCGAAGCAGCGGGAGGGGATCAGGTGACGGACGGACTGAAATCGAAGCGGCGCGCCTCCGCGTCCGGCGAAACGGGATCGGTCGTGGTCTTCCTCCATGGCTACGGCGCGGACGGCGCCGACCTTCTGGGGCTCGCCGATCCGCTGGCGCCGCACATGCCCGACACCGTCTTCGTCGCGCCGGACGCGCCCGAGCGCTGCATCGGCAATCCCGCCGGCTACCAGTGGTTTCCGATCCCGTGGCTCGACGGATCGGACGAGGCGGCGGCGGCGGCCTCGCGCAGGGTGTCGGCCGACATGCTCGACACCTTCATCGGGGCCGTGCTTGAGGAAGAGGGGGTAACCCCCTCGAAACTCCTCCTTTTCGGGTTTTCCCAAGGCACGATGATGAGCCTGCACGTCGCCCCGCGCCGCGACGAGCCCGTCGCGGGCATCGTGGGGTTCTCGGGCCGTCTCCTGGAGCCGGAGCGCCTCGCGGAGGAGGCGATCTCCAAACCGCCGGTCCTTCTGGTCCACGGCGATGCCGACGACATCGTGCCCGTGGCCTCCCTGAGCGAAGCGGGCGATGCGCTGACGCAGGCCGGCTTCGAGGCCTACGCCCACGTCATGACGGGCACCGCGCATGGCATCGCCCCGGACGGGCTTTCGGTCGCGCTGTCCTTCATGCGCGAGAAGCTCGGGCTCAACGACTAGAACCACAGCGCCCGCTCGGCCATCTCGATGGAATTGCCCGCCGGATCGCGGAAATAGACTGACCGCGCGCCGTTAGGCCACTCGAAATCGGCCTCTATCGCGATCCCGGCCCGCTCCAGCGCGCTGCGCCAGTCGTCGATCTCCGCCCGCGTCGTGGCGAAGCAGACGTGCCCGGGACCGCGCGCGCCGTGCGGAGGAACCGGAAGCCGCGCGTCGGGTTTGGCGTTCGCGGTCTCGTCGGGATTGAAGATCAGGAGGATCGTGTCGCCCACGCGGAAGAAGACGTGACGATCCCCGGCGCGCGTGACGCGCTCGAGCCCGAGGAGGCCGCCGTAGAAGGCCTCGGCCGCGTCGAGATCCCGCGCATAGAGCGCCGCTTCGAGGATGCCGCGGGGGGCGGGGGGATCTGTGGTCATGGCGGCACGGTAGCCGAGCCGGAGGGGGGCTGTCACGGGATGTGGGCGCGATGTGGATAACCGTCATACTCCTGTTGAAAACCCTGGCTACCGCTGCATCGCGAACACCGGATTTGTGGGGCTTGCCAGCAGGGCGACGCCATATATAGTCCCGGTATGTCTGGGGCGGGCGCGTCCCGCTCTGGTGCCGGACGACGAGGCAGACAGGGCGGGAGCGGAGTCGAGAATGGACGGAGATTTCAGGACGAGTTTCGTGCGCGAGCCGACATCGCTCAGGCACTATCCGGCGCTGGTTCTCAATGCCGATTATCGCCCGCTGTCCTACTACCCGCTGTCGCTCTGGCCCTGGCAGGAGGCGGTGAAGGCGGCCTGGCTCGACCGGGTCGACATCGTCGCCCAATACGACGAGATCGTGCGAAGTCCGTCGACCGAGATACGCATTCCCTCGGTCGTCGTGCTCAAGGATTACGTCAAGCCGCAGAAGCGCGTGGCCTTCACGCGCTTCAATCTTTTCCTGCGGGACGAATTCTGCTGCCAGTACTGCGGCGCGAGGGGCGATCTGACCTTCGACCACGTGATCCCGCGGTCGCGCGGCGGCGTGACCAGCTGGGAGAACGTCGTCGCCGCCTGCGCCGGGTGCAACCTGCGCAAGGGCTCGAAAAGCCTGCGGCAGGTCGGCATGGCGCTTCGCCGGCCGCCGCGGCAGCCGGGCGCGGAGGAATTGCGCAACATGGGCCGCAGGTTTCCACCGAATCATCTTCACGAGACCTGGCTCGATTTCCTCTACTGGGACGCCGAGCTGGAGGCGTGACCGGCGGATTTCGGGCCGCGCGGGAGTGACGCGGCAACGCCCGCATTGAGAATGTCCGCGCCGGTGGTAGACTCCGCCTGACTGCCCACGTAAGGAGCGAAGAGGTCTCGTTAGCGCTAACGGGCCTTTGTGAAGGCCATGCCGAGGGACATTCAGATGGTTTCGCGCGTCATCCCTGTCGACACGTTCGACCTCGTGATCTTCGGCGGCACCGGAGACCTGGCCCGCCGGAAGATTCT
>CAZPOK010000062.1:0-14913 GCA_964587905.1 uncultured Rhodobacterales bacterium | reverse complement strand
AACCGGTCCTCGAAGGCGCGCATCTGGTGCGAGGCCCTGACGAGAATCGCGCATTCGTCGAGACCCATGGGCCGCATGCCGCGCGTCCCCTGCCCCATCGCCTCGAGCTCCTCGCCGATCCAGCGCGCCTCCTCCTCGCCGTCCCAATGGCCGATGAGACGAACCTTCTCGCCCGCGCCCGCCTCGGTCCAGAGCGTCTTTCCGAGCCGTCCCTTGTTCGCTTCGATCAGGCCGGACGCCGCGCCGAGGATGTTCGGCGTCGAGCGATAGTTCTGTTCGAGCCGGATCACCGTCGCCCCGGGAAAATCCTTCTCGAACCGCAGGATGTTGCCGACCTCCGCGCCACGCCAGCCGTAGATCGACTGGTCGTCGTCGCCGACGCAGCAGATGTTCCGGTGCTCTCGCGCGAGGAGGCGGAGCCAGAGATACTGCGCAACGTTCGTGTCCTGGTATTCGTCGACGAGGATGTAGCGGAACCAGCGCTGATATTGCGCCAGAACGTCCTCGTTGCTCTGGAAGATCGTGAGGACGTGCAGGAGGAGGTCGCCGAAGTCGACGGCGTTGAGCGTCCTGAGCCTGTCCTGGTACTGCGCGTAGAGCTCGATCCCCATGTGGTTGAACGCGCCCGCTTCGGCGGCCGGCACCTTGTCCGGGATCCACGCACGGTTCTTCCAGTGGTCGATCAGCCCGGCAAGCTGACGCGCCGGCCAGCGCTTCTCGTCGATGTTCGCCGCGGCGATCAGCTGCTTCATGAGCCGCACCTGATCGTCGGTGTCGAGGATCGTGAAGTTCGTCTTGAGCCCCACAAGCTCGGCGTGCCGGCGCAGGAGCTTCACGCAGATCGCGTGAAACGTCCCGAGCCACGGCATGCCCTCGACCGTCTGGCCGAGAAGCCGCGCCACGCGCTCCTTCATCTCCCGCGCCGCCTTGTTCGTGAACGTGACGGCGAGGATCTCGTTCGGCCGCGCGGTGCCGGTGTTGAGCAGATGCGCGATCCGGGTCGTCAGCGCCTTCGTCTTGCCCGTCCCCGCGCCGGCCAGCATCAGCACCGGCCCGTCGAGCGCCAGCACCGCGTCGCGCTGCGCCGGGTTGAGGTCGTCGAGATAGGGCGCCGGCCGCGCCGTCATGGCGCCCTGGCTGAGCGGCACCGCCGCGTCGAAGGCGTCGCTTTCGTCGAAACTGCTCATTGACCTCAATGTAGAAGGAACGGGAGGGGAGCGAAAGGGTTTGTTCCGCATCTGTTCCACACTTTGGGTTTGCAGGGGGAAGTCCTTCCAATACAAGGGCTTCATGGATCTCGACACGCGCTATCCCGGCCTTTCGGACCTGCAGGCTCACGCCCGCCGGCGGATACCTCATTTCGTGTGGGAGTACCTCGAGAGCGCGACAGGAGATGAGAGCGCGCATCGGAGGAACGCCGAAGCCCTCGACGAGGTGGTGCTGAAGACCGGCATACTGGGCGGCAAGCAGACCGTCGATCTCTCGACCGAGCTTCTGGGACGCACCTATACCGCGCCGATCGGGATCGCGCCCGTCGGCATGTCGGGCCTCATGTGGCCCGGAGCCGAGCAAATCCTTGCCGATCTCGCGGTCCGGGAGGGCATCCCCTACGGTCTGTCCACCGTTGCAGCGATGACGCCGGAAGACCTTGCGGTCCACGTCGGCGACCGGGGGTGGTTCCAGCTTTACCCACCCGCCGATCCGGAGATCCGCGCCGATCTTCTGAACCGGGCGAGGGAGGCGGGCTTTCACACGCTGGTCCTGACCGTCGACGTCGCGGTGGCGAGTCGCCGGGAGCGGCAGACCCGGGCCCGGCTCACGCAGCCGATGAAGATCACCCCGCGCCTCGTGGCACAGGCCGCGCTTCGGCCGGAGTGGTCGCTGCAGGTTCTCAGGTCGGGCGTACCGACGCTCGCGACGCTCGAGAAGTATGCCGATGTGAGCACGGCGCGTTCCGGCACGGCGCATGTCGGCTATCTGCTGCGGACCGCTCCCGACTGGGAGTATGTCAAGGCGCTCCGCGACCTCTGGGACGGACCTCTCGTCGTGAAGGGCGTCCTCGGCGCCGAGCCGGTCGCACGGCTGATCGACGAAGGTGTGGACGCCATCTGGGTCTCGAACCACGGTGGCCGGCAGTTCGCGGCCGCGCCCGCGGCGCTCGACGTTCTGCCGTCGATCCGTGCCGCTGCGGGCGCGGACTATCCGCTCATCTGCGACGGGGCCGTCCGGTGCGGCACCGATGTCCTGCGGATGATCGCGAAGGGCGCGGACTTCGTGATGCTTGGCCGGGCATGGCACTGGGGCGTCGCCGCGCGCGGCGCCGAGGGGGCGGCACATGTTCTCCGCATCCTGAAGGCCGGAATGGTGGCCGACATGGGCCAGATGGCGATCGAACGTCCGGTCGAGGCGCGCGCCCGTCTGCCGTGAGAGGTTGCGACTTTCCGGCGGTTTACGCGGAGGCCGCGAGGCCCTAACACTTGCTGCACCTGCGAAAGCTGCCCCGGACCTTAAACATGCCCGACTTCCAGAAGATCCTCGTCGCCAACCGTGGTGAGATCGCAATCCGCGTGATGCGGGCGGCGAACGAACTGGGGAAGCGGACCGTTGCGGTCTATGCCGAGGAGGACAAGTTCTCGCTCCACCGGTTCAAGGCGGACGAGGCATACAAGATCGGCGAGGGGCTCGGGCCGGTCGCGGCATATCTTTCGATCGCCGAGATCATCCGCGTCGCGCGGGAATGCGGGGCGGATGCGATCCATCCGGGCTATGGCCTCCTCTCCGAGAACCCGGAGTTCGTCGACGCCTGCGTGGAAGCCGGCATCGCCTTCATCGGCCCCAAGGCGGAGACGATGCGGGCGCTCGGCGACAAGGCCTCGGCGCGAAAGGTCGCGATCAAGGCCGGCGTGCCGGTGATACCGGCGACCGAAGTCCTGGGCGACGACATGGCCGGGATCGGGAAGCAGGCCGAGGAGATCGGCTACCCCTTGATGCTGAAGGCGTCCTGGGGCGGCGGCGGACGCGGCATGCGGCCGATCATGAAGCCCGAGGAACTCGAAACCAAGGTCAAGGAGGGCCGCCGCGAGGCCGAGGCCGCCTTCGGCAACGGCGAGGGCTATCTCGAGAAGATGATCCTCAAGGCCCGGCACGTCGAGGTGCAGATCCTCGGGGACCAGCACGGCAACATCTACCACCTCTGGGAGCGTGACTGTTCGGTCCAGAGGCGGAACCAGAAAGTCGTCGAACGTGCACCCGCGCCCTATCTCTCGCCCGCCCAGCGCGAGGAGATCTGCAACCTCGGACGGAAGATCGCCGAGGAAGTTGGCTACGAATGCGCCGGCACCATCGAGTTCCTGATGGATATGGCCACGGGCGCCTTCTACTTCATCGAGGTCAACCCGCGGATCCAGGTCGAGCACACCGTGACCGAGGAGGTCACCGGCATCGACATCGTGCGCGCGCAGATCCTCGTCGCCGAGGGCAAGAGCCTCATGGAGGCCACCGGTGTCGCCTCGCAATACGACGTCCAGCTCAACGGTCATGCGATCCAGTGCCGGATCACGACGGAGGACCCGCAGAACAACTTCATCCCCGATTACGGGCGCATCACGGCCTACCGGGGCGCGACTGGGATGGGCATCCGGCTCGACGGCGGCACGGCCTATTCGGGCGCGGTGATCACCCGTTACTACGATTCGCTTCTGGAGAAAGTGACCGCCTGGGCCCCGACGCCCGAGGCCGCCATCGCGCGGATGGACCGGGCGCTGCGCGAATTCCGCATCAGAGGGGTGTCGACCAACATCGCCTTTGTCGAGAACCTGCTGAAGCACCCGACGTTCCTCAACAACGAATACCACACCAAGTTCATCGACGAGACGCCCGCGCTCTTCAACTTCAAGGCGCGGCAGGACCGGGCGACGAAAATCCTCACCTACATCGCCGATATCACGGTGAACGGGCACCCCGAGACGGCGGGCCGCCCGCGTCCGCCCGCCGACGTGAAGGAGCCGAAACCCCCGGCGCTCCGCACGGAAACCCCGAAACCGGGAACCCGGCAGATCCTCGACGAGTTCGGGCCCGAGGCGCTTGCCGAATGGATGCTCGACCAGACGCAGGTCCTGATCACCGACACGACGATGCGCGACGGACACCAGTCGCTCCTCGCAACCCGGATGCGGTCGATCGACATGATCCGTGTCGCTCCGACCTACGCGGCGAACCTGCCCGAGCTGTTCTCGGTCGAATGCTGGGGCGGCGCGACGTTCGACGTGGCCTACCGTTTTCTTCAGGAATGCCCGTGGCAGCGCCTACGCGACCTTCGCAAACGGATGCCCAATATCATGACGCAGATGCTTTTGCGCGGGGCGAACGGCGTGGGCTACACGAACTACCCCGACAACGTCGTGCAGTTCTTCGTCAAGCAGGCCGCGGCAAGCGGCGTCGACGTGTTCCGCGTGTTCGACAGCCTGAACTGGGTCGAGAACATGCGCGTCGCGATGGACGCGGTGCTGACGACGGGAAAGGTGCTCGAGGGCACGATCTGCTACACCGGCGACCTGCGCGATCCCGACCGGGCGAAGTACGACCTCAAGTACTACGTGGGCATGGCGAAGGAACTGGAGGCGGCGGGCATCCACGTCCTCGGGCTGAAGGACATGGCGGGGCTTCTGAAGCCGGGTGCGGCGCGCATCCTGATCAAGGCGCTCAAGGAGGAGACGGGTCTGCCGGTTCACTTCCACACGCACGATACGGCCGGCATCGCCTGCGGCACCATCCTCGCCGCCGCCGAAATGGGCGTGGACGCCGTCGATTGCGCGATGGACAGCCTTTCGGGGAACACCAGCCAGGCGACCATCGGGACCGTCGTCTCCGCGCTGGAATACACCGATCGCGCGACCGATCTCGACCAGTCCGCTATCCGCGAGATCTCGAACTACTGGGAGATGGTGCGCGCCCACTACGCCGCGTTCGAGAGCGGGCTTCAGGCGCCCGCCTCCGAGGTCTACCTCCACGAGATGCCCGGCGGTCAGTTCACCAACCTCAAGGCGCAGGCGCGGTCCCTCGGGCTCGAGGAACGCTGGCACGAGGTCGCGGAGACCTATGCCGAGGTCAACAGGATGTTCGGCGACATCGTGAAGGTCACGCCGTCGTCGAAGGTCGTGGGCGACATGGCGCTGATGATGGTGAGCCAGGGCCTCACCCGGGCCGATGTCGAGGATCCCGCGCGCGAAGTCTCCTTCCCGGAGTCCGTCCTCGACATGATGAAGGGAAATCTGGGCCAGCCGCCGGGGGGATGGCCCGAGAAAATCCAGAAGAAGATCCTGAAGACCGAGAAGCCGTTCACGGACCGGCCGGGCCTTCATGCAAGACCGGTCGACATAGAGAAGACGCGAAAGTCTCTCTCCGACGACTTCGACGGTCGCGAGATCGACGACGAGGATCTCAATGGCTACCTGATGTATCCCAAGGTCTACACCGATTACCTGCGCCGGAACCTTGACTACGGGCCCGTGCGGACCCTTCCGACGAAGACGTTCTTCTACGGCATGGAGCCTTCGGAGGAAATCTCGGTCGAGATCGATCCCGGCAAGACGTTGGAGATTCGCCTGCAAGCGGTGGGCGAGACCCATGAAGACGGCTCCGTCCGCGTTTTCTTCGAGTTGAACGGCCAGCCCCGCGTGATCCGTGTCGACGACCGCAAGGCCGTCGCCGCGACGGCGAAGCGGCCGAAGGCGGAGGCGGGAAATCCCGACCACATAGGCGCGCCGATGCCGGGCGTGGTTGCGTCCGTGACCGTGAAGGAAGGCCAGAAGATCAGGTCGGGCGACTTGCTCCTCACCATAGAGGCGATGAAGATGGAAACCGGGATGCATGCCGAAAAGGATGCGACGGTGAAGGCCGTGCATGTCTCCACCGGAGCGCAGATCGACGCGAAGGATCTGCTGGTCGAACTGGAATGAGAAAATGGCGAATGAAGTTGACAGGCGCCGGCTTGACCCCAATTTCACCTCGCGGTTAGCCGTTCTCGGGTCCGCATAGAGGCGACCGCTGTGTCTTATGTTCTGAACAGCTACAAGTGGGGCGAGACCCAGTACGGCCGTACCGGCGGCACCATCACTTTCGGCTTCGACGCCGCGTTCTACTCGGGCCTCGAGCTGACCTCGGATGACATCGGCGCCTTCGAGGATGCCGCGGCCGAGGCGCTGGCGACCTGGACGTCGGTGGCGCAGTTGACCTTCGTGGCCTCGGCATCCGCGGCGGATGCCGACATCCTGTTCACCGCGGCAGACCTTCCCGGCTCTCAGGTGGGTGAGGCGCTGACCACCTTCGTCGAAGCGGGCGTTGTCGATCAGGTCACCGAGGCTGTCGTCACGTTCGATGCGGACCGGACATGGTCGCCCTTCGGCGAGAGCGGCATGAACTTCTATAACGTCGCCCTGCATGAGGTCGGCCATACGCTCGGGCTCGGACATCCTCCCGATGCGACGGACGAGGTGATGTACGCGTTCTACCTGAGCGACGAGACTCTCTCGCTTGGCCCCGGCGACATCGCGGGCATTCAGTACATCTACGGTTCCGCGCGCGCCGTGGTCACCGGATCGCTGGAAGACAATGTGATTGACCGGTCGTCCTGGTCGGAAGGTCTAACGATCTTCGCTCTGGCCGGGGATGACACCGTCACAGGCTCGCAGGCGCAAGACGAGATCTCCGGCGGAGCCGGCAACGACAGGCTGTTCGGCCTCGGCGGAGACGATCTCATCTTCGACTTCGCCGGCGCAAACACGCTCGACGGAGGCGACGGCGCCGATGTCCTGCTGGCCGGCATCGGCCGCAACGAGATGTCGGGCGGGGCCGGCGACGATCTCATCCTCGGCGGCATCGGGAGCGATACGCTTCTGGGCGGGAACGGGTCGGATGTTCTTGTCGGCGATCCCGACGGATTCGACATCGGCGGCAATGACAGGATCGACGGTGGCGCGGGCAGCGACCTGCTGATGGGCGGGGCGGGGGCGGATGTCTTCGTCTTCGCGGATACCGGCGGAAACGACACGATCGCGCGCCTTGATATCGACTATCTGTCCCCGGTCGGCTCCACTCCCACGGGCGAGGACTTCACGCCGGGCCTCGACAAGATCGAACTCGCGGCGGGAACCTTTGCCGATGCGACCGCGCTGTTCAATGCGATGGACACGGTCGGAGGATCGGCGGTCATCACGCTGGGAGGCACGACAATGACGATATTCGGTGTGACGGAGACGGAGCTGTCGGCGGACGATTTCATCTTCGCGGGTGCGGTCGTATGATCCGCCCGCTCGCAGCCTCGGCGGCTGTCGTCGCCCTCGGCGCCTGCTCGGACACGAACACGAGCACGGAATTCGAACGCAACCCGGACCCGACGGCCACGGCCAACTCCTTCGAACTGGTCGCGGACGGCTCGGGCGCCGTGTCGTTCACCGGCTTCGACGGCACCGGACAGGTCTTCGGCGGCAACGACGTGAGCTTTGTCAACCTGGACACCGGCGTGATCACAAGCGGTGAATTCGCCGGGTTCCTGAACGCGTCGCGGACCGAGATCGCGCTTACTGCCGGAGGGACGGTTTTCCTCTCGAACCCGGGCGGGACGGAGTACGTCCGTTTTTTCGAACGCGCCGACGTCCCAATTCTCGGTGTCGTGGGGTTCGTCACCGACCCGCTGGACATGCCGACCACCGGCGGCTCTCGCTATGAAGGTGCGGGCAGCGTGATCGCGACGGACTCGCGGGCGCTCTACAATTTGAGCGGCACAGCGGTGGTGATCGCGGACTTCGGCGGTGGGACGGTGGACATCGAACTGGACTCCCTCTCCGGGATTCGGAGAGACGTGAGCGGGGATCGCCCCGTCTCCGACGGAGGCACGATCCTCGTCGAGGGCGGTGTCATCGTCGGCTCCTCGTTCAACGGGGGAAGCGCGTTCGCCATCGGCGCCCCGTTCGACTTCAGCGGCAATCAGGACGCCCGCGACACGAACGGTGCCTTCTTCGGCCCCGACGCGGACGAGGTCGCCGGCCGCATCGTCGTCGACGACCCCGACGCGGATGTGCAGGTCCTCGGCCGTTTCGTGACCGACTAGGTCGGAGGGCCATCGCGGTAAGGTGCGAGCGCTGCTGCGACGAAGTCGTGCACGGGTGTCGCGATCCCGTGCTTTTGCCCCAGCCGCGAGATCTCGCCGCTCAGGTAGTCGACCTCGATCCGGCGCCCGCGGTTCAGGTCGTCGAGCATCGAGGCATGGATATGCGGCGCCATGCTGTCGAGCATCATGGTCAACGCCTTGTCGGCGGCATCGTCGGCCAGCGTGGGACACTCCGCCGTTCCGACCGCCTGCGCCTCGTGCGTGGCCCGTACGAGAAGATCGCGCGTCGCCGGCGTCTCCCGGATCGGACCGATATCGAGCCGGGTGAGCGTGGTTACCGCGGAAAAGCTCGACAGGAGAACGAATTTCTCCCAGAGCGTCGACCAGATGTCGCTGGAGACGTCACAGTCCGGCCCCGAGGCCGCAACGGCGGCGCCGAACGCCAGCGCGATCTCCGCCGGCGGGCCCTCCATGGCTCCGAAGACGAGCCGGTGGAACTGCCCGGAATGCCGCACGACGCCGGGTTCCCTGATGTCCGCCGGCATGTAGACCGCTCCGGGATAGACCCGCCGGGGCCCGATCACTTCGGCCAGTCTCGGACCCGCGCTGACACCGTTTTGGCAGGTGACGACGATCGTGTCGGACCCCAGCACGGGCAGCAACCGCTTGGCGGCCGTCTCGACGTCGTAGTTCTTGACCATGAAGAGCACGACATCGGGCCGCTCCGCCGCGGCCGGGTCGTCCGTCGCCCGGACGCTGTCGAGCGTCAGATCCCCGATCGCGCTCTCGATCCTGAGCCCGCGGGCCCGCATCACCTCAAGATGCGCCCCGCGCGCGACGAAGGCGACGTCTTCTCCCGCTGCTTGCAACCGCGCTCCGAAATAGGCGCCGAGCGCTCCCGCTCCCATCACGAGTATTTTCATAGGCGATCCCCCTCGTCGCACCATGGCCTGAAGAAAATGCCGACTGAAGCGAAAATTCCCTCTTGCGGTGCGACGCCGGACTTTATATCTCCCGCGTCACCCAATGGACGCGGGCGTAGCTCAGGGGTAGAGCATTACCTTGCCAAGGTAAGGGTCGTGAGTTCGAATCTCATCGCCCGCTCCAACACACTTCCTCCAGAGAACCAGCTGGAACCACGCGGCACGGCCGTCGTTTCCACCCCGTCGCATCTCGGATGCGCGATGGGATGGAAGAGGCAATGGAAGCCTTCTGGTTCTGGTTTCTCGTGCTCACGCTGGTCACGGCCGTCCTCGCACTGCCGTACTGGCCGTATACCCGGGACCGTGGGCTCTACAGGCGCCGGGGCCTCTGGCCCTATGCGCCGAGCGGCGCGGCGGCCGGCGTGGCCATCGGAATCCTGATCCTGCTCTGGATCGGTCTGATCGTCCTCGCCCCGCCGTGGCACCCGACAGGAGGATGACGCCAATGGAGAGCCCCGATGACCGCGACGCGCCTGTCGAAGAGGGCGACATCTTTTTCCTCTACCGGCCCAAGGTGAACGAGGACGACCCAGACAGACCGGACGACGTTCAGCGGTTTCACCTCGTCCTGCGGCCGCGCGGCGGAAAGTCCGTCAGGCTTTGCGTCGTCGGCCGGAAGCACATGCCCGACGTGGATCAGCACGAACGCGTCTGGGGCTTCGTCGACATGGTCACCGACGACGAGCGCAGGATCGAGGAAGCGCTTCGCGAGGACCGCTACCGGACCGAGACCCGGGGCGAGCAGGAGCGTCCCGCCGCCCGGCCGGCGGGGGAAGGTGTCTATGCGATCACGCTCGAGGACGGACAGATGCACCTGTCCTATGCGTTGGAGTTGCCCGAGGACCCCAGCGAGGTTCAACGCGCCTTCAACCTGGCCCCGGAGGCAAGCTTCGCGCTTTCCGTGAAGAACCCCGAGAAGGGCCAGCCGAGGAACGCCGGCCTCTCCGATGACCAAAAGGCCGATTATCCGGAGCGCCTGCAGGAGCAGTTCCGCGGCCGCCGCTTCGACCGGGAGGATGTCGATCTCCTGAACGAGGAAGGCGCGGAGTTCATCCTCGTCGGGGCGCGGCGCGATCCCGAGGAAAGCTACGATCTCGATCTCGAGACCGAGCATGAAGACGAGGCAAGCGCGGACGCTGTGAGGCGGCTGCGCCTCGTGAAATCCCGCCATCCTGTGGAGCCTCTTTTCGAGGGCGGATGGGAGTGATGGCGATCGCCCGCGCAGACACTCGAGGATGCGGAACAGTTCCGGCGAAGCGCAGTTGCGAATAGGATGGTGCCGGTTGACGGTGCCGGTTGAAGAGGTGCTCCATGTACGATCAGCGTCTGAAGGTCTTTTCCGATACTCTCCAGCTCGGCGGGCTCGTCGCCGCGGCGGGAAGCGCGGCCGGTCTCTGGCTTCCGACGAGTTTCGCCATCCTGCTATGCGGGCTCGCCGTCTGCCGGATCTGCTGGCTCGAGGACAACATTCACCACGACCTGATTTCGGCCGACAGTGTCCCACCCGGCTACCGCGCCTGTCGCGCGCGGCGGCAGCATCTCCTCGGGCGGCTCTTCGCTGACGATCTGACGGATACCGACTGCCCCAGGGTTCTGGCGTCCCAGTTGCGCATTCAGAGCCACGCCTGGGCCGCCTTCGCCTGGTCGCTTCTGGCGGGCGCGATGCTCGCGCAGGCGGCTCTTGTCACCGTCGCGGTGGCGACCGTGGCCTTGGCCATGGCGCTCAGGAATGCCGATTACTTCGCCCTGGCCCAGTCGTCGGTCGCCGCCGGGCAGGCCCTTCCGAGGCATCTCATCACCCGACGAGGCCCGCTCGCAAGGCTCGCCCATTCGTCCCGCCGATCCGACTGATCGGTCACAGTCGTCCGGACCTGTCGACGCCCCCCTTTGCAACCGCGGCCCGCCTTCCTATAAGCGCGCGGTGACCCATCGGAGAGGCTGCATGCGCAAGGGCGCGATCACACGAACGACCGCAGAGACGGACATCTCCGTCGAGATCGATCTCGACGGCAGGGGCCAGTACGAGAACCAAACAGGCGTCGGCTTCTTCGACCATATGCTCGACCAGCTGGCCCGCCACGCGCTGATCGACATGACCGTCCGCGCGACGGGTGATCTGCACATCGACGACCACCACACGGTCGAGGACACCGGCATCGCGCTGGGACAGGCGCTTTCTCAGGCGATGGGCGACAAGACCGGCATCCGACGCTACGGATCGTGTCTCCTGCCGATGGACGACGCGCTGGTGCGGGCGGCGCTCGACTTGTCCGGACGGCCGCTCCTGACCTGGAACCTCGACATGCCGACGCCGAAGATCGGGACCTTCGACACCGAGCTTGTGCGCGAGTTCTTCCAGGCGCTCTCGACCCATGGCGGCATCACCCTCCATGTGGACAAGCTCCACGGCGAGAACAGCCACCACGTCGCCGAGGCGGCGTTCAAGGCGGTCGCCCGCGCGCTGCGCGACGCACTCGAGACCGATCCCCGCAAGGCGGACTCCGTGCCGTCGACAAAGGGAACGCTCTGAGGACATGCTCACCGTCCTGATCGACTACGAGTCGGGAAACCTCCATTCGGCCGAGAAGGCGTTTCAGCGCATGGCGAAGGAGACCGGCGCGGGAGACGTGATCGTCACCTCGTCGCCCGAAGACGTCGCGCGCGCCGACAGGATCGTCCTGCCTGGCGACGGAGCCTTCCCCGCCTGCCGGAATGCGCTCGTGGATCGCGCCGGGCTTTACGAGGCGATGGTCGAGGCGGTCGAGAACAAGGGGCGCCCGTTCCTCGGGATCTGCGTCGGCATGCAGCTCATGGCGACACGGGGCCACGAATACACCCTGACGCCGGGCCTGGGATGGATCGGGGGCGATGTCCGGAAGATCGAACCGGAAGACACCTCGCTGAAGGTGCCGCACATGGGGTGGAACGACCTTGTGATCGACCATCCTCACCCGGTTCTGGACGGCCTGAGAACCGGTGACCACGCCTATTTCGTCCATTCCTACCATATGCTTGTCCGCAACCTGAACGAGCGCCTCGCCCATTGCGACTATGGGGGTGACATCACCGCGATCGTCGGACGCGACACGATGATCGGCACCCAGTTCCATCCCGAAAAGAGCCAGGCGGCCGGGCTTCGCCTCATCGCGAACTTCCTCGGCTGGCGTCCTTGAGAGGGCCCGCACCCCGTCCGTCCCTCGTGCGCCGGAGGTTCGTCGGGCGCAGGCGGGATGGCAACCCCGGCGGCGCATCCGGCCACGGGTCTTCACTTCCCCGCCGAGACATTGCAGAACGCGGCAAATCCCGGGACGACCGCCGATGATCCTCTATCCCGCAATCGACCTGAAAGACGGCAACTGCGTCCGGCTCCTCCGAGGCGAGATGGAGGCCGCGACCGTGTTCAACGACGATCCGGCCTCGCAAGCCGCCGCCTTCGAGGCCGCGGGCTGCGAGTGGCTCCACCTCGTCGACCTGAACGGCGCCTTTGCCGGACGGCCGGTCAATGCCGGGGCGGTCGAAGCCGTCCTCAGTCGCATCGCCGTTCCCTGCCAGCTCGGCGGCGGCATCCGCGACATGGACACGATCGAGACGTGGCTGTCGAAGGGCCTTTCCCGCGTGATCCTCGGGACGGTCGCGGTCGAGACCCCAGCGCTCGTGCGCGAGGCCGCCCGGGCCTTTCCGGGAAAGGTCGCCGTCGGCATCGACGCGCGTGGCGGCCAGGTCGCGACCAAGGGGTGGGCCGAGGAAACCGGCGTGGACGCCACCGACCTCGCCAAGAGCTTCGAGGACGCCGGCGTTGCGGCGATCATCTATACCGACATCAATCGCGACGGAGCGATGCAGGGGCCAAACGTGGAGGCCACCGAAGCCCTTGCCCGCGCCGTCACGATCCCGGTGATCGCGTCGGGCGGCGTCTCCTCACTCAACGATCTGAAGGCGCTCAGGGCGACCGGTGTGATCTCCGGCGCGATTTCCGGCCGCGCGCTTTACGACGGGGCGATCGACCTTGCCGAGGCGCTGAAGCTGCTCCGCGCCTGACGCGCGATCAGTTGCCCGACGCCGCGGCGGTGAGCCTGTCGAGAGCGCCGGCCATCACATCCCGGAAGCCCGCATCCTGAGCGATCTCCAGATCCTCGAACATCGCATCGACGCTCTCGTAGGCCAGCCAGGTCTGGCCGTCGTCGTCCGCGTAGACGAGAACCCGGAGCGGCAGGACGAGACCCGCGTGGATATCCTGCTGAAGCGCGGGCGTACCGAGCCTCGGATTGCCGAAGACCACCAACTCCGCATCGGTCAGGTCCATGTCCACCGACGCCGCGCCCGCCCCGTGGTTCACCCGCGCGAAGACCGTCGCGCCGGCGTCGCCGATGGCCGCCTCAAGGCGGTCGGCGGTCTCGGAGACCGTTCCGGCTGCGGCCACCTCCATGACGTCCGCCGACGCCGGAAGGGCCGACAGGACGAAGGCAAGCGTCGCCGCGATTGATCTGACCATGTGAACTCTCCTTATCGATTACGGATACGCTAACTCAGACAGGCGTCTCTGTCCGCAGCCGGTTCCCGCGCCGGGATCAACTTGCCGCGACCGGGCCGTCGGACCCGGCATGCCTGACCACGGGCCGGGCTCAGGAAAGCGGCCCGGTCTGCCAGAGCCGCACCTTGAGCGGCCCGTGCGGCACGTGCGGACCAGCGGGGCCGAACGGAAGCGCGGTCGCCTTCGCGAGCGGCGCGTCGCTCGTCACCAGCCCCACGCGCCAGCCCGCGAAGCGCGACTTCAGAACCTCGCCCAGCGCGCCATAGAGACCGTAGAGGAGCTTCCTGTTCCCGATCCGCGCTCCATAGGGCGGATTGACCATGACGAGGCCGGGCGGCCCCTCCGGCCGTGCAAGATCGCTCACCGCCCGCCGCTCGAAGGTGCAGAGCCCGCCGATCCCTGCCCGCTCGGCATTCGCCCGCGCCGATGCGACGGCGCCGTCGTCGCGGTCCGATCCGACGAACCGGACACCCGGACCGGCAGCCGTACCGGATGCCTTGAGCCGCTCCCACGCCTGCGCATCGAAGCTCGCCAGATCCTCAAAGGCAAAGCGCCGCGCCCGCCCCGGCATCAGCCCGGCCGCGATTTCCGCCGCCTCCAGCACGAACGTCCCCGATCCGCACATCGGGTCGAGCACCGGCTCCGTCCCGTCGTATCCGCAGGCCAGCAGAAACATGGCCGCCATGGTCTCGCGCATCGGCGCCTTGCCCACCGCCTGCTTGAGGCCGCGGCGATGAAGAGGCTCGCCGGAGGTGTCGACGCTTACCGTCACCAGATTGTCGTCGATCCGCACCATCACGCGGACCGGGGCCATCTCCGAGACCGTCGCGCCCAGCTCCTCCGAAATCGCCCGCGTGATCCGCTCCCGTGCCGCACCCGCGTGATAGATTTTCGAGCGCCGCGTCGTGACCTCCACCCGAACCGGGACGTCCGGGCGCAGAACCGCTCTCCACGGAAACTTCCGCGCCCGCTTGTCGAGCTGGGCGAGGTGAAACGCCCGGAACTCCCCCGACCGCGCCAGAACCCGGCTCGCGCCGCGCAGGCAGAGGTTCGCCCGCCAGACCTCCGGCCACCCGCCACGGACGGTGACACCGCCCGGCACCGCCGCGACCTGTGCGAATCCGGCCCCCCGCGCCTCCTCGGCCAGAAGCGGCTCCAGCCCCGGCGCGCCCGCAAGGAATATCTCGAACGTGCCATCCATCCCGCTCCCTTACCGCGCCCCCGCCGCCCCTTCGACCGGAATCTCCTTCCACAGACCGGCGTTCCGCACTAAGACGCGGCCCATGCTGAAG
>CAZPOK010000061.1:0-15110 GCA_964587905.1 uncultured Rhodobacterales bacterium | reverse complement strand
CAGCCGCCGATCCCGGTGGCGGCGGAGTAGGTCAGGCGGCGGCGAGCGCGCCGGTGGCCGCGTTACGGATCGAGCGGATGCTGGTGCCGTAGACCTCGGGCGCGTCGACCGAACCGCCCTTGAAGACGGCTGACCCGGCGACGAGCACGTTCGCACCGGCCTTCGCGACCAGCGGTGCGGTCGTCGGATCGATTCCGCCGTCCACTTCGAGTTGGATCGGGCGGTCACCGATCATCGCGCGCGCGTCCCTGACCTTTTCGAGCATCGAGTGAGTGAACTTCTGTCCGCCAAAGCCCGGATTGATGGTCATGACGAGGATCAGGTCGATATCCGCCAGGATGTGCTCGATGTGGCTGAGCGGCGTCGTCATGTTGAGCGCGACCCCCGCCTTCTTTCCCTGTCCCCGGATCGCCTGGAGCGTGCGATGAAGGTGGGGGCCGGCCTCTGCATGGACGGTGATCAAGTCCGAGCCCGCCTTGGCGAAAGCCTCGACATAAGGGTCGGCCGGGGCGATCATCAGGTGGACGTCCATGAAAGTCGTCACGTGCGGGCGGATCGCGGCGACGACGTTCGGTCCGATGGTGAGGTTCGGGACGAAATGCCCGTCCATCGGGTCGACGTGGATCCAGTCGGCGCCCTGCGCCTCGACGGCGCGGATCTCGGCGCCGAGATTGGCGAAGTCGGCGGAGAGAATCGACGGGGCGATCTTTATCGAACGGTCGAAGGTCATGAGCCGGGTCTCCTTTGGCGGTGCAATAGCGCGGCGGCGGGGCCGTGTCACGCCCGCCGGGGCGCGATTTGACCCAAGGGCCAAACTTGCCTTGCCGGGTGCGGCGTGAGACGGTGACGCCTCGCCCGATGTCCCCGAGGATTGCACTTGTGACCAGGACCGAAACCGCCCAACGCACCGCGCCGCAGCTTCCCCAGCTGCACGAGCCACGCAATCCGGGGATGGAGCTGGACCTCGATTGGGTGGCGAAGGCGCAGGCCAATACATCGGCCATCGAACGCCGCGCGGCGACGCTGCCGGGGCGGCGGTCGGTCAAGAAGGACTACCAGGCGGCCTGGCTTCTGAGGGCCGTCACCTGCATCGACCTCACGACGCTGTCGGGCGACGACACCGAGGGCCGCGTGCGGCGGCTCTGCGCGAAAGGGGCGCAGCCGGTGCGCGCGGATCTCCTCGACGCGCTCGGGATGGAGCGTATCACGGTGGGCGCGATCTGCGTCTATCACGACATGGTGGCCACGGCCGTCGACGCGCTGAAGGGCACCGGCATTCCCGTGGCGGCGGTGTCGACCGGGTTTCCGGCGGGGCTGTCGCCCTTCCACCTGCGGGTGGCCGAGATCGGCGAAAGCGTGACCGCGGGGGCGCGGGAAATCGACATCGTGATCTCGCGGCGGCATGTGCTGACGGGGAACTGGCAGGCGCTCTACGACGAGATGCGCACCTTCCGCGCGGCCTGCGGCGACGCGCATGTGAAGGCGATCCTTGCGACGGGAGAACTGGGGACGCTGCGAAATGTCGCGAAGGCGTCGCTCGTCTGCATGATGGGGGGCGCGGACTTCATCAAGACCTCGACGGGCAAGGAGAGCGTGAACGCGACCCTGCCGGTATCGCTCACCATGGTCCGGGCGATCCGGGACTATCACCAGCGGACCGGCTTCCGCGTGGGCTACAAGCCCGCGGGCGGAATCTCGAAGGCGAAGGACGCGCTCGTCTACCTGTCGCTGATGAAGGACGAGCTTGGCGGCCGCTGGGTGCGGAACGATCTGTTCCGGTTCGGGGCGTCCTCGCTTCTGGGCGACATCGAGCGGCAGCTGGAGCATCACGTGACGGGGCGGTATTCGGCCTCCTGGCGCCATGCAGTGGGGTGAGGCAGGGATTTGCGAACTTGGAGCAAGATGAAGCCATGAACGTCCGCGACATCTTCGAGACGATGGACTACGGCCCCGCCCCCGAGGCGGCGGGCGAGGCGAGCGCGTGGCTCGACGCGCACGGGCGCAGGTTCGGGCAGTTCATCGGCGGGGCGTTCACGAAGCCCGGCGAGACCTTCGAGAGCCGGAACCCCGCTACGGGGCTGGTTCTGGCCGAGGTCAGCCAGGCCAGCGAGACGGACGTGGACGCGGCCGTCCGGGCGGCGCGGAAAGCCCAGAAGGGCTGGGCGAAGGCGGGCGGCCATGCGCGGGCGCGCGTGCTCTACGCGCTTGCGCGGCTCGTGCAAAAGCATGCGCGCCTCTTCGCCGTGCTCGAGACCATGGACAACGGAAAGCCGATCAGGGAAAGCCGCGACATCGACGTGCCGCTTGTCGCGCGGCACTTCTACTATCACGCGGGCATGGCGCAGCTCATGGAGGCGGAGTTGCCGGGGCGCGAGGCGCTGGGGGTTGCCGGGCAGATCATCCCGTGGAATTTCCCGCTTCTGATGCTGGCCTGGAAGGTCGCCCCGGCGCTCGCCATGGGCAACACGGTCGTGCTGAAGCCCGCCGAATATACCTCGCTGACGGCGCTTCTGTTCGCGAGCCTCTGCCGCGAGGCGGGGGTGCCGAAGGGCGTGGTCAACATCGTCACCGGCGACGGCGCGGTGGGCGAGGCGGTCGTGCGCCATGCGGACATCGACAAGATCGCCTTCACCGGATCGACGGCGGTCGGGCGGCGCATCCGCGAGGTGACGGCCGGATCGGGCAAGGCGCTGACGCTCGAGCTGGGCGGCAAGTCGCCCTACCTCGTGTTCGAGGACGCGGATCTCGACTCGGCCATCGAGGGACTCGTGGACGCGATCTGGTTCAATCAGGGCCAGGTCTGCTGTGCGGGCTCCCGACTTCTGGTGCAGGAAGGGACCGCGGAGCGGTTCTACGACAAGCTCCGAGCCCGGATGAACGGGCTGCGCGTGGGCGACCCTCTCGACAAGTGCATCGACGTGGGCGCGGTCGTGGACCCCGCCCAGCTTCGCACGATCACCGACATGGTATCCGGATCGGCGGGGCAGGTCTTCCACGCCGACATCCCGATGCCGGAGACGGGGTGCTTCTATCCGCCGACGCTGATCACCGGTCTCGCGCCGTCGGACCGGCTGATGCAGGAGGAGATCTTCGGTCCGGTGCTCGTGGCCACGACCTTCCGCACACCGGCGGAGGCGGTGCAACTTGCCAACAACACGCGCTACGGGCTGGCGGCGACGCTATGGTCGGAGAACGTAAACCTGGCACTGGACGTGGCGCCGAAGCTGGTGGCAGGGGTCGTTTGGGTCAATGCCACGAATCTCTTCGACGCGGCGGCCGGATTCGGCGGCGTGCGAGAATCGGGCTTCGGGCGCGAAGGTGGCTGGGAGGGTCTTCTGGCTTACACGAGGCCCAAAGGGGTGGCGAAGGCGCTGAAGAGGGTGGAGCCTGTCGCCGATCCCAGTAACGGCGAGGCGGCGGGGATCGACCGGACGGCGAAGCTCTATATCGGCGGCAAGCAGGCGCGGCCCGACGGCGGGTATTCGAAGGCGGTCTGGTCGAAGAAGGGCCGGCTTCTGGGCCACGTTGGCCTCGCCAACCGCAAGGACATCCGCAACGCGGTCGAGGCGGCGCAGGGGGCGAAGGGCTGGGGCAAGACCACGGGGCACCTGCGCGCGCAGATCCTCTACTACGTGGCCGAAAACGTCGCGGCGCGGGCCGACGAATTGGCGCAGCGCATCCACGACCTGACGGGGCGCGACGGCGCGGACGAGGTCGAGGCCTCGGTCCGGCGGCTCTTCACCTGGGCGGCTTGGGCGGACAAGTTCGACGGCCGCGCGAAGGGCGTGCCGATCCGGGGCATCGCGCTTGCCATGAACGAGCCTGTGGGAGTGATCGGGGCGCTGTGCCCGGACGAGGCGCCGCTTCTGGGGCTGGTGTCGACCATTGCGCCGGCCATCGCGATGGGGAACCGGGTGGTGGCGGTGGCGTCCGAGCCCTACCCGCTCGCAGCGACCGATTTCTACCAGGTGCTCGACACCTCGGACGTGCCGGGGGGCGTGGTGAACATCCTGACCGGCAGCCATGCCGAGTTGGCGCCTCAGCTTGCGGGACACATGGACGTGGACGCGGTCTGGTCGTTTTCGTCGTCGGATCTCTCGCAGGTGGTCGAGAGGGAAAGCGCGGCGACGCTCAAGCGGACCTGGGTGAACCAGGGTCGCGCGCGGGACTGGTTCGGCTCGGAAGGCGAGGGTCACGCGTTCCTTTCGGCCACGACCGAGATCAAGACGATCTGGGTGCCCTACGGGGAGTAATCGAACCCGGTTTGGAGGTTCAACCCGACTCACCCTAAGCTTCACGCTCGAACTGGCGGGATCCATGAACCTCGGGAGGGTTACGTCATGATGATCGCACGCTGGCACTTCGACGCGAAGTTCGGTCACAAGTCCGATGCGATCGGGCTTGTTCGGGAATGGGACGAGCAAATCGGGCGCCAGACCAACCTCGAGACCAAGGAGGCGCGCATCGTCACCGGTTCGGTCGGTGCAAAGGAGTCGCATGTCGAGATGGAGCTGAAGATCGGCGGATTGAATGAGTTGCAGGAGTTCTTCGACCGGATCTCGTCCATCGAGATGCACGATGATTGGGGCAAGCGCATGAGCGAGGTCGTGGTCTCCGGCTCGACCTACTGGGAGGTCATGCGCGAAGTCGCCTGATCAGAGCACGACAAGCCGCGACTGCAACCGGATGCGGGCCGCGATCCAGAGGAGGTGATCGGGGTGCAGGGCGACGCAGCCCGCCGTCGGGAAACCGGCTTTGCGCCAGCGATGGAGGAAGATCGCCGATCCCCGGCCCGGGATCGCCTGCGGCCAGTTCCAGTCGGTCAGGATCACGAGATCGTAGAGCGGATCGGACCGGCGGAGCGCCTCGTGGGAGTGGCCGTGCGGGGCACGGACCATGAGGTTGTAATCCGCGTCCGCCGGGTCGTCCGACCAGAGGTCACCTGGCCGGATCGGCAGCGCCCAGTTGGCGGGTCGCGCCATCCGGTCGGGACGGTAGAGCATGCCGACGATCCGGTGGCTGCCGCGCGGAGTGGCGCGGTCGCCTTCGCGCTTGTCATCGGTGACCCCGTTACGCCCGACAGCCCGCGGAAACCGGCGACCAAGGAAGCGGAACGCGGTCGGCGTGACGACGAGATCGGCCGGTCTCATGCAGCGGTGGCGCGGGCGATGTCGATCATGGCCTCGGCGGCGATCCCGAACGAGCGAAGCCGCGCGGCGTGGTCGTGGATCTGACCGGTGAGGATCACCTCGTCGGGGCGATACCGTTCGAGGAGCGTCCCAAGCTGCGCATGGACACTGTCGCGCGACCCCACGGCGGAGATGCGCAGCGCCTCGTTCACGGCGGCGACGACCTGGGGCCCGAGTTCGGCCTCGATGTCGTCCACTGGGCGCGGCAGCTTGCCCGGGCGGCCAAGGCGCAGCCGCGCGAAGGCTTGCTGCATCGAGGTGCGCAGATAGGCGCCCTCTTCGTCGGTCTCGGCGGCGAAGACGTTGATCGCGAGCATGAAGCGTGGACGCTCAAGCCAGAGGGACGGCTGGAAGTCTTTCCGGTAGATCGTGGCCGCCTGTTCCAACGCCGCGGGGGCGAAATGCGAGGCGAAGGCGTAGGGCAGCCCGAAATGCGCGGCAAGCTGCGCGCCGTAGAGCGAGGAGCCGAGGATCCACACCGGCACTTCCGTGCCCTCGCCCGGAATGGCGCGGACGGGCACGCCCTCCCGCGAGGGACCGAGATAGGCGAGAAGCTCGGCCACGTCCTCGGGGAAGCGGTCACCCGGATCCATGCCGCGGCGGAGCGCGCGGGCCACGGCCATGTCGCCGCCCGGCGCGCGGCCGAGGCCGAGGTCGATGCGGCCGGGATGCATGGTGGCCAGCGTCCCGAACTGTTCGGCGATGGCGAGGGGGGAGTGGTTGGGGAGCATGATGCCGCCCGCGCCCACCCGGATCGTCTTCGTCGCGGCGGCAACGTGGCCGATCAGGACCGACGTCGCCGACGACGCGATGCCCGGCATGTTGTGGTGCTCGGCCATCCAGTGCCGGCGATAGCCCCAGCCTTCGGCGCGGCGGGCAAGATCCACGGTGTTCCGGATCGCCTGGGCGGCGTCGGAGCCTTCGGGGACCGGGCAGAGGTCGAGGACGGAATAGGTCATGGGCGCGCCTCCTTCCATCTCAATCTAGGAGCGTAGGCCCCGAAACGACAGGGGCTCAGGCGGGTTGCAGCATCCTTCCCAGCGGACGTCCCCCGAGAATGTGCAGATGGTAGTGCGGAACCTCCTGGATCGCGACCTCCCCCGCATTCCCGACCGTGCGGTAGCCCCCGCCGCCCGCGCCGGGGTTCACGCCAAGCATCTCGCAGACCTTCGATGCCGTCCTGTGGAAATCGAGTATCTCTGCATCGGAGGCGTTGGCGCAGAAATCGTCGAATGTGACGTATCGGCCCTTCGGGATCACGAGCACATGGGCCGGCGCCTGCGGGTGGATGTCCCTGAAGGCAAGCGTGTGGTCGGTCTCGAGCACCGTGTCGTTCGGAATCTCGCCCCGAATGATCTTGGCGAAAATGTTCTGGTCGTCGTAGGCATAGGGCATCTGTAATCCTCAATCGGCAAAGAGGTGATCGGTCCGGGCGAGGTCCCGCGCCTTGTCTTCTGAAATCGACAGGAAGGATGCAAGGGGCGCGGCGTTCTCCTCGGGCGTGGAGATTTCGCTGATGCGGTGGTAGCCCGGAAAGCGCGCGCTCCGGATGCGATCTGTCTCCGAGTGGATGTCGTTCCTGATCGCGGGCAGAAGGGCCGACATCGTGTCCTCCGGAGTCTCGTCGCTGGCAAGCCCGACACGGCGGGCATGACCCGAAAGGTAAGCGTCTGTCATCGAGCACTCGATCTCGAGCAGCTTCGTCGTGCAGCGGTCCGCATGGAAATCCTCCAGCAGATCGAAGTTCGACGGGTCGAGGCAGACGACGAGGCGATCTGTCCCGATGTGTTCGTACATGAGCCGCATGAGCGCGCGGCGATGGCGCGTGCGCTTGGCGAGAGAGCGCTCGACTCCGCCGAGGTCGGGCAGGGCCACGTTCTCCTCGTCGAAGACGTAATCGAGCGCAGGCACGTTGGAGACGAAGCTGAGCGCGTCGACCAGACGGCGTGCGACATGCCATTTCTTGCACGTCACGATCATGAGCTCCCGGTCGCGGCCAAGGGTCGCCCCCTCCTCCCAAAAGCGAGGGGCGAAGCGCTGGCCAACCCGCCCGCGCGAGGTGAGGAACGCGTGCACGCTGCGTCCCTCGTTCGAGATGCGAAAGGTCGCCTCCCTTGCCTGATAGAGCTCGCCGAGCCGAGCCTTGAGGTCGGATGCCTCGGGCGAGATCTTCCGGGCGAAGAACTCCTGCTGGCCGAGCAGGAGGTCGTAATGGTCGTTGTAGAAGGTGGCCGGCATTCCGTAGTCGGTGAACATGAGGAAGGTCGGCGTCCGCCGCACGATCTCGTCGGTGGGAGCGACGTGGGCGACGAGGGTCTGGAAGAACGTCTCGTCCGGAATCCATGTCGTGCGGAAGAACCGGACGACGTCGGGTCGGTCGCGCATGAAGGCCAGTACGGCCTCTGCCGTGCGGCGGCGGAGGCACCACCACTGGCTGCCGATCTTCATGGAGAGGCCATCGGGGATCTTCCGCTCGAGTCCGAGGCGCTTCTGCAGATCGAGCGCCGCGTAGAACAGCCGCTTGTGCTTCCGCTCGTTGGCGAAATGGCGGTAGATCAGGCGCTCTTCCCTGAGCCCGGTCTTGATCCAGTTGCCGGTAAAGTAATCGACGCACTCGATGTGATCGACGTCGCGGGCATCTAGGACGGCGTGAATGTACGCGGCCGACTTGATCGCCATGCAATCGCCGGAGAGAAGATAGAAATGCGTGGCATCCGGGAAGGCCTCGAGCGCCGCACGCAATCCAGACAGGGTGGCGGCGACAAGGCTCCATTCCCCCCAACCGCACTTGACGCGCCTGGCGAAGGTGACGCCGGTATTGTCCTTCAGCGCCGAGCGGATCCGGTCGTAGGCCGCACGCGGGGCGCGGGCGTCGAAATGGATCGAGATGCAGTCGCCCGCCGCGGTAAGGCGGCGCGCCTGGTCGATCACCGCATCCGGCGATTTGTGGCAAAGGAGGATGTAGGCGATCTTTGCCATGCCCGGTTCGCGCAGTCCTCTTTCGATTCCGTCAGGCCGTCTTGCGTTCGAGGCCGATTGAACGGGGGCGACTTTCCTGATCTTGTGGCATGTTAATGGGCCGCATACCACAAAAAGGGATACCGGCCGAAGAGAGGACCAAGCCAGATGGGGTTCCCCGGAACCTGGATGACGGAGAGCGAAAGCCTGGTCTACAGGGTCGTGCCGAAATGCGCCTGTTCGACGATCGGGCAAATCATGTATTTCTCGGACCACGGCGACTTCTTCGACGGCGATATACACGACGCGACCTCGGGCCTTCACAAGTGGGCCATGGAGGCCAGCCAGCCCGCGATCGAGGCGAACGTCCTCGGGCACCGGTCGGTGACCTTCACCTGTGTGCGGAACCCCTACACCCGCATCCTGTCGTCGTTCTTCGACAAGATCTGCGGCATCCAGCGGAACGGGAACCGGTATCGCGGCAACCTAGTGCCGATGCTGATCCAGAAATACGGGATCGAGGTGGGCGGCCCGGACGGGAAGGAGGAGTTCGACCAGATCGCGGCGTTCAGGCGTTTTCTGCTCTTCGCGCGGGACACGATCCGCTGGCGCAAGCCGATGGACCCCGACATCCACTGGTCCTCTATGTCCGGGCACGTGTCGACCTTCATCGTGAACGGCGGCCACTACGACCACATCGTCTTCACCGAGACATTCAACGAGGGCATCCGCAAGGTGCTCGAGGCCGTGGAGACACCGGTGCCGGTCGATCTCGCACAGGTGCCGAGGTTCAATGAAAGCGCCGGTCACGGGCCGAAGCGCGCGCACCCGGTCGAGGATTTCTTCGACGATCTTTCGATGCATCTCGTCAAGGAGATCTATCACCGCGATTTCGACCTTTTCCGCTACGACTTCGAGAACCCTGCAAACAAGATGCCGCTGGGTGACATAGACCTCGAAGAAATTCACGCGAAGCTGGGCGAATGAGGACCGGATCGGGGGACGCCTCCTGTGGACAAAGCTCGGCATAAGGTCCGCAGGCAGGTCGGCCCTCCGATCCGCACCGCATCTTCTCCGATCTCGTGGTGGCCGACGTGGCCACCGGCTGAAGACTCTGCGCGTGACCGTGGAACGCTGTGACGTTCAGACCGAATTGAACGGACGCTGAGAAAAACCCGGTCTGTGCGAGGAGCCGGCGAAGGACATCGAAGCACCTCGTTTGAGAAACTGTGGATCACGAACTCCGCGTGGAGGCATTTCGGACCGGCCTTAAAGGCGGAGCGGAGCCTCTGTGGATAAAGACCGACGTCCTCGCGCTCGCGATCCCGAAGGACTTTGCGCCTTCAAAGCAACCCGTGCTTCTGGAAAAGCTCCGTCAGGTCTGCCTCCGGCCTCGCGCCGATGTGGCTGATGACCTCGGAGGCCGCGATGCAGCCCATCCGCCCGCAATTGTCGAGCGCGTGGCCATGGGTGAGCCCCCAGAGGAACGCCCCGGCAAACAGGTCGCCCGCCCCGGTCGCGTCGATCACCTTTGTCGGGATCGCGGGCGCGTGCCAGCGCTCGCCGTCGGTGACGATATGCGCGCCGTGCTCGCTTTCGGTGCAGGCGACGATCTCGACCTCGGAGGCGGCGATGTTGAGCGCCGCGTCGAAGCTGTCGGTCTGGTACATCGACAGGATCTCAGCGCGGTTCGCGAATAGCAGATCCACGTCCTCGATGATCATGCGGCGGAAGGCGTCGCGGTGGCGATCCACGCAGAACGGGTCGGACAGCGTCAGCGCCACGCGCCCGCCGGCCCGTTTCGTCGACCGGATCGCCCTGGAGAAGGCCTCGTGGCTTTCAGGTCCGTCGAAGCGGTAGCCTTCGAGGTAGATCCACTCGGCCTCCGCCATCTGGTTCCCGTCGATGTCGCCGGGCTCCAGATGCTCGGTCACGCCGAGGTAGGTGTTCATCGACCGCTCCCCGTCGGGCGTGACGAGGACGATGCAGCGTCCGGTTTCCTGAGCATGATCCTTCGGCGCGAGCTTCGTTTCGTATATCGCGCCCTGGGCGCGTAGGTCGTGGGCGAAGATCGCGCCGAGCTGGTCGTCCTTCACCTTGCCCACATAGGCCGTCCGCCCGCCTAGATGCGCGATGCCCGCGATGGTGTTCGCCGCCGACCCTCCGGAAATCTCGCGGGCTGGGCCGATCCGCCCGTAAAGATCGACCGCGCGCTCCATGTCGATGAGCTGCATGATTCCCTTGCCGATCCCGTTGTCGGCGAGGAAGTTCTCGGACGCTTCGGCGAGCACGTCGACCATGGCATTGCCGATGCCGACCACATGGAACTTCTTCACAGGTTCTTCTCCTCGTAGGCGCAGAGATCGCGGATCAGGCAGTCGGCGCAGCGCGGCTTGCGGGCCACGCAGACGTAGCGACCGTGCAGGATCAGCCAGTGGTGCGCGTGTTGCTGGAACTCGGCAGGGACGTTGTCCTCGATGGCGCGTTCGACGGCGGTCACGTCCTTGCCGGGCGCGATGCCGGTACGGTTGCCGACCCGGAAGATATGCGTGTCGACGGCCTGCGCGGGTTGTCTGAACCACATGTTGAGGACGACGTTCGCGGTCTTGCGCCCCACTCCCGGAAGCGACTGGAGCGCGGCGCGGGAGGACGGCACCTCGCCGCCGTATTCGTCGACGAGGATCCGGCTGAGCTTGAGGACGTTCCTCGCCTTGTTCCGATACAGCCCGATCGTCTTGATATGGTCGATAAGGCCGTCCTCACCGAGAGCGAGCATCTTTTCGGGGGTATCGGCCACCTTGAACAGCTCCCGCGTCGCCCGGTTGACTCCGACATCGGTCGCCTGCGCCGAAAGCGCTACGGCGACGAGGAGCGTATAGGCGTTGAGATGCTCGAGCTCACCCTTCGGCTCGGGCTCCGCCGTCTGGAAGCGGGTGAAGATCTCGTGGATCGTGCGATAAGGAAGTTGCCGGGCCATGGCGGGAGCATATGCCCGTTTCCACAAGCCGCGACAACAGCTTGCGGGCCGGGTGCGTCCGCGATGCAAGCACGGCCGCCAGTCTTCCGAAGCAACGGGCGCCGTGTCCCAAGCAGGACACGGCGCCGGCGGGGAGAAATCAAGCGGCCTTCGCTTTCGCCGCACGCCTCCGCAGAAGCGCGAGCAGACCGATGCCACCGGCGAGAAGCGGCGCCCCGGCCGGAAGCGGAATGACCGCTGGCGTGACCGACGTCCGGATCGTGAAGCTGTCAAAGACGACGTCGGCTGCGAGCGAGATCGCGTAGTTGAGGTTCAGGTTCGCAAGATCCTCGATTCCATCTTCGAAGAAGTAGGTCTCTCCCACGAGGCATTCGTCGCCCGGAAGGTTCGTGCAGTCCGCGGCGCCTGCGACCAGCGCACTCACGACATCGGAGAAGGCGTTGTACTCGGAGTAGCCGAGCGTATCGGGATCGAGCGTGATGCCTTGGGTGCAGGTGAGAGAGCCGTCGACATCCGAGCAGGTTTCACCGGGATTGCGCCGGACTTCCCATTTCCCGTCATCATTGAGCCAGGCCACGAGCAACGCATCCGTTTCGTCGTTGTTGTCGAAGTCCCAGAACACGGCCTGTGGCACGTCTTCCTGGCTTAGCCACTCACCGAACAAAGCCTGGTAAGCCCCGTAGTAGTCGGTGCTGCTGAGGGTCGTGAGTTCCTGTTCGAGATTGAAGCCCGTCCGCTCGTCATCGAAAAATCCGTCGAGCAGGAAATTGGGGTTCGTCGCAGCGTCGCCGAAAAGGCCGAAAGGAAACTGGGTCGTCGATGACAGCCTGCTGCTGTTCGGTTGCGCGGTGAAGAGCGTGGAGAACGACAACCCGTCGCCCGCGACCGCCGACACGAACTCGTCCCCGACACCGAAGCCAAGATCGATCGAGAACCCGGACAGCGCCTGCCCCGTCACATTGATGAGACGTCCGAAAACTTGGTAGACTGACGCAGCGTCGTCAGTCGCGTCGCTCACATCAAAGACAAGGTCCACAGGCTCGAGACCGGTCACCTGCTGCTTGATCCGCTTGCCGCTCTGGAATCCGCTCGTGCAGGTCGCAGTCGAGGAGGCCATGATGCAGCCGTCAAGCATTATCGAACTCGGGCCGGCGCCGGTATCGAGGTAGGACTCGTTGATGACCTTAATCCCGGGTGCGTCAGATTCCGGCGGCGTGAACACGATCTGGCCGCTCGACTCCGCTCCGGCCGGAACCGTGCCATCAGACTCGAGCGGTTGATCGTAGATGACGCTCGCGCCCGTCTCGAAGTCGTCAGGGCTCTCTCCGACATCGACATTCGATGTGTTCCAGCCCGTTATTGTCGCGGCGCCCGCTGCAAGCGGCATCAACGCCGCGAGACTGCCGGCGACCATTGTCCCGAGGTATTTGTTCCTGTTCTTCACTTTCACTCACTCCTTGAAACGGTGCTATGTCGATAAGGGGGCCCTTGCAGCAACATCAGGTGCCTCCCCCCGGACACCAAATGCATAAGAATCCGCATATATTTTGATACGTAGATGCGATTCGCCGGTCGGCAGTTGATAAACGTCAATTCGGCCGGCCCACGATGCTTGGCGTTCGAAAGGCGCAGGAAACGGGTCGCGAAGCCGGTGGGTGTGGCGTATTCCGGGATCAGGAGAGATGAGCCATGACCGACCAGACTCCACCCGAGAACGCCTACTATTACAAACTGATGCGGCGGGCGATCGGCCGGATAGACTCCGATGCGGGGCGCGATCTCAGCCTAGAGGAGATCGCCCGCGAGGCAGGGCTCAGCCCGGCGCACTTCCAGCGCGTCTTCAGTCGCTGGGCGGGCGTGTCGCCGAAGCGGTTTCAGCAGTTCCTGACGCTCGAGCACGCCAAGGCGCTTCTGGCCGAGCGGCATACGACGCTCGACACGGCCGTGGACGTCGGGCTGTCGGGAACCGGGCGGCTTCACGACCTGTTTCTGCGCTGGGAGGCGATGAGCCCCGGTCGCTTCGCGGCAGCGGGCGACGGCCTCGACATCTTCTGGGGCTGGTTCGACAGCCCCTTCGGCCCGGCGCTCGTCATGGGCACCGACAGGGGTCTTTGCGGGATCGGCTTCGCGGCCGAGACCGGCGAGGACGCCGCGATGGCCGACCTCGTGTCGCGCTGGCCCGGAGCTCGGTACACCGAGAATCCCGACCGTCTGCGGCCCTGGGCGGCTTCGGCCTTCGGCGCACGAACCGAGGGCAAGACGCCGCTCTTCCTCATCGGCGCGCCGTTCCAGATCAAGGTCTGGGAGGCGCTGCTGCGGGTGCCGACCGGCCATGTCACGACCTATTCGGACATCGCCCGCGCCATCGGCCATCCGAACGCCGTCCGCGCCGTGGGAACGGCAGTGGGGCGCAATCCGATCAGCTGGCTGATCCCTTGTCACCGCGCGCTTAGGAAGTCGGGCGGGCTTGGCGGATACCACTGGGGCCTGCCGGTCAAGCGCGCGATGCTGGCCTGGGAGACCGCCGAGACGGCGTGATATTGCCTATCAGGAACGGGCCGGTTGAGATATGTCGGTGACCGGAGCGCGCTGCTCTCCTATAACCGCATTGAATCAAGCACGTATCGAGAGGACCCCGATGATCGCCTTCAAGAAACCCATGATCCTGGCCGTCGCCGGCGCGATGGCGCTCGGCGCCTGCACCGGAACCAACCAGACCGAGATCGGCGCGGCAAGCGGAGCCGTGCTGGGCGGCCTCTTCGGCGCGTCCCGCGACGGCGACAACAACGCGCTCAAGACAGCCGCGGGGGCCGCTGTCGGCGCGGCGATCGGCGGCGCGATCGGCCAGCAACTCGAGCGGCAGAAGGCCGAACTCGACCAGAGCTTTGCCAGCAACGAGATCGACGTGATCAATACCGGCTCCGAGCTGATCGTGCGGATGCCGAACGCGATCCTGTTCGACATCGACAGCGCGTCGCTGCGCGGCGATCTGCGGTCGGACCTGAACGTGCTCGCAGGAAACCTGCTGCGCTATCCGAACTCGACGGTGTTCGTCACCGGCCACACCGACAACACCGGGGCGGCCGCCTACAACCAGGATCTTTCGCAGCGCCGCGCTCAATCGGTCGCGTCGGTTCTGACCTCCGGCGGCGTCAATCCCGGCCGCCTCGTGGTTTCGGGCCGGGGCGAAGATCAGCCGATCGCCTCCAACCTCACGGCGGAGGGGCGGCAACTCAACCGTCGGGTGGATATCACGATCCGGCCGAACACCTGATCTACCGGCAGCCGACGAAGGCCGGGTCAGGGTGGCCCGGCCTTTTTTCGTTGTTCACCCTCCGGGGCGGTCATATGTTCTCGCCAATTCAGCGAGGACGCATGCCGTTTCAGAAGGTTCAGAGCGAAAAGCTGGCGCTCGCCGTCGTGCGGCAGATCGAGCAGCTCATCCTGCGTGGGATTCTCCGGCCGGGCGAACGCCTGCCGTCCGAGCGCGAGCTGTCGGAACGGATGAACGTCTCGCGTCCGAGCCTGCGCGAGGCGGTGTCGGAACTGCACGAGCGCGGACTTCTCGTGACCCGCCCTGGATCGGGCATCTACGTCGACGAAACACTGGACGCGCATTATCCGCCAGCGCTCCTGCGCCTGTTCTCCACCCATGACGAAGCCGTTCTCGACTACATCGCGTTCCGCCGCGATATCGAGGGGATCGCGGCGGAGCGGGCCGCGATGCTGGGATCGGAGACCGATCTTCAGGTGATTGGTGCCGTGTTCGAGAAGATGGAGGCGGCGCATTCCAAGCGGAACCCGTCCGAGGAGGCAGGTCTTGACGCGCAGTTCCACATGGCGATCATCGAAGCGTCGCACAACGTCGTCATGCTGCACATGATGCGGGGAATGTTCGACCTGCTGGCCGAGGGCGTCTTCTTCAACCGCAAGATCATGTTCAAGCAACGCGCGACACGGGACATGCTTCTGGACCAGCACCGCGC
>CAZPOK010000060.1:0-15128 GCA_964587905.1 uncultured Rhodobacterales bacterium | reverse complement strand
GCCCCAGATCGGCGTCTCGTACATGCCGATCGTCATGATGTCGAACTGACCGCCACTGGTGGTGATATCCGTCGTCACGCGCTGGCGAAGCACGTTTTCCTCGAGCGTCACCCATTCGACGCCGATACCGGTCTGCTCGGTGAACAGATCCGTGTAGCCCTGCATCCGGATCATGTCGCCATTGTTCACGGTGGCGATGGTGATGGTGGTGTCTTGGGCTGATGCGGCGGCTGCGATGACGCAGAGCGCGAGAGCGCTGGACGCGCGAAGCGCGGTTCTCGGGGACATCCTTATCCTCCCTGGTTTGGATGCTATGTGAAGATAAGGCTATGCTCAGGAGCTTTCGCGCGTCAAGAAATTTCTTTACGCGCGTAAATTTGCCACCTCATGCGGAGGCGCGCAGAATGAGTCGGGCGGCTATCAGGGTCTCATCACGGTTCGAGAAGCGGCCGCCCGCCTCGATCAGAGAGAACAACGTTTCCATGCACTTGTCGGCAACGGTATCGTACTCGTGTGCGGCCGTCGTCAGGGATGGGCAGGTGAAGCGGGAGAAGGGGTGGTCGTCGTGCGACGCGACCCGAAGCGCACATCCGTCCCCGCGCCCGACCCGCAGTCCCCGCTCGTAGCAGGCCGCAAGAAGGCCGATGGCGAGTCGGTCGTTGCTGCACAGGACGGTGTCGGTGGAAAAGCCGCCGGTATCTAGGATCTCGTGAGCGCCGCGCCGTCCGATCTCCTCGAAGCCCCAGCCCTCGCCCTCGACCCGCACCACGCGAGGCTCCAATCCGGCGTCCTCCATGATTTTCACATAGGCGTGGCGCCGTTTGTTCGCGTTGGGGTTGGCAGGGGTGCGCATCTCGAAGAAGCAAGGCGGCGACCCGGTCCGGCAAAGATAGTCCACCGTCTGTTTCACGAAGCTGAAATTGTCGGATCCCACAAAGGCTTCTCCCATCCCCTCGATGTTGCTGTCGAACAGGACCGTGGGCACGTCGCGGCAGAAACGCTCGATCGCTGCGCGATCGGACAATCGGCCGAGCGGCGCGAGAAACACGCCGGCAGGCTTGAGCGCGGTTAACCCCTCGAGGATTTCGGATTCGAGTTTCTGCTCTCCATGAGCGCTGTAGAGAATGGGCGAGAAGCCCCCGTCGATGCAGCGCAATTCGATGATGCGCGCGATTTCCGCGAAGAAGGGGTCCGCAAGGTAGGGAACCACGATTCCGACGTTCTTCGTCAGGCTGCGGTTCTGGTTCACGGCATAAATGTTGGGGCGGAAGTCATAGCGCTCGAGCGCGGCCTCGATCCGCTCGCGGGTCGTGGCGCGGACGCTGGCGGGATCGTTGAAGTACTTCGATACCGTGGGGCGGGAGAGCCCGCTCAAGGCCGCGAACTCCTCCATGTTTCGAATTTTGTGCTCGCTCATGACTTGGCCCCTTTCGCGTCGTTTCGGGCGGGGCGGCCGGTTTGTCCGGGTCCGTACCGGACAAGAGACCCGGAAAACGTGACGCGAGTAAAGAAATTTCTTGCACTTTCCGGGTTGTGCCGGTGGGTTCCCGTCCATCGGTTCCGGCCAGGTATGTGGCGCGAAAGCCGCCGCGTGGAAAGCCGGTCGCGTGTCTGTGGTGCAGGAAAGGACGGCATCATCGACCCTGGCATCCACCATGGAGCCTCCGCGGTGAAGGTCCGTGTCATCGCCCCGGAGGTTGGGACCGCCGCCTCTGACACGACGGCGCTCACATCGTCGCATCCGTTCGAAGGCGCCTGCGAGCAGGAAAGCTCCGCCCGGTGGACCGCGACCCGCGGCATGATCCGCTGAAGACCAGCCCTTGCCATACTGCGAAGCAAATCACACCTGATCGTGCTTTTGCAGAAGCTGCGTCGGAAGGTCGGGGGGCTCGGCTATGAACGAGGCGGAACTCGCACGCCTCACGATGGTCGTGTCCGAGCACGGCGAAGCCTTATCGGGCTTCAACTGTCTGTCGCATACGGTGACCGTCGAGAACACTGTGCCCACACTTTTCCATGCCCCGATTGGCATCATGAAGACCAGCGCAAGTAATGGATTTTATTGGCTCCGGCGGTAGGATTCGAACCTACGACCAATTGATTAACAGTCAACTGCTCTACCACTGAGCTACGCCGGACCAACGGCGCGCATATAGCAAGGCTCCGGGCGGGGGTAAAGTGCTCTCCCGGCAAAAAAGAGGTCACGTGTCGGCGCGGCGCCGGAACCGTGCCGCCGACGACAGCGTGGGCTCGGCCCGGACCCGCTTTTGCTCCACGAGATCAACGAGATGGGCGAGGACGTTGCGTTCGGCCGCGGGCAGCATTGCGGGGTCGATGTCGGTATAGATTCGGGCCGTGAGATCGGCGGCGCTGCGCGGCGTGTCGTCCAGCGCGTCGAGGATCGCCGCCTCGCGGTCGCGGCGGTGCGCGATCAGCCAGTCGAGCCGACCGGCAGGATCGCGCACCGGCGCGCCGTGGCCCGGGTAGAAGACGCGGGACCGACGCGCGCGGAGGCGCCGCGATGTCGCCATGAAGGCCGCGACGTCCCCGTCCGGCGGCGAGACGAGGGTCGAGGCCCAGCCGAGCACGTGATCTCCCGAAAACACCGCGTCGCCAAGCGCGAAGGAGAGGTGCCCGGCGAAATGCCCCGGCGTGTGGAGCACCCCGAGCCGGAGGTCTCCGACGCCGATCCGGTCGGCCTCCCCGAGGGTCCGGTCCGGCCGGAAACCCTCGTCGACGCCTTCGCCGCCGCCGAGGCCGCCCTTGGCGGCAAGGCGCGCCATCACGGGACTGCGGCCGGCCTCGGGCGGGCCGAAGGCGCAGACCGGCGCGCCGGTCTCCCGCGCCAGGCGCCGGGCGAGCGGCGAATGGTCCCGGTGCGCGTGGGTGACGAGGATCGCGGAGAGCCGCGCGGTGCCGATGAGCCCCAGAAGCGCTGCCAGATGCGCGGGATCGTCCGGCCCCGGGTCGATCACGGCGAGCTCGTCGGTTCCGACGAGATAGGTGTTCGTCCCCCAGAGGGTCATCGCCGAGGGATTGGGCGCGAGGACGAGCCGGACGCCCGGTTCGAGTTCCACCGGCACCCCGGGGTCGGGACGCTCCATGCGCTCTTCCTCTCCGCGCGGCCTCTCACTAGGGTCCATGCCATGAAACTCGACTGGCTGAAAGCGTACACGCCGCGCTCCCTGATGGGGCGGGCGGCGCTCATCCTGCTTCTCCCGATCGTGACGATCCAGCTCGTCGTCGGCGTCGTGTTCATTCAGCGCCATTACGAGAACGTCACGCGCCAGATGACACAGAACATCATGCTGGATCTGCGCTACATCGCCCGCGAGATCGACGGCGTCGCCGATGCAGCGGCGGCGCAGACGGCTCTCGAGCCCGTTCTCGGGCCGCTGCAGATCGACGTGGCCTTCGATCCGGGTCCGGTGGCCGACAGACGGCTCTGGTACGATCTCTCCGGGCGCGTGCTGATCGAGACGCTGAGCCGTCTCGGCGGCGTGACGGGCGTCGATCTCGTCGCCGAGCCCGGCCGGGTCGTCTTCGGACTGGAGACGGCGCACGGTCCGGTCACCGGGGTCTTCGAACGCGGGCGCGTCGTCGCCCGGAATCCGCACCAGCTTCTGGTGCTGATGGTGTTCGTCTCGCTGATCCTCACGCTGATCTCGTTTCTGTTCCTCAAGAACCAGATCCGTCCGATCCGCCGGCTCGCCGAGGTCGCGCAGGACTTCGGGCGCGGCCGGTCGGTGCCCTACCGGCCGTCCGGCGCGACCGAGGTGCGGGCGGCCGGCAGCGCGTTTCTGGACATGCGCCAGCGGATCGAACGGCATATCGAGCAGCGGACGCTCATGCTCTCGGGCGTCAGCCACGACCTCCGCACGCCGCTTACCAGGCTGAAGCTCGGGCTCTCGATGCTGGAGGGCGACGCGGAGGTGGAGGATCTCGAACGCGATGTCGACGACATGGAGCGGATGCTCGACACGTTCCTCGACTTCGCGCGGATCGGCGCGCTCGACGATCCCGCCGAGATCGATCCGGTCGCCTTCGCCAGGGACGCCGTCGCGGACGCGGCGCGGGGCGGCGGCGCGGCCGTCTTCGCGGGATCGGAGGGGCGGGGCGTTGTTTCGATCCGTCCGATGGCGGCGCGCCGCGCGCTCGACAACCTGATCGGCAACGCGCTGCGCCACGGGAGCCGGGCCGAGGTGTCGGTGTCGCTCATGGACCGCTCGGTGCGGTTCACGGTCGAGGACGACGGTCCGGGAATCCCGCTCGACGCGCGCGAAGTCGCGCTCAAGCCCTTTGCCCGGCTCGACACGGCGCGCAACCAGAACAGCGGCACGGGGGTCGGGCTCGGCCTCGCCATCGCGGCCGATATCGCGCGCCAGCACGGCGGTGTGCTGCGGCTCGGCGAGAGCGAGCGGCTCGGCGGGCTGAGGGCGGACCTCGTGCTGGCCCGGTAGAGCCTGCCGCGCAAAGGCGGGACGTGCGACGCGAGGCCCGGCACGCCGGCTCGGTTCGCCGAACGTCCGGACCGGACGGGGGCACCCCTAACCGGCCGCGAAAAGCGGAAAGCTCACCCCGAGCGACCACGCGAGGATCAGCCCCAGCGCCAGCCCGGCCGGAAGCGGGCCCGCGCGTTGCCCGACCCAGCGGCCCATGAGGCCGAAGACGATGAAGAACAGCACGATCACCGGCAGGATGATCGCGAGAAAGAACAGCCTCTCGAAATCCAGCGCCACCGCGAGCGCGAGCGACCCGAGCACCGCCGCGCGCGCGCCAAGGCGCCGAAGCAGGCTCGCGTCGGTCCCGAGCGTCGCCAGCGCGTCCGCCAGCATGTAGGGAACCGCGCCGAGCGCGAGCGCGGCGATGATCGGCAGGCGTTCGGGGACGGGCACGAAGTTCGCTCCGTAGCGGTCGAGAGCGAGCCCGAAGACGCCGAGCCCCCAGAGCAGGAGCGCTCCGGCCGCGACGGGGCGGAGCGGGCCGAAGCGCAGTCCGGCGCGGCGCAGGAGGAGGAGTTGCAGCACGCCCTGTATCGCGAGGTGGATGGCGAGGTAGTCGGCGACGAGGACCGGCAGGACGCTCACCTCGATCCGGGTCGCGACAAGCGGCGCCAGGACGGCGGGGATGGCGAGCGCGACGAGGTAGGTCCGCGTCGTGATCGTCGCGGGGGCAGGGGGGGCATCCCGGAGAAGGCCGGACAGCGGCCACGCAAGGGCGACGATGCTCGCCAAGAGGAGCGCGAGCCAGCGCCCGAGCGTCGCAACGTCCGACGCGCTGTCGCGGTCGAAGACCATGTCGAGCCAGTCCCGGGCCTCGGCGAGCGCGGTGCGGCTGTAGAGCACGCCGACATGCTCGACATGAGGCGCCACGACCGCGCGCCGGACGACATCGCCGGCGCGGACGGTCTCTCCTTCTTCGGCCCCGGGGTCGACCAGCCGGGCCGCGTCGAGCGCCGCCTCGCGGAGGTAGCCTTCCCACTCCCCGGTGATGGCGATCAGACGCTGCGGCTCGTCGGCGCTCACGGCCTCCGAGAACATCGAGACCCCGACGACGGCATCGACGCGCGGGTCGGCGACCGCGGTCCGCACGATCACGTCGGTCGCCATCGAATGGCCGAGAAGCGCCACCCGGCCGTCGACGCCCGGAAGCGCGAGCCCCGCGTCGATCACCCGCCGGGTCTCGTCGATGAGAAGCTGCGTCGTCCCCTCGATCCGGGTCACGTCGCCCGACATCGGGACGGGATTGCGACCGTGTCCCTCGTAGTCGAAGGCCACCACGACGTATCCCGCCTGCGCGAGGGTGAGCGAGAAGGCCTGCATAAGCTGCCGCGATCCGGCGAATCCGTGCGACACCACGACGAGTGGCGCGGGTCCAGCGTCCTCGCTCTCGCGATAGAGCGTCGCTGGCGTGGGTCCCGCGTCGAGACCGGTGATCGTGAGCCCCGCGCGCGGCTGCTCAAGTTGCCACAGCGACACCAGCGCCGCCAGCAGCGCGATGACGAAGACCGCCCGTTTCCACTTTGTCACCGTGCCGTTCATCCGCCATCCCGTTCACGTCCGACCCGAGACATAGCGAGATTCGCGGGCGGCGAAAGGGGCGATCAGACCGCAGCGATCCACGCCGCGCCGGGTTTGCGGAACGCGTGGCTGCTGGCGAGGTCGAAGCCGCTGGCGTCGTCGTGCGCGGTGAAGCGGTCGATGCGGACGGAGGTGGCGTCGAAGGACAGCAGATTGAAGTCGTTGGGTTCCCCGCGCCCGCGCGTCGAGAGCCCCGTCCCCGCCTGAACGAGCAGAAGACCGCCGTAGGCCCGGAACGGCGCGATCCGAGAGAGGTGCAGGTGGCCGCAGAGGATCACGTCGGCCCCGCAACCGGCCAGCGCCGCCAGTGCCTTCTCCGCGCCGCGCGCCAGCCTCTTGCCGGTGTCGGGCAGATGTTCGAGCGGATGGTGGCCGACGACGACATGCATCCTGTCCGGCGCGCGTTCGGCCGCGCCGCAGAGCCGTCGAACGGCCGACCGCCGGATGTGACCGCGCTGATGGAACAGCGGCTCCACGGTGTTCACCCCGTGGACCGAGACGGCGTCCGAATGCCAATCCGGCTCGAGGCTCTCGCCGATGTAGTGACGATAGCGCCGCCAGGGCCTGAACACCCGCTCCGCGAGGTTGTGAAGCGGCGTGTCGTGGTTTCCCGGCACGCAGAGCACGTCCGGCTCCAGCGCCCCGATGAACGTCTGCGCCGCCCGGTACTGCCCCGGCCGGGCGCGCTGCGTCAGATCGCCCGAGATCGCGACGAGGTCCGGTGCGAGGCGGTTGACCTCCTCGATCAGCGGCCGCAGCAGATCCGGCCGCTCGCGGCCGAAATGCAGGTCGGAGAGATGCAGGATCCGGGTCATGTCGCCTCCGCCGGCGCGATCACCTGCAGCGCGTCGGACCGCATCCGGAAGCGGAGCGGCGATCTCAGGCGCTCGCGCTCGCCGTCCCGCGCCACGAGCCGGTCGCGTCCGCGCGTCTCGATCACCACCTCCTCGCCGAACACCTGTTCGACGTCGCGCCCCGGCTCGAGGGTGCCCCAGGCGAGGCGCAGCGCGTAGATCATGAGCTCGGCCCTGCCGACATCGGGCGCGAGGAAGACGGCGAAACGGCCCTTGCGGACCTCGTCGGCGCCGCCGAGCCCGAAGGTCTCCATCTGGAAGGCGCTGCGCGCGATGAAGACCAGCGGCGTGCGCGTCCGGATCTTCCGTCCGTCCACCGTCACGGTGATGGAGAGCGGCCGGTAGAGCCGGAAAAACGTCCGGATCACCGACCAGTGCGCCGCCACGCGGGACCGGCCGAAGCGGCGATAGATGCCTTCGCGCTGCTCCAGGATCGCCGGGTAGATGCCGAGGCTCGCGTTGTTGAGAAAGATCCGGCCGTTGACCTCGCCCACCGGGAACGGGCGCGGCGACCCGCGGGCGAGCGTGTCGACCGCCTCCTCGAGGTCGAGCGGGACGCCGAGGCTCCGCGCGACGTAGTTGAAGGTCCCCAGCGGAATGATCCCCAGCGCGATGCCCTTGCCCGCGATCTCCTGCGCGATGGCGCCGATCGTGCCGTCTCCGCCGCCCGCGGCGATGGTGCCGTAGCCCGCCTCGACCGCCCGGCGGATCGTCGGGCCGAGGTCATGCCCCTTGCGGACCGGCTCGACCGCGAACCGCCCCGGATGCCGGGCGATCGCCGCGTCGAACCGCTCCTCGAAGGCGTCGTCCTTGCCGGCGCCGGATCCCTTGTTGAGGACGATGCAGACGTCGGGCCGGGCGTGCCTGCCGGCGGTCTCCACGGTGGGAGCTGTTTCGGTTGTCTCCATGAGGTGAATGTTCCGGGCCCGTGAGCCTCCACAACGCGCGTCGGGGGCGTTGGTTGCAGCGCTCTTCGGCGGTTGCGGCGCGTGTGGTAGGCCCGGAGCCTACGGCTCAGGGGAAGCAACGCCGGTCGACCAGCCCCCGTCCGACAATCGCGAAGCCGCCAAGCACTCCGAACAGCAGGACATGGGCCAGATCGCCGTTCGCCAGCAGGTGCAGGCCGGCCCAGAGCGCGAGTGCCAGAAGCACCGGATGGCGCGTGAGCCTGACCGGCCCCGGCCGGTCCGGATCGAACCGCGCGTTGTGCGCACCGCCGAAGGCTCGATGGGGAGTATCGGCTGCTTCCGGAGGAATCGACTATCGAAGCGTAGCTGACGGTTCGAGCTCGTCCGCAAAAGACTATCCTCCAGAACTAGGAAAACCGGGAAGTCACCGCCCCGGCAGCCATAGCGCTAGCGGCGGCCAGAAGATGATGAGGCCCACCACAAGAAGCGAGCACACGATGAAGGGGAACGCCGCGGAGTAGATCTGGCGCATCGTGGTCTCGGGAGGGGCGACTCCCTTCATGACGAAGAGGAGCAGCCCGAACGGCGGGGTGGTGAAGCTGATCTCCAGCGCGAGCAGCATGATGAGCGCGAACCAGACCAGATCGAATCCGAGGCTTTCGGCCAGCGGGAAGAAGATTGGCACGGTAAGAAGCATGATCGAGATCTGCTCCATGAACATGCCCAGGAGGAGCAGCACCGCGAACATGACGACCAGCATGGCCAGAGGCGCGAGTTCGAAGCTCGTGGCCCAGCGGATCAGCCCCGACGACGCCCCCGAGAAGGCGAGGAGTTGGCTGAAGGTCGCCGAACCGAAGACGATGAGATAGGCCATGAGTGTGACGCGTAGGGCGCCCCGGACAGAAGCCTTCATCGCCGCGAGCGTGAGGCAGCGGAAAAGGGCGGCCATTATGATGACACCAAGCGCGCCGAACGCCGCCGCCTCGGAGGGGGTGACGATGCCGTAGATCATCATGGCGACGATGATGGCCATGAGACCGACCATCGGCACGACGTCCCGGACGAGGAAGCCGATCTTCTGCAGGAAAGATACGGGTTCGACGTCATAGGCCGGCGCTGCATCGGGATCGCGCCGGGTCTGGAGCCAGATCGTCGCGATGTAGAACGCTGCCAGGATCAGCCCGGGGATGACCCCGGCGATGAGCAGGGCGCCTACGTCGATTTGCGCGAGCGTTGCGAGCAGGACCGCGAGGGCGGACGGTGGAATGATGATCGCGAGGCCGCCGGTCCCAAGGATCGGCCCCACGGACATGTGGGTCTTGTAGCCTCGACGGATCATCTCGGGCACCATCAGAGACCCCAGAAGCGCGGTCGACCCCATCGAGGAGCCTGAAAGCGTCGAAAAGCCGGTGCCGCCCAGCACGGTGACGTAGGACAGCCGGCCGGGCACGCGCCCAAGGATGCGGTCGATCGCATTGAACATGCGATTACCGAGACCTGTGTGGAAGAAGACCTCGCCCATCAGGAGAAAGAGCGGGATCGGCACCAGCGCGAACGTGGTCAGGGCGCCCCAGCCGTTGTTGAGAAGCTGCACGATCCCACGCTCGCCGCCCATGAAGACCCACGCGCCCGCGATGTTGGCGGCGAGGAAGGCGAGGGCGACCGGCATGCCGACACCCATGAGCACCACGATCGACCCGAGGAGCAGCGCGAGCGCTTCGTACCACTCCATCACTCGTGTATCCCCGCCTGCCCGCTGTGCAGGAGTTCGGGGCCGACGACGAACTTCGAGAACTCCACCGCCATCAGGCCAAAGCTGATCGGGAAGGTGATCGTCAGAAGCCATCGTGGATAGAAATATGCCCGCACGTCGAAATCGTTACGCTCGATGTTCGTGAGGAAAAGCTCCGTCCCCTTCCATGCCAGCACCACGCATACGAGGACGCAGAGAACAGCCACGCCACGGCTCACGACGCGTTGCGGGCCTTTCGGCAGTGCCGAGGTCAGGAGTTCGATGTGGACGTGCCCCCGCTCGCGGACGAGCCAGGGCGCACCCAGCATGGTGAGATAGAGAAGCCCGTATTCGGCTGACGTGAAGAGCCACGCGAAGGGTTGAATACCCGCATTGCGCATTCCAACCGAGATGACGACCGACACCATCAGCCAGACGAGCGTCGCTCCCGCGACGAACGCCATCGCGTCGATCAGAAACCTGTAGGCGCGGAGAAGGGCGGGCAAGGAACGCTCCGGAAGACGGGAGTTGCGGCGCCGCGGGGCGGCGCCGCCTTGTGCTGTGGGGTCGTCAGTCGAGCGCCGGGTTGTAGAACAGCTCGATCAGCCGGTCGTAGTTGCCGGCACCCTGCGGGCTCTCTTCCATCAGCGACTTCATGCGGTCCCATGTGGTCTGCCGCGCGGCCGCCAGGTAGTTCGCCCGCGCGTCACCCTCGAGCTCGATGGTCGTCATGCCCGCGGCCTCGAGCGCGGCGAGTTCCTCTTCCGCCTGTGCACCGAGCCGTGCGGCCGTGTCAGCCTCATGCGCAATGGCCGCATCTGTCAGGATCGCCTGCGCCTCGTCCGACAGTGCATTCCAGCTGTCGAGGTTCACGATCACGCCGAGGTCGGTCGAGAAAAAGCAGGGTTCGATCCTGTACTTCACGAACTCGTTCCACTTGAGATCCATGAGGCCGATCTGCGTCCAGCCCGTCGCGTCGACCACACCGCGTTCCAATGCAGCATACACATCCGTCGTCGGCAGGTCGATCACCTGCGCTCCGAGGTAGTCCGTGAAGAAGGCGTTGTAGACGGCGTTGCCCCGGAGCTTGATGCCGTCGACAGAGAGGTTCCCGTCCGCGTCGAGTTGCGGCTCGTTCACCGTCCAGAGGTTGTAGCAGACGTTCGAATCGAACCAGCCGAGGTACTTCACCCCCATCTTTTCCTGGTGGATTTCGTCGATGAGGTCGATCCCGCCGTTCTCCCGCGCTTGCGGCCCGGTGAGGTTAGAGGCGACAAGGGCGTCCTTCTCTGGAAGGGCTCCGGCATAGAAAGAGCCGGGCGTGTAGACCATGTCCACGACCCCGTCCCGGACCGCGTCGGGCTGCTGGAACATGCCGATCGCCTCGGGCCCGCCACGGACCTCGATCTGCACCACGCCATCGCCCTGTTCGTTCACCTTGTCGACGAACTCCAGAAAGCTCTTGGTATAGATCAGCGTCTCCGGGAAGGCGTGGACCGCCGTCAGAGTCTCCTGCGCCGACGCCGTGGAGGCTGCCATAGCACCCGCGGCCAGCGTCCCGAACATCATGTGTCTCATTGCGTTACTCCCTGTGGTTCGGGGCGGCCCCGCGCCGCCCCCTTCGTTGCGCCGCTTCCGGCGTCATCTCGTCATAGGCCATGCCCATTGGTTTTCTGCGCGCCGTCGTTCGCCGAACGCGGCGAGCTCGGACCGATACTGTGCCGTGAGGTCGATATCGTCCCACCCGCGCATGATCTTCGTGAGCCAGACGGGGGCGAGGGAAAGTCGTGCGTCGCGGCCGCCAAAGCGGACGGCCATCGTCTCGAGATCGATCGAGACTGGCCGGGGGCCGGCGAGGTGGTCGCAGAGTTCGGAGAAGCCGTCCTCGTCGACAACCCCCGGCAGGAGACCGTTGTTGACCGCGTTCCCCGCGAAGATGTCCCCGAAGCTTGGCGCCAGCACGGCGCGCACGCCGAAATCGACGAGCGCATAGACCGCCGCCTCCCGCGAGGAACCGCAGCCGAAGTTGCGCCCGGCAACGAGGATCGTCGCCTGGGTGTCGTTCAGCGGATGAGGCTGTGGATTCCCCTCCGGGCTGACGCGCGCGTCGTGCAGGAGGAACTTGCCATAGCCCTCGCTCCGCGGCGCAGACATGAAGCGCGCGGGGATCAGGCGATCGGTGTCGATGTTCTCCTCCGGGAGAAGAACCGCGACGCCTTCGTATCGTGTCCAGCCGGTCATGCGACGCGCCGCCCCTCCAGCATCGGGCGCACGTCCGCCAGTTCCCCCGCGACCGCCGCCGCCGCGACCATGGCCGGCGACATCAGGTGCGTTCGTGCGCCCCGGCCCTGCCGCCCGCGGAAGTTCCGGTTGGTCGTCGAGGCGCAGCGGTTGCCGGGCGGAACGATGTCGCCGTTCATGCCGACGCACATGGAACATCCCGCCGCGCCCCATTCGAGCCCGGCGTCAGCGAAGATCCGGTCGAGACCCTCTTCCTCCGCTTGCCGCTTGACCGCCATCGAGCCGGGCGCCACGAGACCCGGAACCTGCGCCTTCCGTCCCGAAAGGACCGCGGCCGCCGCGCGCAGATCCTCGATGCGGCCGTTGGTGCAGGACCCGATGAAGACCTGGTCGACGGGGGTTCCGACCAGCGGCCGTCCGGGCGTGAGCCCCATGTAATCCAGGGCCGCGCGGATACGCGGACCGCGTCCGCCGTCGGCGCGGTCGGGGTCGGGCACTGTGCCGGTGATGGGCAGCGCGTCCTCGGGCGACGTGCCCCATGTCACGACCGGCGCGATCTCCCGCGCGTCGAGAGCGACCTCCCGGTCGAACGCGGCGCCATCGTCGGTCGACAGCCCTGTCCACGCCTCGATCGCACGTTCCCGCTCGGCGCCGGTCGGCGCGAAGCGGCGGCCTTCAAGATAGGCGAAGGTCGTCGCATCCGGGGACACCATTCCGAACCTGGCGCCGCCCTCGATCGACAGGTTGCAGAGCGTGAGCCGCCCTTCCATCGAAAGGTCGCGCACGACCTCGCCTGCGTATTCGATCGCGTGTCCGCGCGCGCCGTCGGCGCCCATTTTCGCGATCCACCCCAGCGCGACGTCCTTCGCGCCGACACCGGGTCCGAGGCGTCCGTCGATGCGTATTCGCATCGCCCGCGGCTTCACCTGCCAAATCGCCTGGGTGGCCAGCACGTGTGCTACCTCGGTTGCGCCAATCCCGAAGGCCATCGCCCCGAAGGCGCCGTGCGTCGAGGTATGACTGTCTCCGCAAACGATCAGCAGCCCTGGCAGCGTCAGCCCCTGCTCGGGGCCGATGACATGGACGATGCCCTGCCGTGGATCGCCGAGGCCGTAGAGCGGGATTCCGTGCGCTTCGCAGTTCCCGCGCAGCGTTTCCATCATTCCCGCGATCTTCGGGTCCAGCGCGCGCTCGCGCCGCGTCGGCGCGTAGTGATCCGCCACGCCGAACGTCAATTCGGGATGCGCGACAGGAAGGCCGCGTTCCGAGAGTTTGCGGAATGCATGGTGCGACCCTTCGTGGACGAGATGCCTGTCGACCCAGAGAAGAGAGGCCCCATCCTCGCGGCGCGCAACTTCGTTCGCGACCCAGAGCTTGTCGAAGAGGGTACGCGGCGCGGCCATCACTGTTCCGCCCCGGCCCCTGGCCCGATGACCGGCTCCCAATGCCGCGCCCCGTCCTCACCGACGCGTGCGAGTTGCATCTCGAGCCGGAAGAGGTCCGGGCGGTAAAGGGCGGAAAGATACTCCACACCCCGGCCCGCATCGTCGCGCACCACCCGGGTGAGCGCCAGCAGAGCCGAGCCGACGGGAACGTCGAGCGCCTCGGCAACATCCGGCGCGGCGAGCGTCGCGGACACCGCCTGCGACGCCGAGCGAACCGCGACTCCGCCCCGCTCGAGCAGGCTGAAGAGCGGAGTCGTGGCCAGATCAGCCTCGGAGTAATTCCGAGCGATGTCCTCGGGCACATGCGTCGTCAGGTGCGAGAACGGCGTCTCGCCCACGAGCCGCACCCGGACGGCGGTCTGGACGCTCTGTAGTTCGGAGAGGAGAAGAGCGGCGGCGACTCTTTGCGGCGGCGGGCCGTAGGCGAACGAGAGCAGGCGCGCCGTGGTCTCGCGGCCCATCCGGACGATTTGCGGGATGAGCGTGGTCATGTCCGCCGCGATCGCGGCCTCCTCGCTCTTGCCCGTCACGACCGAGCCCGCGCCTGCGCGTTTCTCGACCAGGCCGTCCGCCGCCAGCGACTCGAGCGCTCGTCGCACGGTGACGCGCGAGACCCCGTGCGCCTCGGCGAGCTTCTGTTCGCCGGGCAGCGCCGTACCGGGCGCCAGGCGACCGGCAGAGATCTCGCCCTTGAGCAGGAGATAGACGCGGCGCGCCTTGCCGCCCTCGGGCAGAAGTCCTGTATCGAGTTGGCCCAAACGCAGCCCTCCGTTGACCGGCAGGTTAGAGGTGGTAGGTTCGTTTTCAAGTCTTTTCGCAGGCTGTAAGACAGAAATGTGTCTTTCAGAAATCAGAAACCTGTCCTACAAATCATACAGGCAGACGAGATGGAGGCCCCATGCCGGTGATCGAGGCGCATCTGATCGAAGGATATGATGGCGATGCGAAAGCGCGTCTCGGGCGCGCGTTGACGGGCGCCGTTCGACAGGTTCTCCCGGCCGTCCCCGACGGCGTCACCATCGTGATCCACGAGGTGAAGCCGGATGCCTACATGCGGGGCGGCGCGGCACGAACGCCCGCGCCGGCCCACCCAGACCCCGTGGGGATGGTCAGGGATTTCCTCGGCGCGATGGAAGCGCGCGATCTCGACCGCGCGCGCGGCTTTCTCGCCGACGATTTCGTCATGCACTTCCCGGGCCAGGGGCCGATGCGCAGTCTCGAAGACCTCGTGGAGTGGTCGAAGCCCCGCTACAGGTTCGTCAGGAAGACCTACCACGGGTTCGACGTGACCGCGAACGAGACCGCGGTGATCGTCTACGCCCATGGCACGCTGAGCGGTGAGTGGCTCGACGGCAGCGCCTTCGAGGGCATCCGCTTCATCGACCGCTTCGAGGTTGAGAAGGGCCGGTTCGCGCGACAGGACGTCTGGAACGACATGGCCGAAGCAAAGGCACGATCGTGATGGCGGAGATCGACCCGATAACGCTCGCCGTTCTCGCCGGCCGGATGGAGCAGATCGCGGACGAGATGGACGCGACGTTGTTCCGCGCCGCATTCAATCCCATCATTGCCGAGGCACACGATGCCTCGCACGGCATCTACCACCCGGAAACAGGGGCAACGCTGGTTCAGGGCAAGTCCGGCCTGCCGATTTTCGTCGGCGTGATGGCCTACGGCGTGGCCGCGGTGATCGAGAAGGCGCGGACGGACGGCCGCGTTTCCGACGGTGACATCTGGATTTTCAACGACGCACATATCGGAGGCACGCATCTCTCTGACATGCGCCTCGTCCGCCCCTACTTCCGCGACGGGAAGATCTTCTGCTGGCTCGCCTCCGTCGGTCACTGGCACGATGTCGGCGGTGCGGT
>CAZPOK010000059.1:0-15255 GCA_964587905.1 uncultured Rhodobacterales bacterium | reverse complement strand
ACAGCTACTTCGTGGTCGCGCACCTGCACTACACGCTGATCGGCGGCGTGCTGTTCCCGCTGCTGGCGGGGGTCTTCTACTGGTATCCGTTCATGACCGACAAGCGGCTGTCGGACCGGCTTGGGCGCTGGGCGTTCTGGCTGATGTTCGCGGGCTTCAACATCGCGTTCCTGCCGATGCACCTGACCGGCGCGCTGGGCATGCCGCGCCGGGTCTGGACCTATCCCGAGGGGCTGGGGTGGGACTGGCTTAACCTTGTCTCGACCGTCGGCGCCTACCTCATCGCGGCGGGCTTCGCCGTCTTCGCCTTCGACGTGCTGCGGCCGAAGGGCAAGGAGCCCTATGTGCCGCGCAACATCTGGAACGCGCCGTCGATGGAATACAGCCAGGAGGTGCCGGCGCAGCACTGGGGCGCGCGTTGCGTGCCGATCATCACCACCCGCTACCCGCTCTGGGAGCAGGAGAACTTCCTGCAGGACTACGACGAGGGCCGCTTCTACCTCGCCGACGCCCAGGAGGGAAAGCGTGAGACAATGGTCACCTCGGTGCTCGACGCCGACCCCATGCAGGTCCTGCGCGTCCCGGGGCCGAGCTACAAGCCGATGGGTGCCGCGTTCGGCATCGGACTGTTCTTCATTCTGGGGACGTTCAGCCTTTACGCTGCCGCCATCGCCTGCGGCATGATCGGCGGCGGCATCATCCTATGGTGGCTCTGGACCGGCACGTCGCCGATCCCCGAGAAGGAGATGAAGGACGCGGGCCGGGGCGTGAAGCTGCCGCTCTACCGAGCCGGTTCGGATTCGGTCGGCTGGTGGGCGATGTTCATCACCATGCTGGCCGATCTGACGGCGTTCCTCGGGCTCGTCTTCGCCTTCTTTTTCTTCTGGACGATCCATCCGGAGTTTCCCCCAGCGGGTGCCGATACACCTCATTTCGGACTGGCCGCGCTCGGCATGGCGCTCGCCGCGCTGGCGTGGCTGACGGTCTGGCAGGCGCAGGACCGCCACCATGCGGGGTCGGTCGCGGCGGCACGGGCCGGGTTGCCGCTGGCGGCGCTTCTTGCCGCGGGCGCGATCGCGGCCTTCGGCGGATCGGCCTGGATCGGCGGCCTCGTCCCCACCCGCCATGCCTTCGACGCCACCTGCTGGATCATGATCATCTGGCTCGGCCTCCATGTCGGTCTCGGGATCGTCATGCTGCTCTACTGCCTCGCCGGCAGCCTTGCCGGCCGGATGACGCCGCGCCATGACGCCGACTTAGCCAACGTGCTGCTCTACTGGCACTTCATGTTCGTCACGGCGGCGCTGACCTTCGCGCTGATCGGTCTCTTTCCGCTTCTGACCGGAGATGGACCATGAGCGGGAACGGCGAACGCGAAATGGAGGCGAGGCTGTCGCACACGCCGGCGGGCGAGAAGGGGCCGAAGCGCCTTCTCGAGGAAGGATCGCTCTGGATCATGATCGCGGCACCCTGTGTCTGGGCGATTCACTTCCTGCTGGCCTACTGGTCGGCTGCGGTTTGGTGCGCCAAGATCCCGCAGCGCACGGAACAGATCCTCGCCGTGCGGATCGGGGTTGGAGTGCTGACGGTCGTGGCGCTCGCGGTCGTCGCCTGGCTCGCGCGGAGGGCCGTGCGCAACTACCGTGCCCGGTTCGTCATCCACGACGACCTGACCGAGCCGAGCGAGGCCGAGCGCACCCGGTTTCTCGGCCACGCGACGCTGCTTTTGTGCGCGCTCAGTGCGGCGGCCATCGTCTTCGACGCGATGCCGGTGCTGGTCTTCGATTCATGCGACTGAGCGCGCCCGTCCTCGGCGTGACTGTGCTCGCGCTCATGTGGCTGGGTCCGCTGCCGGATCTGGCCCGGGTGTCGCTGACCGCGCACATGCTCCTCCATGTCGGGGTCACCGCGCTTGCGCCCGCCCTTCTGAGGACAAGGCTTCCGTTCCGGCTGGGGGCGCCGGCACTGGCGGCCGCAGCCTTCGCCGAGTTCGCCGTTGTCTGGGGCTGGCACCTGCCGGGACCGCATCTCTGGGCGAGCCTCGACGCTGCGGGCTTCGCGCTCCAGCAGGCCAGCTTCCTCGCCGTCGGGGTCGCCGTGTGGAGCGCCGCCGACGCGGCCGGCCGGCTGGGCGGCGCGGCGATCCTGCTGGGCACCGCGATGCACATGTCGCTGCTGGGCGTGCTCCTGACGCTGGCGCCGCGGGTGCTCTACCCGGGTGTCTGCGGTGGCGGGCCCTTCGGTCTCGACCCGCTCGAGGACCAGCAGGTCGCCGGCCTCGTCATGGCGATCCTGGCGCCCGCGATCTACCTGTGGGGCGGGCTCGCCCGCCTCGCGCCGCTGGTGCGCGAGGGGGACGTGCCGTGAGGGTCCCGCGCCCCCGGAGCCGCCTCGGCCGGGCCGGCGTTCTGGCTGGGGCGGTATTGGGCGCGCTTGTCGTTTTCTTCCTGATCGCGCCCTACAACATCGCCGCACGCGTTCCCCACCTGCCGGGCGTGGCCTGGCTCCTCCACACCTATATGGAGAATTCGGTTCGGACCTGGTCGCGCGGCACGGATCAGCCGAAATGGGTGGATCTGGACGATCCGGCGCTGGTCCGGCTGGGGGCCGGACATTTCGAGAACGGCTGCGCGCCGTGCCACGGCGCACCTGGCCGGCCCCCGAACCCGCTGACGCGCGGGATGCGACCAACGCCGCCGCCGCTCGCAGGCCCGGCGGAAGACTACGATGCCCGCGAGCTTCACTGGATCGTCTGGAACGGCCTCAAGTTCACCGGCATGCCCGCCTGGTCCGGCGAGGGCCGCGATGACGAGCCTTGGGCGTTGGCAGCCTTCTTGAAGCGCTATCCCGAACTCGACGCCTCGGCCTATGCCGACCTCGCTCTTGAACCCGATGCTTCCCGGTACCTGACGGTTGCGCAAAGCGAGGGGTTGACCGAGCTTTCAGATCGGATCGGCAGCCTCACCGGGGAATGTGCGCGCTGCCACGGAGCCGACGGCTTGGGCCGCGACGGAACTGCGCCCAAGCTGGCCGGCCAATCGCGGGAATACATCGAAGCGACACTGTCAGCCTTCGCCGATGAACGCCGGCCCAGCGGCATCATGGGCCCGATCGCCGCCACCCTCTCGACCGTCGAGATCGAGCGCCTCGCAGCGCATTACGCCGACCTTCCTTGGTCTGGCCGCGTCGAAGTCGGTGGTACATTGTCGAACCTCGCCAGTGCCGGGGCGGAGATCGCGGCCCGTGGGACGGCGGAGATTCCCTCCTGCCTCTCCTGCCATGGCGATGACCTGTCACCGCCGCGAAATCCGGCATATCCCCGGCTTTCGGGCCAGGAGGAGCGTTTCCTGACGATCTGGCTGCGCCTCTGGCGAGACAGGCCTTTCGGCGGCACCGACTACGCCCATGTCATGCACGAGGCGGCACGCTGGCTGTCAGACCGCGACATTTCGGCGCTTGCAGCCTACTTCTCAAGCTCCGAGGTGTCGCGCCCGCCGTGATCCCTTACGAGGCGTTGCGCAACCTTGTGGCGGTTCCGGCCACGGAACTGGGCAAGTCCTCAAGTTGTTCCTCCCTCGAAAGCCGCAAGCAGGAGACGGAAACCCATGCAGAGCAAGGAATTGGCAGGCGGCACGCGGAAGACCTACGTCGTCGTATTCGAGGATGGCGAGGAAGCGATAGCGGGACTGGAGCGGTTCGCAGCCGAGCATGATCTGACCGCGGCCGAGTTCACTGGCCTCGGCGCCTTCAGCAGCGCGGTATTGGGTTTCTTCAACACAGACGAGAGAGACTACGAACGGATTCCCGTCGATGAGCAGGTCGAAGTCCTGACCTTGGTCGGCAATGTCACAAAGCACGACGAAGAAACAAAGGTTCACCCGCACGTCGTGCTCGGGAGGCGGGACGGCACCGCCTGCGGCGGCCATCTCCTTGAGGCGACGGTGCGCCCGACATTGGAGATCATCGTGACCGAGGCGCCGGAGAACATTTCTCGGCGGGTAGATCCGAAGACCGGTCTGCCGCTCATAGATCTCGACGCCGACCCGCGCCTCAGGGCTCATCCCGGCAACGCCCACCCCAGGATCGAGCCGTAGGCCGCGTGCGAGACAAGCGTCGTGACGGGGGTCATGCGCCCGTAGTTGAGTCCAAGGAACCCCGGCGGCTCAAGCCGTCGCCGCGCCGTCGGACCCGAGTAGGGCGACGCCACACGAGGATGAAGGTAGGGTAGCAGAGGCAGGATCACCGCGAGAAGGAACAGCCCGTGAAGCAGCCCGCCGAGCAGCCCCCATTGCCATCCTGAAAATCCAAGGGTGGCAAAAAGCCAAGCGTACAGAAAGGCAAAGACCCAGCCTCCGAACATGTAGAGAAGGAGGCCGAATATGGCAGCGCGGCTGCGTCGCCTGGTGACGTAAAAGCCCATGAGGAACGGCAGCGAGAGCCGCGAGACGCCGAGACCCTGGCTCGCGTACATGCCGACGGTCAGGACCAACGTGGCGACCAACCCCCAGACAAGGACGATCTCGATGTTTCCGAACGCTTCTGCCAACGCGGGGAAAGCAGTCATCGCTGTTCACGCTCGTCGGCGCGCGCAATGGCTTCCGCGGCAAGGATCAGGCCCACGTGTGTGAAAGCTTGCGGATAGTTGCCCAAAACCCCGCACGTCGCGGCATCGATTTCCTCTCCGAAGAGGCCAAAGTCGCTTGCGCAATCCAGGAGGGTTTCCATTCGGCGCTTCGCCTCCTCCAGCCGACCCATTCGCGCCAGTGCCTCCACCGCCCAAAAGCTTGTGATACCGAAGGCATTCTCGAGCCCCCGCAATCCGTCGAAACCGGATGGGTATCTCAGAAGCAGGCCGTCACCAACGGACAGCTCCCGATCGATTGTCTCGAAGGTTTGCCGAAAGCGGTCATCCCGGGCGTCGAGGTAGCCGTACTTTGGCATCGTGAGCAGGCTCGCGTCAGGATCCTTCCATCCGATCGCAGCCAGATAGCCGCGCTGCGGATCATAGCACTCCTCCTCGATGGTTCGGGCGATCTCCGCCCTCGTTCGCGCAAGCTCCTCAACGTTTTCGGTGAGAAAGCCGTCTTCGGTCAGGCGGATCAGGCAGTCGATCGCGGTCCAGCAAAGCATCTTCGAGTGCGTGTAATGCCGTCGCTCGCCCCGGATCTCCCAGATGCCTGCGTCCGGCTCGCGCCAGCGCCGGCGCACGACGCGTCCAAGCCCGGAAAGATACCGCCTCTGCGTCGCGCCGAGATGGCCGCCGCCCGCCACGAACTCGGCCGCAGCGGCGATGATTTGCCCATATCCGTCAAGCTGCAGTTGATCGTGAGCAGTGTTCCCGATCCGCACGGGACGAGATCCGCGCCACCCATGCAGATGGGAAAGCTCCCGCTCGGGAATCCTGTCCCCGCCGTAGACGTCGTAGAGCACGCGAAGCCGCGGACTGGTCTGCCGTGTCGCATGCAGCAACCAGTCGAGAAACGCGCCAGCCTCGTCCATGCAACCCAAAGCGACGAGCGCCCGAGTCGTCAATGACGCGTCCCGCAACCAGCAGTATCTGTAGTCCCAGTTTCTGCTGCCGCCGACGTCCTCCGGCAAGGATGTCGTCGGTGCCGCGATCACAGCTCCCGATCGAGCATGGGTCAGAAGCTTCAGGCAGAGCGCACTTCGTACGATTGCATCCCGATACGGCCCGTCCCACGCGATCGAAGCGGTCCAGTTGCGCCACCAGTCGACAGTCCGCGTCATGCGCGCATGCGCCTCCGGTCCCAAGGGAGGCACGACGCCGGGATCTTGCGAGACGAACGAGAGCGAAACGTCCCGCCGTGCTCCAGCAGTCAGCTGCGTCGTTCCCTCGATCCTCGTGCCATCGACGCTTGAACGGACGTCGAGATCGGTGGCGAGATTGAAGAACCGGCTACGTCTGGCAAATGACCAGCCGAGCCGACCCTTGCTTTTGAGACGGACCGGCGTTGCACCGTAGTCGGTCCGCGGCTCGAAAAGGAGATGCACATCGACTTCGCCCTCGACGATTTCGATCTGGCGAAGGATTTCAACCTCCGGCTCAAGGCAGTCCTCTTCCTCATTCAGTGTCGACATGGCCTCTCGAATGATGGCCAGGCCACGTTGCGTCCGTGCCGTCGTCTCGAGAACAGCCGTCGCGGGGACATAAAGTGTCGTGACTTCCACCGGATCCAGGACGCAGAGGCGGAAGGCGCCTCCGACGGAACGATCGAGAAGAGTTGCAAAGACCGCATCTCCGGAAAAATCCGGAAAACAGGCCCAGTCGATACCGCCGTCCGCGCCAACAAGAGCTGCGGTCCGACAATCGCCGATAACCGCATAGCTGCCAATGTCCGGGAAACGCTGCCCGGCCGTTCGGCTCGCGTGCGGCAGGGCGGAGCGTGCGGACTCCGGTTCTCGGCCGATAGGGACTTCGAGCGTTCTTCCTGCCATGCTGTGTCGGAAACCAGCCGCGCAACCGTCCGTTCCGCGACAAAGGTAAGGGCTGCCGCCGGCTTGACCGGCAGCGGCTCGCGATCGTGGTTCCTGGCATCTTCCTCTCGGGCTCCGCTCTCCTGTCACGGGCATGACGATGCGAAGACAACCGGAAAGAGGGTCCAGACCACTGCGACGAGCGCTGCGACGGCGAGGGTATGGGTCACGCCCTGCACGAACGGCTGCGGGCTCCGCAAGGGTCCCGTGAGCGCAGCGAGCACGAGCGCCTGAAGGATTGCCGCTGTACTCCATGCCGTCACGAGCACGGTCCGGTGGAGTGTCCAGGTGGCGACCTCGATGGTGCTCCATCCGAGGCCACACCCGACACCGTGCAGGCCGTATACGCCGCTGAACAGGGCGAGCCAGATCAGCAGCGGCGCGAACATGCGCGCGACATCCGTCATGCGAAAAGCCCCGGCACGAGCACGGCGGCGGCAACGATGACCGAGGAGAGCCCCGCATAATCGCACCAGAGCCGCGCGATGCGGATCTCGGTCCGGCGACGGTCCGAAATGTAGCCCGCGCGCAGCCGCGCAAGGGCATGAGCCGTGAAGAGCAGGGCAAGGCCCGCGTGGAGCAGCGCGTATCCTGCGAGGACCGCGACGGTCGCTCCGTAAGCATGCCCGGTGGCTTCCGGTGCGACCGCGAGGAGGTAGGCGGCCAAAGCGATCAGCGTGGCTTGGCCGAGGGCGCAGATGACCAGGGCGATCCCGGTCCCTCCGAAGCCCGCCCGAGCCTCGGCGACGCGTACACCACCGGAGGCCAGAACGGCGCCGCCAAGCGAAAGAACGGGAACAAGCGGCGTCCACTCGACATAGCGCGGGGGCGGCCAGCCGGGCGCGACGGTCCAAAGGAACGCATAGCCGAAAAGCAGAGATCCGAAGAAGGTGGCGTCCGCTATGAGCAGGAAAACCGAGCCCCACCACGCCGGAGCGCCCGGGCGTTCCGAGGCGAGGGGCAGGCGCTCGCCCCGTCCGACATCCTGTGGCCCCCGGTCCCGAAGGTCGCCGAGGCTCCAGGCCCACCGCCAAGCCAGTGCAGCGACGAGTGCCACCGCAAGGGGCGCGAGCCAATAGAGCTTGAAGAGGAAGGCCAGGAAGAAAATACCGGTCGCAGCCGACATGGTGATCGGCAGCGCGGTGTTGCGGGGATAGATGACGAGCGCCTCTGGCTCGCCGCTTGACGCCTCCACCGCCAGGACTTCCCTTCGGTCTGCGCGCGGCGTGGCGAGGTAACCCTCGCCCCTGGCGATCCGCACGGCGATACGCGGGTCGTCGGACAATGGATGGCGGGACGCGACCCGCGGCAGGCTTGCGAAATTGTAGGCGGGCGGCGGCGTCGGCATTGCCCATTCCAAGCTGCCCGCGTTCCAGGGATTGCGCGACCCGCGCACGGCGAGCAGCATGTTGGCCACGACGTCAACCACGACGAGCGCAAAGCCTATCGCCATGACAAAGGCGCCGATCGAGGAGATCAGGTTGATCACCTCCCAGCCGCTCCCCGCGTCGTAGGTATGGATCCGCCGCCGCTGGCCGAGGAGGCCCGACCAGTGGAGCGCGAGGAAAGTCCCATGGAACCCGACGAAGACCAGCCAGAAGGCGGTCTCGCCTAGCTTGAAGAAGCGCTTCCGGCCGCTGAGCTGTGGGAGCCAGTAGTAGAGCGCCGCCAGCATCGGGAATACGAAGCCGCCCACGAGGACGTAGTGGAGGTGCGCGACGATGAAATATGTGTCGTGCGCCTGCCAGTCGAACGGCACGATGGCGACCATGACACCGGTCAGCCCGCCGATCACGAAGGTCGCGAAGAAGCCCATGATCCAGAGCATCGGCAGGTGCATCTCGGGACGGCCCTTCCAGAGCGTCCCGATCCAGGCGAAGATCTGGACCGCCGTGGGCACCGCCACGAGCGTGGATGCCGCCGAGAAGAACGCCAGCCCGAGATGGGGGATACCGGTCGTGAACATGTGGTGGACCCAGAGTCCGAAGCTCAGGAACCCCAGCGCGACGGCGGCGGCGACGACCCAGCCGTAGCCGAGGAGCGTCGTGCGCGCCATCACCGGCAGGACCGTCGAGATGACTCCGGCCGCTGGCAGGAAAATGATGTAGACTTCCGGATGGCCGAAGAGCCAGAAGAGGTGCTGCCACAACAGGCTGTCGCCCCCGAGGTCGGCCTGGAAGAACGGCAGATCGAACGCGCGCTCGAGCTCGAGCAGGATCGACCCGAGAATGAGTGGCGGGAAACCGGTCAGGATCATGAGCGCCGTCACGAGCGCGTACCAGGCGAAGATCGGCATGCGGTCGAGGCTCATGCCCGGCGCGCGGAATTTGAGGATGCTGACGGTGATCTCGACGGCCGCCGCGATGGCTGAGATTTCGACAAAGGTGATGCCGATCAGCCAGAAGTCGGGGTTGATGCCGGGAGAACCGATGGTCGAGGAGAGCGGCGGATACATGAACCAGCCGCTGTCGGGGGCGACGCCCGCGAGCAGCGACAAAAGCAGCATCGTGCCGCCGAAGACGTAGCACCAGAAGCCGTAGGCGGTGAGCCGGGGAAACGCGAGGTCGCGGGTGCCGAGAAGCTTCGGCAGAAGGTAGACGGCGAGCCCTTCGAAGAGCGGGATCGCGAAGAGGAACATCATCACGGTGCCGTGCATCGTGAAAATCTGGTTGTAGATTTCCGCATCCATGAACGCCGATCGCGGCGTCGCGAGTTGCGCGCGGATCAGCATGGCGAGGATCCCCCCCACGCCGAAGAAGAACACGGCCGCGAGAAGGAACATCCGCCCCAGATCGGAATGGTTCACGGTCGTGAACGGCCTCTGCCAGCCCCGGTCCGGGGACCAGATCTGCGTGAACGCCCGATGACGGCGCAGGGCGTTCACCGCTCGCCTCCTGCGAGGAAGGCTTCCCAGTCGTCGGCTTCGAGGGCGCGGACGGTGAACCGATGTCCGAGATAGCCTGGCCCGCTGAATTCGGCGCTGAGGCCCGCGTAGTCCCCGGGCGTGTCCGCCTGCAGACGCAGGACGTTTGTGTGCCCGGGGATCGCGTCGAGCTTGCCGGCGAGGCGCGGCACCCAGAAACTATGGATTACATCCGCTGACGTGATCTCGACGTCCACCGGCCGGCCCGCAGGAATGAGGAGGATACCTTCCGTTGGAGCACGGCTGCTCCCAGAATACCGGAACGACCATGCCCACTGCCGGGCCTCAGCTTGAACGAGGGGCGCGTCGTCGCGCCCCGGAACGAGATACCGCTCGCCGAGGCCGAGCCCCCAGAGCAGGAGCGCTGCGAGAACCGCGAGCGGAAACGCGAGGCCGAGCCCGATGATCCAGAGACTCTGTGCGCCGCGTCCATCACCGCCCCTCCGGAAGGCGAGAGCGAGGAGGGCCATCACGAAGAGGAAGATCAGTGCAGCCCCCGCGAGCATTGCCCACCACAACTCCGCCACCGCCGCCGCGGCCGGCCCTGCGGGATGCAGCGTGGACAAGTCGCCCTCGCAACCGGCAAGCGCGACGGGCGTTGTGCATGCGAAGATCACGCGGAGAGGGACTGTAACATGCGGGAAGTGGAAGACTTTGAAGGAGAGGCCGAGTTCATCGACCCGATCTCTCGTTCGCCCGGATACGAACAAACGGAGTCCCGGATCGCGATACTGGGACACCCGATCCATGCGATGTCGGTAGCCTTCCCGATCGCGCTGACGTTCTGCGTCCTCGGCGCGGATGTCTTCTACTGGTGGACCGGCGACGCCTTCTGGGCGCGCGCGGGGCTCTGGGCCGCCGGGACGGGCTTCTTCTTCGGAATGCTGGCAGGTTTTTCCGGAACGGCCGAGTTGCTGCTTGTCCGCGGGATTCGCGCCCGCGCCCCGGCCTGGACGCACTTCATCATCGCGGTGACGCTGCTCTCTATTCTCGGCGCGAACTGGGGCCACCGGATGCAGGGCTACGAGGAAGCGGTCCTGCCCTACGGTCTGCTTCTCTCGGCGTTGTCGATGATCGTGGCCTCGGCGACAGGGTGGCATGGCGGCAAGCTCGTCTTCGACTATCGACTGGGGACGTCGAAGGGCAACTGACGGCCCAGCGGTTCCGTCAACCACTCCGGCCCCGTCAGTTGCGCGAACTCGGGCTTCCCGAGGACGAGCGTGAGGATTGCGAGGATCGTCGAAAACAGGAGCAGTGACGGCACGGCAGGCGACGGCGGGCGGCTGGTTCCGGCCGTCTCCGCGACCGAAACGATGATGTGGCCGACCCAGCCGTGAAACGCAACGAGCAACGCGACGAAGAAGAGCTTCAGGTAGAGCCATGGCTCGTACACCTCCCGGATCAGGATGAGCCAGGTTCCGGCAATGACGGTGATGACAGCCGCAGGCGTGATCGCGATGGTATAGGTGTAATGGGTTGTGCGCCGGATGCGCCTGTAGTCCGCCTGCCCGATCGCCGGGTCATGCCAAGCGAGCATGCTGGGCAGTGCGAAAAGGCCGCCGCACCACACGATCAGACCCAGGATATGGAGTGCTTTCAGGTATGGGACGAGATCTTGGAAAATCACGTCTCGGCGCCCCTTGCCGACATCCACGCGCGCCGCGCTACGATAGCACCGACGACCGCATAGGGGATTGCGGCTGGAACCCACATGATGAGGCCCGCAAGCTGCTGATCCGCCAAGGGGGCGATGCCCCAGGCAAACGGGGCTGTCTGGTGGATCTCGTAGAGCGGGTCCGGCGCGAAGGTGAGCAAGGCGCCCAGTAGTGCCATCTGCAGGTAGCCGGCCATGACAAGAAGGAAGCTATGCGCCGCTGGAACGTCGTCGGCGAGAACGGAGCGCCAGAACAGGACCGCCGGAACAAGGAGCGTCGCCTGCATGGCCCAATAGACCGCGACGTTCCCGAGAGCGAGATCGTAGGCAGCCGGCGCATGCCATGCCCACAGCAGCGCTGTGGAGGCGGCGAAATGGACGGTAGCGGGACCGGTCCTGCGTCGGGGCAAAGCAGCTGCGAGGAGAGGGGCAGCGACGGTAAGCAGGAGGACGTGGTGCACCGCCCGAGCTGAAAACAGGGCGGCGGACAGCGCGCATAGAGGCGAAACGAAGATGACGAGAAGGACGGCGACGGTGGCTGCTCCGGGCCGGGTCCTCCCTGTCGCGTAAGCAAGTGCCGCGATGGCAAGGATGAGGGCCGGGTCGAGATTCCAACTCGCCCAGACGGTCTCCGGCACAGGTGGGGGACCGCAGTATATAACGCTCAGCGTCTCGAGCATTTGGCCTTGATCCTCCTCACGCGATCACCTGTCTCGGCCCATGCCGCAGCCCATGGATTCGGACGTTCTCTTCGAGCGAGGCGGATCAGGAACCGAACGCGCCGCCTCGATGTTGCCGATGACGATACGGAGCGGGCCCAATTTGGCTTCTTGATGACGCAGTGTCGCGCTCGCTTGTCTCAGTCGCATAAGCCAACAGGCGAACGGATTTCTCGGTTCCACGCTCCTTGGGCAATGTCGATCTACGCGGTTCATGACGCGACGAAATGTGCGTTGCGCTTGAGACGTCGGTGCCCGCTGACATTCAGATGCGGTTCACCGGCTTCGCGCTGGCCTTCTGCTGCTCGACGGTTGGCTTCGCAATGGTACGTTTGGCAGCAACATGGGCCCCATGAAGAAGAGAGATCGCTCTGACGCCGACCGAGCGGCAGGGTCAGGAATGGGCCGCGGCGGTTCCGCGTTGCGACAGCCAGACCCAGAGGCTGAGCGCGACGGCGGAAGCCGAAATCAGGGTCATGACCGTGCCGGGGAAAAACCGGACGAAGCCCGGCAGGTCGAGGAAGACGAGGTAGCCCAGATCGGCAAGCCCGCCCACCATGCCGGTCACCCAGATCGCGGTGCGGTTGCCGCGCCAGATGAAGACCGCGCCGATGATCGTCACGATGCCGAACCACAGGAGGTTCCAGGCGTGCTGGTTCAGCACCCCGCCGACCGCCGCGTGATAGTCGGCGGCAAGCGCCTGCGGGTCCACGGCGTCGGCGATCGCGGCGAAGCCCGCCGAAGGCTCCAGCGAGAGCGTCAGGATGCCGGCGAGGCCGTGGACAAGCCCCCAGACCACCCAGAGAGCGGCGGCGGCCCTGAGGGCGATGGCCTGGGATCTGGTCATGAGATGTCCTGTCGGTTCGGAGGGTCGAGTTGCGGTGACTGCATGTGCCCAAGCGGACCGAGGGCCGAAAGCGCGAGGTCAAGCGCCGCCGCGTCCTCGGATCGGGTCAGGCTGCGGGTCTCGTCGTCCCAGGCCTCGGGCCAGCGCCCGATGCCGAGCCTGCCGCGCACCACGCCGCCGAAATGCGGGGCGAGCGCCTCCTGACTGTCGAGAACGCCCGCCCCCGCCCGCCGCCCGGGCGAGGCCGCGAGGAGCACCATCGGCCTGCCCTGCCAGAGCTTCATCTCGATCCGGCTCATCCAGTCGAAAACGTTCTTCCAGGCGGCGGTGGCCGCGCCGTTGTGCTCGGCAAAGGAGACGAGGATTGCGTCGGCTTGGCCGATGCGCGCGAAGAAGTCATGCGCCGGGGCGGGAACTGCGGCCTTCCGTTCGCGGTCGATGGAGTAGATCGGCATCTCGTAGTCGTGGAGGTCGAGGTGGTCGATCTCCGCTCCGGGCAGGAGGTCGTCCCGAAGGCGCGCGGCGGCGTGCCCGACCAGCGTCCGGTTGATCGACTGTCGGCTGTTCGAGGCGGCGAAGGCGAGAACCCTCATTCCGCCAGTTCGCCGGTGGAGCGCTTGCCGAACCACATCCGGCGCAGCAGGCCATCGCGAAGGAACAGCGTGTGCCACAGGGCCGCCGCGACATGGAGCGCGATCAGCGCCACGAGCGCCGTCGCGATCAACCCGTGCGCCGCGCGTTGCGGCAGATCCTGTAGCTCGGGCGGCAGCGTCTCGGCCGCACCGCCGTAGACGATGGGAAACAGGCCCGCGCCAAAGGCCATCGCCAGCCCGGTCAGCACCATGCCAGCGATCAGCGCGTAGAAGGCCCAGTGCGTCCAGACGCCGATCCGGTCGAGCACGGCGTTACCGGTGGCCGCATGGCGCGGATGCACGCTCCGCAGGCGCGTGACGAGGCGGAGGACCAGCAGCACGCCGATCGCCATGCCGAAGATCATGTGCCCGCCGAGCCCCGCGACCTTGTCGGGGCTGTCTTCGGGCATGTTCGCCAGCACGAGACCTCCCGCGGCGAGCGCGACGAGGATCATCAGCGCCATCAGCCAGTGCAGCGCCACGAGGAGGGGATGGTATCTGAGCATGTTCGACAGCTTTCGTTCAGGGATTGCGGCAGTCTCTTCCGCGAGCGGGATGCGCACCAGACATCGAAATGCGCGCGGCCTGCGCGTTGATGCGACATGCGCGGCGGACTAAATACCAAACGATGGATCACTGGACCGAACTGCGCACCGCGCTGATGCTGGCCCGCCACGGCACCGTCAGCGCGGCGGCCGACGCGCTGGGCGTGCATCGCGCAACGGTCAACCGGCATGTGGAGGTGCTGGAAAGCGTCTTCGGCACGCCCCTCTTCCAGCGGCATGCACGGGGCTACACGCTCACCGATGCCGGGCGCGACATGCTGGACGTCGCGAGCCGCGCGGACGAGATGTTCGCGGATCTCGCCGGCCGCAGCCGGGGACAGGCCGGGCGCCTGTCGGGATCGCTCGTCGTGACGGCTCTCGCGGGCGTGGCCCCGCTCGTCATGCCGGCGGTCCGCGAGTTCCACCTCGGGCATCCCGAGATCGAGCTCGAGTTCCGAGCGGGCGCCGAACTGGCCCGGCTCGAACATGGCGAGGCGCATGTGGCCGTCCGCGCCGGGCCGAAACCGCAGCAGCCCGACTATGTCGTGACGCTGTTCCGCCGCCTGCGCTTCGGACTTTATGCCAGCCGGGACTATGTGGCTCGCGCCGGGCATCCGGATCCTGACCGGCTGGTGGGGCACCGTTTCGTCGGCGCGGTCGGCACGCCATCGCAGCTGCCCTACGCCGATTGGATGGAGGCGAATGTACCGCCCGCGGCGCTCGCCCTGCGCACGACCGAGCCGCTGGTAACGCACGCGGCCGTCTGCGAGGGCCTTGGCATCGGGTTCCTCGCCGAGCACGACGCGATGGTTCGCCCGGACCTCGTGCCGATCATCCCGCCCGGTGATGCCTGGCCCGTTACCCTCTGGGCCGTCACCCATGTCGATCTGCACCGCACCTCGAAGGTGCAGGCGTTCCTGGGAGCCTTGAGGTCCTTCGCGTCCGGCAAAGGCTTGTAGGCGAGCTGAACGCTGAATTGTCCAGATCCGATGCGGGCCGCGTCGTGAGGTTGAGGCTTGGCGCACGGGGCGGCCTGCGTTGGCCTCGTCTCGGGACCGTTCGATCCAGCTGTCAAACTCCCGCCGGACCTTCATCGAGCGCGCCGGGAAGTGGAGCTATGCCGGATTTTGGGTGACGCGGCCTGATCAAGCGGCGCGAGTTTCGGCGGCGTTTTCGGCGACACCGTCGACGAATGTGACGCCTTCGATGACCAGAGGGGCGCAGCGCGCGATCCTCGCCGACAACGCTTTCGCTTGTCTTTCTTGCACGAAACCGGAACGGAATGTGTCCAACCTGGCTCCGAGGCTGCACAAATGGGCTGGAAAAAATGAGTGATGTGAACATGTTGGCGGCGCATGTGGTAGGCCCGGAGGGACTCGAACCCCCAACCAAAGCGTTATGAGCGCTCTGCTCTAACCAATTGAGCTACAGGCCCGCCGC
>CAZPOK010000058.1:0-15298 GCA_964587905.1 uncultured Rhodobacterales bacterium | reverse complement strand
ACGTCGATGATCTTGAGTTCGGGCTCGTCCATGCCGCCGTACAGGTGGTTGAGGAACATCTCCTTGGTCAGCGTCGTGCCCTTCCGGAGGCTCAGCAGTTCGAGCATCTGGTATTCCTTGCCCGTCAGATGTACCGCCGCGCCCTCGGCATCGACGGTCTTGGCGTCGAGGTTCACCGCGATCTTGCCCGTGCGGATGATCGACTGCGCATGGCCCTTGGAGCGCCGGATGATCGCGTGGATCCGCGCGACGAGCTCCTCCCGATGGAAGGGCTTCGTCAGGTAGTCGTCGGCGCCGAAACCGAAGCCCTTGATCTTGTTCTCCGTGTCGTCGGAGCCAGAAAGGATCAGGATCGGCGTGTCGATCCTGGCGAGCCGGAGCTGGCGCAGCACGTCATGGCCATGCATGTCCGGCAATGCGAGGTCCAGCAGGATCAGATCGTAGTCGTAGAGCTTCGCGAGATCGACGCCCTCCTCCCCGAGATCCGTCGCGTAGACGTTGAGGTTTGCGTGGCTCAGCATCAACTCGATGCTTCGCGAGGTCGTCGGGTCGTCTTCGACGAGTAGAACGCGCATGTCGCTTCTCCGCGGGCTTACCTTCGGTGACGTTAACTCTGGCGGACAAAGCTTAATCGCCGGTTACTCCCGGGAAGCATTAGATAAACAACTCAGGGTTGTCTATATCTTTGAACCGTCGTCGCCTTGAGCGCGCTCTCCCCGTGCCGCTCGACCGCCGACAGCCAGCCGTCCAGTTCCTCCGCCGACAACGCGTAGCGCTCCAGAACCTCCTCTCGCGAGACGAGCCCGTGGCGCACCGCCCTCACGACCGCGGCCTTCCGGCTCGCCACCCAGCGTTGCACGCCCGGGACGGGCAGGTCCGCGCGCGTCATCACCGACCCGTCGGGCAGCGTGATGGCGCGTGGTCCGTCCACCTTCTTGAGATACATGCGGCACCCCTTCCGTTCGCGGCGCCATCCTTGCGCCCCGTACTTAAACATCCGTGAAACGCGACCTTGCGAGTTCGCGGCATTTTCCTATATTCCGCCCATTCCGCGGAACAGGATGTGACCCCGATGGCGCTCGACAGCGCGACCCTCAACTCGCTCGGCCTGCCCAAGCCCCCCGCCGAGACGCGGGTCGTCGTCGCCATGTCGGGCGGCGTCGACAGCTCGGTCGTGGCGGCACAGCTGGCCGAGGACGGCTACGACGTGGTGGGCGTCACGCTCCAACTCTACGACCACGGCGCGGCGCTTGCCCGGAAGGGCGCCTGCTGCGCGGGCCGCGACATCCACGACGCGCGCCGCGTGGCCGAGGAAATGGGCTTTCCGCACTACGTGCTTGATTACGAGAACATGTTCCGCGAGGCGGTGATCGACGAGTTCGCCGACAGCTATCTCGCGGGCGCCACGCCCGTGCCCTGCATCCGCTGCAACGAGCGCGTGAAGTTCCGCGACCTTCTGGAGACGGCGAAGGATCTCGACGCCGACTGCATGGCGACGGGGCACTACATCCGGCGGAAGCTGGGCGCGTACGGACCCGAGCTGCATTCGGCCGCCGACGCGAACCGCGACCAGTCCTATTTCCTGTTCTCCACGACGCCGGAACAGCTCGCCTACCTGCGCTTCCCCCTCGGGCACCTGCCGTCGAAGGACGAAACGCGCAAGCTTGCCGCGAAGTACGGGCTGACGGTGGCCGACAAGCCCGACAGCCAGGACATCTGCTTCGTGCCGAACGGCGACTATGCGAGCGTGATCGAGAAGCTCCGCCCCGGCGCCGCCGAGCCGGGCGAGATCGTGCATGCCGATGGCCGTGTCCTCGGCGAACACCGCGGCGTGATCCACTACACGATCGGTCAGCGCCGGGGGCTCGGGATCGGCGGGCTCGACGAGCCGCTCTATGTCGTGACGCTCGACGTCGATGCGCGCCGGGTGATCGTCGGTCCGAAGGACATGCTCTCCACACGCATCGTGCCCGTCCGCGAGATCAACTGGCTCGGCGACGGCCCGTTCGACGGGGCGGCCGAGCATCACGTCTCCGTCAAGGTCCGCTCGACCCGCCCCCCGCGCGACGCCATCGTCCGGCCGCTCTCGCGCACCGAGGCGGAGGTGGAGCTACTGACGCCAGAGGAGGGCGTGTCGCCCGGCCAGGCCTGCGTGTTCTACGAAGCCGGCGGGAGCCGGGTTCTCGGCGGCGGCTGGATCTGGCGCGGCGCCTGAGCCGGGGCTGTCGTTTGTGGACGGCTCCGGTTTTGCAAGGGTTTTCTCGAGCGACTTTGATCGAAGCAGGTTGCGGTCATTTGTCCGGCCTGTGGGCGCGGCGCGTCTGACCGCTGGCCCTTCAGTGGTTGCCGACCGTTTTGCAAGACGTTTCCGGTAGTGGGCCGTCTCGTCAGGTGTCTGTCCGGTCGCTGTGGCCAGTAGGGCCGTCATCGTCAGTCCACAATAGCGGCCCTGGCAGGGGCCCATTCCAGCGCGGCCAAGTGCCTTGGTCCGGTTCGGGCCGAGGCATCCCAACTCGGCATAGCTGCGGATTTCACCAGCCGTGACGTCCTCACAGCGGCAGACCACCGTGTCGTCACCTGGCGCGATGGCCCGTCGTAAGGGGATAGCCCCGATCACCGGGCACGACACCGCAGCGACGACCCCCAAGCCGCCGCGCACATGGCCGATAAATGCGAAATAGAAAGTCGGGATGTGACACACCGCCGGTCCCAAGGCTAGACGCTGACGGCCTCATAAAGCGTCGCCTCGTCCACCCCGCCCTTGTCGGCCCGAAGTTTCACGGCCCCGCGTTCGAGCACGCAGAACCTGTCGCCAAGCTCCCAGGCAAAGCGGAAGTACTGTTCGACGAGAATGATCGCGACGTCCTTGCGGTCCCGCAGATGTGCGATCACCCGGCCGATCTGCTTGATGACGTTCGGCTGGATGCCCTCCGTCGGTTCGTCAAGAAGAAGCAACTTCGGCTTCGCCACCAAGGCCCGGGCGATGGCGAGCTGCTGTTGCTGGCCACCGGAAAGATCACCGCCGCGCCGGCCCAGAAATTCCTTCAGGATCGGGAAGAGCTCGAAGATTTCGTCATCGATCCTGCGTTCCGAGCGCGGCAGGCAGGCGAACCCGGTTTCGAGGTTTTCCCTGACCGTCAGCATCGGGAAGATATCGCGGCCTTGAGGAACGTATCCGACGCCCCTTGCCGCAAGCGTCTGCGCCGGCCAGCGGCCGACCGCTTCGCCGCCCAAGCGCACGGTGCCGCCGCTGCGGGCATGGGTTCCCGAAATAGCCTTCAGAAGCGAGGTTTTTCCGACACCGTTCGTGCCCATGACGCAGGTTACCTCGCCGATGCCCGCCGAGACGTCGACGCCGTTCAGGATCCGGCTGCCACCGTAGTGAAGTGTGAGGCCCTCGACCTCGAGATAATCACCGGCCAAGATACACCTCGATCACCTCTTCGTTCTGCGTGACATGGTCGATCGAGCCCTCGGCCAGCACCGAGCCCTCGTGGAGCACCGTCACCTTGCAGTCGAGCCGGCGGACGAATTCCATGTCGTGCTCGACGACGATCACGGCGCGGGTTTTCGCCGCCTGTTTCAGAAGCTCGGTCGTGTGCTCGCGCTCGGGGCCGGACATCCCCGCGGCCGGCTCGTCGACAAGCAGGAGCCGCGGCTCCTGGGCAAGAAGCATGCCGATCTCGAGCCATTGCTTCTGGCCGTGGCTGAGTTCGCCCGCCTTGCGGTCGAGGGCTGCGGCGAGACCGATTTCGCCGGCAAGTTCGGCGACGCGCTCGAGGTCGCCCGCAGAGGGGCGGAAGACAAGCACCGAGAACGGCCCGCGGTCCTTCTTGAGGGCCAGCATGAGGTTTTCCCGCACGCTCTGGTCCTCGAATACCGTCGGGCGCTGGAACTTCCGGCCCACGCCGGCGCGCGCGATGGCCGCTTCGCTCATTCTCAGGAGCGACCGGCTCTTCTCGCCCCAGACCGCGCGACCCTCGTCGGGTCGGGTCTTGCCGGTCACGATGTCCATGAAGGTGGTCTTGCCCGCCCCGTTCGGGCCGATGACCGCGCGCAACTCGCGCTCGCCGATGGAAAACGACAGGTTGTTGATGGCCTTGAACCCATCGAACGAAACCGACACGCCCGAGACCTCGAGAAGCTGGCTCATTCCTTTGTCGCCTCCTCTTCGCGAAGGGCGCCGGGGTCGGGTCCGAGGTCGGCACCGTGGCGCTCGGGGTAGCGACGCTCGGCGATGACGTCGATGAGCCCGCCGAGACCCTTCGGCGCGAAGAGCGTGACGAGGACGAAGGACAGACCCAGGATCACCGTCCACCAGTCGACCCAGACGATGTGGAGAAAGCCGATGGAAACGTTGGGAACCTGACCGGAGGTGAACCAGGTGGAGACGAGCGAGACGAAGGCCGCGCCGATGACCGCACCGTAGAGCCTGCCACGGCCGCCGACAGCGACCCAGACGGCGAGGTAGATCGAGGCGATGGGGGCGATCTCGTTGGGCGTGATGATTCCGGCCTGGGTATAGTACAGCGCACCCGCGATGCCCGCGATCATCGCCGACACAGTGAAAACGAAGAGCTTGTAGGCCTCGACCGGATAGCCGAGAAACCGGACCCGGGCCTCGTCGTCGCGGATGCCGCGCAGGACCGATCCGAACTTGCCCGAAACGACCGAGGCCGCGAGCAGATAGCCCGCGGCGAGGGCAAGGGCGGAGGCCCAGAGGAGATAGACCGACACGTGGGATTGCGGCACGTCCTCGAGCCCGGGGATGTTCTGGAGACCCGACAGGCCGTTGTTGCCGCGCAGACCGTTATCGTTCTGGAAGACGTAGAGCGCGAGGGCGAGAGTCATCGCCTGGGTCAGGATCGACAGGTAAACGCCCGTTACCCGGGACCGGAAGGCGAGCCAGCCAAAGACGAGCGCGAGAAGCCCCGGGACGAGCACGACGAAGGCGAGGTGTAACGGAAGGGAATGGGCGAAGGCCCAGATCGCGGGGAACTCCGAGGCACCGACGACGCCGAAGATCTGTTCGGCGACCGCTGCCCGGACCTCCTCCTCGGTGGGAGGCAGCGCCTCGGCGGCGAGCGAGCCGAGGACGATTGTCTCTGTCCTCGCATACATCAGCCACATTCCGAAGACGTATCCGCCGATGCCGAAGAACGCCATGTGCCCGAGCGAGAGGATGCCTGTGTAGCCCCAGACGAGATCCATCGCGAGGGCGACGAGGCAGAGGCAGAGCGTCTTGCCGAGGGTCTTGACGAAGCTTGTCGAGAGGACCCCGACGCCGAAAGCTTCCGACATCACCGTCACGCCGATGGTGAAGGCGGCGAGCGCCAGAAGGAAGATCAGCACCGAGGGGTTGCGGAGCACGAAGGGCGTGCGGCGCGCGGAGGAGCCGCCGAAACCGGCGGCCGCGGAGAGCTGGTCCGTCATCGCCTCATGCCTCTGCCGCGCGGCCCTTCAGGGCGATGATGCCCTTCGGCCGGAACTGGATGAACAGGATGATGATGAGGATCATGTAGGTCTGGGCAGCCAGCGTGTTCGAGGGGTTCAGCCACTCGATCCCCTTCTGGAAAAAGCCGATGAGCGTGGCGCCGAGGAGCGTGCCCCAGATGTTGCCGACCCCGCCCACGACAACGGTCATGAAGGACTGGACGATGTAGTCCTGCCCGAGGTCGGAGGTGACCTTGGCGTAGAGCCCGATGGCCACGCCCGCGATACCTGCGATGCCCGAACCGAACCCGAAGGTGAGCATGTTGATCCGATCGGGGTTGATGCCCATCGAGGCGGCCATGCGCGGGTTCTGCGTGACCGCGCGGACCTCGAGCCCGAGCCGCGTGCGGTTCATCACGAAGAGGAACATCACGAGGAACAGAAGGGCAAGAAAGAAGATGGCGATGCGGATGTAGCTGATCGAGACGACATCGTTGAAGACGAGCGAGCCGGACAGCCAGTCGGGCGATGTCAGCGGGCGGGCCTGGGTGCCAAAGACGATCTTCGCGAGCTGCTGGAGAGCGATGGAAACGCCGAAGGTCGCAAGCAGCGTCTCGAGTGGCCGGTGGTAGAGCCAGCGGATCACGAGGCGTTCGAGGGCGACGCCTGCGGCGAAGGTCACCGCGAAGGCAAGCGGCAGCGCTATGACGATGGACAGCGTGTAGTCCGGGACGAACTGCTGGACGACGAAGCCCGTATAGGCGCCCATCATGATGAACTCGCCATGGGCCATGTTGATGACGCCCATCACCCCGAACGTGATCGCCAGTCCGATGGCGGCGAGGAAGTAGATCGAAGCGAGCGAAAGCGCGTCCAGTGCGAGGTCCGCCGCCTGATTGACAGCGACGCGTGTCTCGATATCGTCGAGCGCGTACTGCGCGGCCATGGCGACGGCTGCGGGGGCGCCGACATACCGTTCGTAGAAGACGAAGGAGGCCAGCGCCTCGGCGACCTCCGTTTCGGTGGCCACCGGGTCGACGACGCCGCTTTCGGCAAGCGCCGCATAGGCCATGTCGCGAGCCGCCTCGGTGTCGAGGCTTGCCAACTCGATGCCCGCGACTTCGCCGGCCTCTATGTTGGCGATGAGGGCTGCGCGCTTGTCGTCCCGGCTGATCCTGGGAGGGGACAGGTCGGCGCGGACGAGGAGGTCGTAGGCGTCGGTTTCGGAGAGCCGCTCCGACCCCACGATGAGCCGTCCGGCCACGTCATCGGCCTCGGGAACGGCCTCGGCCGCCTCGTTGCGCGTCTGGGCAAGCGGCGTCAGGGCGGCCCGCACGTCGACGCCCAGGTCCCCGGAGAAGCTCTCGATCGCCTCGATCCGCTCGGCATCGGTTTCCCCGAACCGGATCGTGAGCAGCCGTTCCACACGCGCCTTGCGCGCCGCGATCCCGGGGTCGGGCTCGCCATTCAGCGAGGCTCGCAGGGTCGAAAGATGGCCCGCCTCGGGCCGCCGCTCGATGGCGTCGAGCGCTTCGCGGCGCACCACCGGGTCGGGATCGCTCATCTGAAACTGAACGAGAGCGGAGCCGAGCAGCCCGCGAATGCCGCTGTTTGGTCTCAACTGCGTGTAGGCGTCGTCGGACACCTCGCCGATCAGGGCGCCTCCCGCGACATCGAAGACACGGATCGTGTCGCGATCGATCTCTTCGGCGAAGACGAAAAGCCCCGTCGCATCGTTGATCCACATCTCCCTGCCCTGCCAGCGCTCGAGAACCGTCTGCGCGTCCGGCAGGCCGGAGGCGGCGAGCGCGTCGATGGCGGGGCCGATGGTGCGGCGCGAGGAGTCCGCGATGATGTCGCCGTGTTCCTGCAGGAGGCGCTGGACAGGGGCCTCCGCGTTCTGTGCCGATGCGGGCAAGGCGAGCGCGAGAAGTGCCGCCACCGCGATCATGCGTCTCAATAGAGCCGTCACCTGTGCCCCCCGGACCTGGTCGCGGAGGGCGCTGGTCCGCCCCCCGCGCGATTGATCAGTAGTTCGATTCGATCTGGACGCAGGTCTCGGTTTCGGTGTTGAACATCCCGCAGCCCAACTCCGGCCAGTTCGAGACGAGCACCGCCGATTCCGGCAGGAAGTCGGTCCAGGCGTCGCCCGCGACTTCCTCGGTCTGGCTGATGATGTCGAACTGCCCGTCCTCGGTGATCTCGCCGATGAGCACGGGCTTGGTGAGATGGTGGTTCGGCAGCATCATGGCCATTCCGCCAGTGAGGTTCGCAACTTCCTGCCCGTACATCGCGTCGCGCACCGCGTCGACATCGGCCGTGCCCGCGTCCATGACGGCCTGCACCCACATGTTGAAGCCGATGTAGTGGGCCTCCATCGGGTCGTTCGTCACCCTGTCTTCGCCCATGCGCGCCTTCCATGCAGCGACCCATTCGTCGTTGATCCCGGTGTCGGCGGACTGGAAGTAGTTCCAGGCGGCGAGGTGTCCGACGAGGTCCGTGGTGTCGAGACCGGAAAGCTCTTCTTCGCCCACCGAGAAGGCGATGACCGGAATGTCCTCGGCCGACACGCCCTGGGCGGCGAGCTCCTTGTAGAAGCCGACATTGGCATCGCCGTTGATCGTCGAGATGACACCGACCTTCTTGCCGTCGGCACCCAGAGCGACGACGTCGGAGACAATTGTCGACCAGTCGGAATGGCCAAAGGGGGTATAGTTGACGAAGATGTCGTCTTCCGGGATGCCCTGGTCCTTGAGGTACTGCTCGAGGATGCGGTTCGTCGTTCGCGGATACACGTAGTCGGTGCCCAGAAGCGCGAATTTCTCGACGCCGAGTTCCTCAAGGAAGTAATCGGTCGCAGGGATCGCCTGTTGATTGGGTGCAGCGCCGGTGTAGAAGACGTTCTTCGAGCTTTCCTCGCCCTCGTACTGGACCGGATAGAAAAGGAGGCCGTTCAGCTCCTCGAGGACCGGCAGGACCGACTTGCGGCTGGCGCTGGTCCAGTTGCCGAAGATCACGTCGACCTCGTGGACCGTCAGAAGCTCGCGGGCTTTCTCGGCGAAGAGCGGCTGATCGGACGCGGGGTCGACGACCACCGCCTCAAGCTCGCAGCCAAGCACCCCGCCGGCAGCATTTTGCTGCTCGATCAGCATTTCCATGGTGTCCTTGAGCGTCGTCTCGGAGATCGCCATGGTGCCCGAGAGCGAATGCAGGACGCCCACCTTGATCGGGCAATCCTGTGCGGCCGCGGCGGTCGAGACGAGGCCCGCGACGGCCGCAGTCGTCATAAGTCGAATTGTCGGCATCCCACTATCCTTCATGTTTGCAGCGCAGGACGGGCTTTCAGAGAGGAGCGTGCCCCAGTCATTTTTCCCCCGCGCAATTTCGTTCCATGGCGCTTCGGCGAGGCGGCAACACCCTGCTCCCGGCGCGGTCTCCGGCCTGTCAGGCCGATGGGCGAAAGCTGTCCGCAACGGGCGGCAGGCTGAAGCGCATTCGTCGCTTCAGCTGTCTCCCGACCGAGCGTCCTCCTGGAATGACGCAATTTTCGGCATCTTGAGGGGCGATGTTAAAATTCTTGGCGCCTCCCGGATCGGCTCGCGGGTTCCTCTGCCTGTACCGGCGCACGGAAATGAGACAGTCGAGGCGCTGGTCATGCCCCCGTTTCGGGTTCCCTCGGCGGCTTCGGCTTCAAGGGCTTTCTGCTGAGCCGGCCAGTCTACCCAAGACCACGGCGCTGATGAGCCCGTTCCCCGACAGATATCCGGTGTCGCCCTTTCCCGACACGCCACATGCCGCACCTCCGGCGGCATGAAGATTGGCGAACACATCGCCATCGGTCTTCAGAACTTTCGCATTCTCGCCGGTCACGAGCCCGCCTTGCGTATGAAACAGCGCCCCTGTGACCTTGACCCCGCAGTAGCGCGGCTCGAGGGGCCGCGACGAGAACGTCCGGCCAAACCTGTCGGTCCGCCCTGTCGGGATTTCCGCCATCGTTTCGGAGAGTCCTTCGGGAGGCAGGCCGAGAGAGCGTGCAAGCTCTTCTATCGTATCTGCGCTTCGGATCGCCCCTTGCGCTTCAGCCTCGCGGAAGTCAGCGAACTGTCGGGCGACGGCGGCGATCCGGGAGTCGAAGATCGTCCAGGCGACGCCACCGGGCTGTTCGAGAACGGCGCGTGCGGCCTCCGAATAGCCCTGGGCCTCGTTCCAGAACCGCGCGCCCCGGGCATTCACCTGGATCCCACCTTCCGTGATCGTGGCCCAGGTGATCAGGATGCCGTGCGGATCGGCCACGTTCCCGTGACCCTGGTAGGCACCGAGATGCGCCATTGCTGCGCCGAGCGCCTCGCCCCAGGCCAGCGCCTCCCCCCGGTTGCCGTCGTGGCCGAACCACAGAGCACCCGCAATACCTGGCAGGTGCTTGCGCACGAGCGCCCGGTTCCCTCCAAACCCGTTGCAGGCAAGGACGAGTTTCTGGCAACCGATCCGCTCGACCGACCCGTCCGGGCGCGTAACGGCAACGCCCTCGATCCGGTCGTCGGTGGCGTAGAGCGTGGTGGCCGTCGCCTCGCACAGGATCGGAATGGCCTGAACCTCGCAAGCATTGCGCAGGCGGTCGACGAGCTCACGCCCCGACCGACTCGGCAGGCCGTGCATGCGGCGACGCGAATGACCCGGATAGTCGAAGTCCGTGACGACCGAGAACGGCAGCCCATGGCGGTCCGCCAGCCACTCGACGGCTCCGGCGGCTCCCGACGCGAGCCGCACGACAAGCGCCGGATCGTTCTCACCCCCGCCTTTCCGCTGAATGTCGGCGGCAAAGAGTTCAGGCGAATCCTCGATCCCCGCCTCAGTCTGGAAGCGCGTCCCCGCTGCGGGAATGAGGCCGGCCGAGAGAGCCGTCGACCCCGCCGGCACCGCGTCTCTTTCCAGAACCGCGACGTCCTGCCCGACCTCTTTCGCCGACAAGGCCGCCACCATCCCACAGGCGCCGGCTCCGATCACGAGGGTGTCCACCTCGCCGTCGAACGCCTTGGGCGGGGGCGCGACCTTGGCCATCACCCGGTCTCGTAACGCTTGCCCGACGCCAGCATGGCGGGAGTCCCGATGACCTCGTTCAGGCCATCGAAGTCGAACATCCTGTCGGCGAATGGCCGGTTCGAGCCGTGTTCACGAAGGCTTCGGTAGTACTCCTGTGCGCACCGGGCGAGCGCGCGCACGATCCCGCCCGGGAAGATCGCGATGGAGTATCCCGCCTCTTCGAGGTCTTCCGCCGACCGGATCGGCGTGGCCCCGCCCTCGACCATGTTGGCGAGGAGCGGAACGCGGCGCGAGAAGGTCCGCGCGATGTGCGCCATCTCGTCGTGGGAGCGTGGCGCCTCGACGAAGAGCACGTCGGCACCCGCCTCAAGGTAGGTTTCGGCGCGGTCGATAGCGGCAGCGATCCCTTCAACGGCGACTGCGTCGGTCCGCGCGATCACCAGCGTGTCATCGCTCGTCCGGGCATCTATCATCGCGCGGATCTTCCCCGCCATTTCAGCGGTGGGGATGAGCGACTTGTCGGCAAGGTGCCCGCAGCGTTTCGGATAGGTCTGGTCCTCGACCTGGAGGGCCGAGGCACCGGCGCGTTCGTATGCCCGCATGGTGCGCTGCGCATTGAGCGCGTTGCCGAAGCCCGTGTCGGCGTCGATGATGACCGGAAGGTCGACCCTGTCTCGGATCAGACCTACGGCATCGGCCATCTCGGTATGCGACGTGAGCCCGATGTCGGGACGGCCGAGACGGGTGTATGCCACGGCCGCACCCGAGAGGTAGAGAGCCTCGAATCCTGCGTCCGCCGCGAGGGCGGCGGTCAGCCCGTCATAGACGCCCGGTGCGACCAGGATGCGGTCTTCCCGGAGACGCGCGCGCAGGTTCATCGGGCGGCCTCGATCATGGACAGCGCCTCGGCGGAGGTCATCTCGCGGGTCACCGTACCGAGCGACACCAACGTTGCGTCGTGCACCTCCTGCCGGAAGGCGGCGCAGCCGTCGCTGAGCATGATCGTCTCGATGTTGCGGAGGTGCGCGTCGCGAAGCGTCGAGGCGACGCCGCCGTTGGTGACGATGCCGCCGACGATGAGCATCTCGATCCCGATCGCGCGCATCACGAATTCGAGCCTGGTCTGGTAGAAGGCGGAATAGGCGACCTTCTCGATCGTGTAGTCGGCCGGTGCGAGGTCATCGACGAGGGCGTGGCCCCATGCGCCGGGCGCGAAGTCGCCCTTGCCGAGGAACGGGCGCAGTTCCTTGAGGTGCGGCGCGATCAGGGGTTCTCCGCCCGGGCCGGGGACAAGGGTGAACTGGGCCGAGACATACGTGCCGCCCTTTGCCCGCAGCGCGCGGACAAGCGGTGCGATCCGTGCCGGAAGCGCGGCGATTGGGTCCGCGGACTGACCGGCACGGCCATAGGCGCCCTCCGGGTGCAGAAAGTCGTTCTGCAGGTCGATGGTGAGGAGCGCCGTGCGGCGGGCGTCGAGCGTAGTCATGGCGCCTCCGGTGCGATGAGGAGATTTCCGAAGCGGTCAATCTCGCCCGTGTACCCGGGTTCGATGAGAATGGTGGTGTCAGGCTGGGCGAGGATTGCGGGCCCAGAGATGTGGGCGTCGACCGGGAGAGAGAGACGGTCGTAGACCGGAGTGTCGATCCAGACGTCGCCGAAGTGCACGGAGCGGGTCGCGCGGCGGGCTAGGTCGACGCTGCCGCCGTCGCCCGGAGCGAGGCTCAGGAGGTCGAACTTGGGCCTGCGGCCGGTCACGGCTGTTCTCAGATTGACGATCCGCCGCGTGCCGCCTTCGAGAAGCCGGCCGAAGCTCGCCCCGTAGGCGTCATCGAAGGCGGCGGCGATCTCCTCGTGTGTCGGCGCGGCAACCCTCGGCCCGTCGGCCTTCATCGCGAGCGGAACGGCGACCGTATGGGTCTGCCCGGCATAGGCCATGTCGAGCTCGACCGACATCTCGCGGCCCGCGAAGGTCGAACGTGCGGCATCGAGCAGGCGCTCTCCCTCGTCGCGATGCGTCTGAACGAGCGACGCGAGCGCTTGGGGATCGACCGCGTCTACGGTCGTGTTCACGGTCTGGACGAAGTCGTGCCGCATGTCGGCGATGACACAGCCCATGGCCGAGGTTACGCCGGGATAGCGCGGTACGATAGCGCGGCCGAGGCCAACGTCGCGCATCAGCGCGCAGGCGTGGAGAGCGCCGCCCCCGCCGAACGGCAGGAAGGCGAAGCGGCTCGGATCGAAGCCGCGTTCGATGGAGACGAGGCGAATCGCCCCGGCCATGCGGGAGTTCGCGACGGCGAGGATCGCTTCGGCGGCGGCGTCCGTTGATAGGCCGAGCGGTTGGCCGATCCGCACGTCGATGGCTCTGCGGGCGGCATCCACATCCAGCCGGGATCGTCCCCCGATGGGACTTTCGGCGTCGATGCGCCCGAGCGCGACGTTCGCGTCGGTGACGGTCGGGCGGTCGTTCCCCCGCCCGTAGGCGACCGGGCCGGGATCCGAGCCCGCGCTTTCGGGACCGATGTTGAGAAGCCCCCCCGCATCGACCGAGGCGATCGACCCGCCGCCTGCGCCGATCGTTGCGATCTCGATCATCGGCTGCCGGATGACGAGGCCGAAGTCGATACTCGTCTGCGGCGAGAGGACCGACTCGCCGCCGGCGATGAGAGCGACGTCGAAGGATGTTCCGCCCATGTCACCCGTGACCACGTTTTCGAACCCTGCCGACGTCGCGATGTGGGCCGCGGCGATCACGCCCGCGGCCGGCCCCGAGAGAGCGGTTCGGACGGGGCGGCGGCAGGCCGTGTCCACGCCCATGACGCCACCGTTCGATTGAACGAGGAGAAACTCGCCATCGAAGCCCCCGTCCCGCAGCGCGGTCTCGAGGCGGTTCAGATACCCCGCGACCTCGGGCTGGAGATAGGCGTTGAGCGCCGTGGTCGAGAACCGCTCGAACTCGCGGATCTCGGGCAGGATCTCGTGCGACGCGGTGACGTGGGGATTTGGCCAGAGTGCGCGGACGGCCCCGGCGGCCGCCGCCTCGTTCGCCGGGTTGGCGTAGGCATTTGCGAACAGAATGGCGATGGCCTCGCACCCCTGCGCCAGTAGCATTCGAGCAGCTTCGCACACCGCATCCAGATCGACGCTGGTACGGACCGTGCCGTCGGCAAGGGTGCGTTCGGGAACCTCCAGCCGGAGATCGCGCGGCACGATGGGCTGGAAGTCGCCCCGGAGCCCCCATGTGCGCGGGCGGTCGCGGCGGCGCATCTCGAGCACGTCGTGGAGACCCGCGGTCGTGATGACTCCGGCCTTCGCCCCCTTGCGTTCGAGGAGTGCATTTGTTCCGGCCGTCGTCCCGTGCACGACGACGGAGAGGTCTGCCAGCTGCGGCACCCGGCCCCTGATCCCCGCGAGAAATCCTCCGGCTTGATCGGGCCGGGTCGTCGGCACCTTGGACACCTCCGCCGTTCCGGCGGCCTCATCGAGCACGAAAACGTCCGTGAAGGTCCCGCCGACGTCGACACCGACCATCTTCATGGCGCAAGTTCCCGCCAGGAGGTCCCATAATCCGCGTCGGCCTTCGCAGCCGACAGGTAGCCCAGGGCTACATCGCGGGCAACGGCCTCCGGTGGCCGCTCGCCCGGAGGGCCGTATCCGCCGCCGCCGGGCGTCTCAAGCCGGACGGCGTGGCCCCGCGAAAGCCGTATGCCCCGCATCTTGGACGCAAGCGGAGGTGAGTGCAGGCCGTCCTCCGCCTCCCACTCGAACCGGTTTTCCGCGGCCGGCGCGCCACCGGCAACCCCTCGCGGCGGGAAGCGGCCGCGCTCGCCGAACAGGAACGCCTCGGCACGGTCCTCGAGCAACTCGATCTCGTAGACAGCGCCCAGCCCGCCGCGGTGCCGCCCCGCGCCGGCGCTGTCGGGCCGGAGCGCCCATTTCCGGAACATGACGGGATACGCCGCCTCGAGGATCTCGAGCGGGGGAATGGTAGCGGTGGAGATCGGCGCGTTGCCGTGATTGAGGCCGTCGGACTCGAAAGAGCCGCCGTGACCGCCGCCATAGAACGAGAACATGACCCAAGGGCTGCCGCTCTGGCGTCGCCCGGAGATGGAGAGCGCATTGATCGTGCCGTAGGCGTTCGCGACGACGCGTTCCGGCGTCGCTTTTGCCATGGCCGAAAAAATCACGTCGATCATCCGAAGGATCGTTTCGGTGTAGCCGCCGGTCGGCTTCGGAAACTCGGCGGCGAGCAGCGAGCCCTCCGGTATCGAAACCTTGAGCGGCCGCATCACGCCGGCGTTGGCTGGCAAGGCCGGGAAGATGTGCTTTATCGCCACGTAGACGGCAGCGACGGCGGTGGGCTGCGCAATGTTCACCGGCCCCGCCGTCTCGGGGGCCGTGCCGGCGAAGTCCAGCGTGAGTGTGTCGCCCGAGACCTCGAGCGCGACCCGGATCGGCAGCGCGACGTCGGTGATGCCGTCATTGTCGAGGAAGTCCTCCGCCTCCCAGCGCCCGTCAGGCAAGGCGGAAAGCTCCGAGCGAATGAGCGTCTCGGCGCGATCCGAAAGGGCGTCGAGCGCAGCGCGTATCATATCTGCGCCGTACTCATCTATGAGTGCGTCCAGCCGCTTCACGCCGAGGTCGAGCGCACCCAATTGGCCGTTGAGATCGCCGCGCGCAGACTGCGGAAGTCTGGTGTTGCGCAGGACGATGTCGACGATGTCGTCCTGGATCTCTCCGGCCCGGGCGATCCGGACAGGGGGCAGCACGAAGGCTTCCTGAAAGGCGTCGGTGGCGCCGGGGTTGTAGTTCCCCGGAACCGCAC
>CAZPOK010000057.1:4723-15605 GCA_964587905.1 uncultured Rhodobacterales bacterium | reverse complement strand
TCATGGCCACGGGCATGGTCTTCGTGATCGTGACGCGCCACATCGACCTGTCGGTCGGCGCCCTTCTCGCCACATGCTCGGCGATGATGGCGGTGACTCAGACCGTCGTCACGCCCGAGTGGCTCGGGCTAGGCCTCAACCATCCGCTCACGGCGCCCATCGCCATCATCGTCGGCCTGATCACCGGCGTCGTCATCGGGGCGTTCCACGGCTTCCTGATCGGCTACCTCCTGATACCCGCCTTCATTGTGACACTGGGCGGCCTGCTGGTCTGGCGCAACGTTGCCTGGTACCTGACGGGCGGTCAGACGATCGGCCCTCTCGACCAGAACTTCCAGCTCTTCGGCGGGATCAACGGGACCCTCGGAGAAACCTGGAGCTGGGTCGTAGGCGTCGTGGCCGTCGTCGCGGCCGTGCTCATGCAGTTCAACGCGCGCAGGAACAAGACGGCCCACGAGTTTCCGGTCAAGCCGATGTGGGCCGAGTTGCTGCTCTCGGGCATCGTCGCGGCCTCCATCCTGGGGCTTGTCGCGGTCCTGAACGCATACGAGATCCCCGAGGCCCGGCTCGAACGCATGTTCGAGGCTCGCGGCGAGGTCCTGCCAGAGGGCTTGACCGCCGGATACGGCCTGCCGGTCTCGGTTCTCGTCCTGATCATCATCGCCATCGTGATGACCGTCGTGGCGCAGAAGACGCGGCTTGGACGGTACATCTTCGCGGCGGGCGGCAATCCCGACGCCGCGGAACTCTCCGGCATCAGCACGCGGCTCCTGACGCTCAAGGTCTTCATGATCATGGGTGCGCTCTGCGCCCTCTCGGCCGTCGTCGCCTCTGCGCGGCTGTCGTTCCACTCCAACGACATCGGCACTCTGGACGAGTTGCGCGTGATCGCCGCCGCCGTCATCGGAGGCACCGCGCTCTCGGGCGGGATCGGCACGATCTACGGCGCGATCCTCGGCGCGCTGATCATGCAGTCGCTGCAGTCCGGAATGGCGATGGTCGGCGTCGACGCGCCGTTCCAGAACATCGTCGTCGGCGGCGTGCTCGTCTTCGCGGTGCTCGTCGACATCATCTATCGCAAGCGCACGGGAGCGAGAACATGAGCGATCGCGGAACCCCTCTCGTCGAGATGCGCGACATGCAGAAGTCGTTCGGCGGCATCAACGCCGTCGACCACGTGAGCGTGGATCTTTTCCCCGGAGAAGTCGTCGGTATTCTCGGCCACAACGGCGCCGGCAAATCGGTCCTGATGAAGATGCTGTCGGGCGCGATCCAGCGTGACGCAGGCGAGATCTACATCAACGGCGAACTCGCCCATATCAACAACCCGCGCGACGCGCGGACCTACAACATCGAGACGATCTACCAGACGCTCGCGCTGGCGGACAACCTCGATGCCGCTGCCAACCTGTTCCTCGGGCGCGAACTGACCACCAAGGTCGGTTTCGTAGACGACGCGAAGATGGAAGCCGAAACGCGCAAGATCATGGGCCGGCTGACGCCGAACTTCCGCCGCTACAAGACGCCCGTCGCCGGTCTCTCGGGCGGCCAGCGGCAGTCCGTCGCGATCAGCCGGGCGGTCTATTTCAACGCGAAGATCCTGATCATGGACGAGCCCACCGCGGCGCTCGGCGTTCAGGAGACCAAGATGGTCGCCGATCTGATCGAGGAACTGAAGGCGCAGGGGATCGGGATCTTCCTGATCGACCACGACATCCATCAGGTAAAGTCGCTGTGCGACCGGGCGAGCGTGATGAAGAACGGGCAACTCGTCGGGACGGTCGATGTTCATGTCGCGACCGAGGACGATCTTCTCGGCATGATCATCGCCGGCAAGATGCCACAACACCTGGCAGCCTGATGTATCTTGGTCTCGACCTCGGAACGTCAGGACTGAAGGGGCTGCTGATCGACGAGACCCAGTCCGTCGTCGCCGAGGCGTCGGCACCCCTGTCCGTCGCCCGCCGGCACGAGGGCTGGTCCGAGCAGAACCCTGCGGACTGGATCGCCGCAGCGGAAACCGTCCTCGACCAGCTGGCGTCGGAGGTCTCGCTCGCGGGTGTCAGCGGCATCGGCCTCTCCGGCCAGATGCACGGCGCCACGCTTCTCGATGCGTCGGACGAGGTGCTGCGGCCCTGCATCCTCTGGAACGACACCCGCTCCCATTCCGAAGCCGCCGAGATGGACGCGGATCCCGCGTGGCGGAAGATCAGCGGCAACATCGTGTTTCCCGGCTTCACCGCCCCGAAATTGGCGTGGGTCAGAAACAACGAGCCACAGATCTACGCGAAGGTCTCGACGGTTCTGCTGCCGAAGGACTACGTGCGGCTCTGGCTCACGGGCGAGCGCGTGGCGGAGATGTCCGATGCGGCCGGCACGGGCTGGCTCGACACCCGCGCGCGCGACTGGAGCGACAGGCTGCTCGACAGGTCCGGCCTCTCGCGTGCGGCGATGCCGCGGCTTGTCGAAGGCTCCGACGTCTCCGGCACGATCCGGCGCGACCTCGCCGAGCGCTGGGGCATGGACCGCTCCGTCGTCGTCGCGGGCGGCGGCGGAGACAACGCGGCCTCGGCTGTCGGCGTCGGCGCGGTGTCCGAGGGACAGGGGTTCGTGTCTCTCGGGACCTCCGGCGTTCTCTTCGTCGCGAATGGCGGATATCGGCCCGCCCCGGAAACCGCCGTCCATACCTTCTGCCACGCGGTCCCCGATACCTGGCACCAGATGGGCGTGATCCTTGCCGCAACCGACGCCCTGAACTGGTTCGCCGACCTGGCCGGCGAGGACGCGGCGCATCTGACGAGTGCTCTCGGCCCGCTCGAGGCGCCGGGCAAGACGATCTTCCTGCCATATCTCGGCGGCGAACGCACGCCGCTCAACAGCGCCGCGATCCGCGCCGCGTTCATCGGGCTAGAACATGCGACAGGCCGCGCCGCCGCGACCCGCGCCGTCCTCGAAGGCGTGAGCTTCGCGCTCTGCGATTGCCGAGATGCGCTGATGGCGACCGGCACGCGCATCGACAGCCTCGTCGCCGTCGGCGGCGGAAGCCGGTCGGACTACTGGCTCGCGGCGCTTGCCACGGCGCTCGACATCCCGCTTTCAATTCCCGAGGCGGGGGATTTCGGCGCGGCTTTCGGCGCGGCCCGCCTCGGCATGATGGCCGCCACCGGCGACCCGTCGCTGGCGACGCAGCCCCGCATCATCCGGACCGTGACACCGGACGCGGCCCTCGCCGATGCCTTCGCCGAAGGCCATGCCCGCTACCGCGACGCTGCAGGCGCGATACTGGAGATATCATGACCGACTTCCTCAAGGACATCCCCCCCATTCGCTTCGAAGGTCCCGACACGGACAACGAGTTCGCCTTCCGCCACTACGATGCCGACGAAGAGGTGATGGGCAAGCGGATGGAGGACCATCTCCGCTTCGCTGTCGCCTACTGGCACAGTTTCGCCTGGGAAGGCGGCGACCCGTTCGGTGGCCGGACCTTCGACCGCCCGTGGTATCCGCAGGACTCGATGGAGAACGCGAAGCTCAAAGCGGACGTCGCATTCGAGATGTTCGCGCTGCTCGGTCAACCGTTCTTCTGCTTTCACGATGCCGACGTGCGCCCCGAGGGCGATACCTTCGCGGAGTCGAAAGCACGGCTGGAGGAGATCGTCGACTACTTCGGAGAGAAGATGGAGGCGACCGGTACCCGCCTTCTCTGGGGCACGGCGAACCTCTTCACCAACCGCCGCTTCATGTCGGGCGCCGCGACCAATCCCGACCCCGATGTCTTCGCCTATGCTGGGGCGACGGTGAAGTCCTGCATCGACGCGACCCACAGGCTCGGCGGCGAGAACTACGTCCTTTGGGGTGGGCGCGAAGGCTACGAGACGCTGCTGAACACCAACCTCCGCCGCGAGCGCGAGCAGTTCGGACGGTTCCTGTCGATGGTCGTCGACTACAAGCACCGCTTGGGCTTCAAGGGCACGATCCTGATCGAGCCGAAGCCGCAGGAACCGACGAAGCACCAGTACGATTACGACGTCGCGACAGTCTACGGGCTGCTGAAGGACTTCGGGCTGGAAGCAGAGGTGAAGGTGAATATCGAGTGCGGCCATGCCGTTCTCGCCGGCCATTCCTTCGAACACGAGATCGCGCTGGCGACGGCTCTGGGGATCTTCGGGTCGATCGACATGAACCGGAACGACTACCAGTCGGGCTGGGACACCGACCAGTTCCCGAACAATGCGCCCGAGGTCGCGCTCGCCTACTACGAGATCCTGAAGGCGGGGGGCTTCTCCACGGGTGGCACCAACTTCGACGCCAAGCTGCGGCGGCAGTCGATCGACCCCGAAGATCTGGTTCTCGCCCATGTCGGCGGCATGGACACGTGTGCGCGCGGCTTCAAGGCGGCGGCCGCGATGCTGGCGGACGGCACGCTCGAAGAGCTGCGCGCCCAACGCTACGCTGGGTGGGACACGGACGAAGCGAAGGCGATTCTGAACCAGTCGACGCTCGAGGATTGCGAGAAATCGGTGATCGGGCGCGCTCTCGATCCGGAGCCGCGCTCGGGCCGTCAGGAGCGGCTGGAAAATCTCGTGAACCGCTTCGTCTGACTCCGTCGGTCCGCCTCCATCTGTCCGCAAATATCCCGGGGGTGAATTGGCCGCAGGCCAAGAGGGGGCAGAGCCCCTATCCTATAGCGCCCACCACCGTACCCCGGCGGCCGGGATCGTCTCGCCATTCCACTCCACGGGCTCCGGCGCATAGTTGAAGGCAAACCGGTGCGCGCCCTCGTCCCGGAGCCGCAGTCCGTCCGGCAGCCGTTCGGTCGCAAGCCCCTCAGTCTCAGCCACCTCCGCGACAAGCCGGTCCCACAGCGCATCCTCCGGCCAGCCGGCGAGATAGTGCCGCTTTCCGGCCGACACCATCGCGGGCTGCCAGTCCACGGTGCGCCACGTTTCCGTGGCCGCTCCGTCGAGTTGCTCGAACCAGTGAGCAAAGGCCCCACCGCCCGCGACCCGCACCGTCGAGCCGGGCGGCAGGCTTTCCACCCGCGCCACGGTGACGTCAAGCCCGGACAGGTTCGGCGGGAGCGGCAGGGGAAGCGTCATGTCCTCGGTCTTGGCGTTGGTCCGGGGCCCCAGCACGGCCGTTCCGCCGAACGCCCCAAGGGCGTCAAGCAGTGCCTCGGAAATGGTCGCCAGCCCAGGCGCGAAGACGGCCTTCCATCGCGACAGATCCGACGTGTCCGGCGGCAGGATGTCGACCGACAGCCCGGCCCGCCTCAAGGCGCGGTAGACCGAAAAACACAGCCGGAAGTAGTCGAAGTCCCGGCCTTGAGGCTGCGTCTCCCATGTCCAGGCCGAGGCGTAGTCGAAGACGATCGCCACCGGAGCCTGCCCGGTTCCGACCTCCGGCATCGTCGCGATTTCCTTGGCCACCTCCGCCGCCTCGGCGAGCCCGGGCGCGGGGGCGCTGTCGGTACGCAGAAGGCCCGCATGCATCTGCTCCTGCCCGAAGGGCGCCTGTCGCCAGCGGAAGTAGCTCACCACCTCCGCCCCGTGGGCGAAGGCCTCCAAGGCCCAGAGTCGGACCATACCCGGAAGCGGCGCCGGATTCCACGGCGCCCAGTTCACCGGTCCGGGCTGCTGCTCCATTACCCACCAGCGGCCGCGCCCCACACCCCGGTAGAGGTCGTGGTGGAACGCCTGCATGTCCGGATCGCCCTGGCGGAGATAGCGCGCCTTGTGCGCATCCGTCGCCTCGAGCCTGTCCGACAGAAACCCGATGGGATAGCTGTCCCAACTCGCCACGTCGAGATCGGCCCCGACCACCCAATGGTCGAAGCCCGTCACGCGGCCCATGTAGTTGTGGATCAGCGGACGGTCCGTGAGCCCGCGCAGAACGTCCACCTGCGCGCGGTTGAACCGGACGACCTGAGCGGAAGAGAACCGGCGGAAGGCTAGGACATGCGCCGGGTTGGGCTCCGTCACGGACAGGTGCGGCGGGTCGATCTGGTCGAAACTCCGGTATTCCATCGACCAGAAGACGTTGCCCCAGGCACGGTTCAGCGCATCGACGGATTGATACCGCTGGGCGAGCCAGTCGCGGAACGCATGCGCGGCCGCATCGGAATAGGACAGGACAGTGTCGTGACAGTCGTATTCGTTGTCGATCTGCCATGCGTGGACGTGCTCGTGCCGGCCGTAACGCTCCCCCAACAGGCGCGCGATGCGGCGGCATTCTTCGCGGTAACCGGCGTGGCTGAAGCAGTAGTGCCGGCGCGAGCCGAAGCCGCGTTCGCGGCCCTCCCTGTCGACGGCCAGCATGTCGCGGTGCTTGTCCAGCATCCAGCGAGGAGGCGTCGCCGTGGGCGTGCCTAGCACGATCTTCCGGCCCGCGCTCCCGAGAATGTCGATCGCCCGGTCGAGCCAATCGAATTCCAGCCGCCCCGGGTCGGGCTCGAGGCGCGACCACGCGAACTCGCCGATACGGACCCAGTCGATGCCGGCCTCGGCCATGCGGGCGGCGTCTTCGGCCCAGATCTCCTCCGGCCAGTGCTCGGGATAGTAGCAGACGCCGAGCGCACGCGTCACAGCATCACCCGGTGTTCCGCCTGGCCCTTCGCCACGCCGTCGGCCGCGAAGGTCATTCCGTTGCGCGGCTCCTCGTCGAGAGCGCCCCAGGCGAGGCCTTGCCGCGCCGTGGTGCAGAAGAGCGTGCCCAGATCCGCCCCCCCGAAGGCGGGGCAGGATGTATGCGTGCCCGGAAAGGCGACAGCGCTCAGGAACACCCCATCGGGGGAATAGCAGGCGACCCGGCCGGCACCCCATTGTGCGTTCCAGACGTTGCCCGCCGCATCGACCACCGCGCCGTCAGGATTCGCCTGCTCGTCATTCAGATCCAGCCAGTCGACCGGCGTGCCCTCGGGCCAGCCCGTCTCCCGGTCGAGCGTCTGTCGCCGGATCGTCCGCGTCGGGGTATCGGTGAAGTAGGCGTGGCGACGGTCGGGCGAAAAGCAGATCGCGTTCGAGATCGTGATCTTCCCGTACAGCCGACGCAACTCTCCCCGGTAGTAGCGATAGATCGCCCCGGCTTCGGGCTCTGCGTTCTTGCCCATGGTCCCGATCCAGAATCCGCCCCAGGGGTCGGCGCGGCCGTCGTTCGATCGGGTCGCGGGCGTTTCGGCTTCGAGGGGGCAGACGTGCTCCGCCCGGCCCGTCCTCAATTCGAAGAGAAGAAGCTCCCGCTCGCTCGCGACCAGAAGCTCGTCCCGTCCGACCCAGCCCGCCGCCGAGACGTGGTCGTCGAATTGCCAGCTTCTCGTCCTGCCGTCTTCGCGCGTGTGCAGGCGCTTGCCGATGATATCGAACCAGAAGAGCTGTCCGCGCTCGGGATGCCAGAGCGGCCCCTCGCCGAGAGTGCAGGGCGTTTGGTCATAGATCTCGCTCACGCCGCCGCCTCGTCCCATGCCGCGACGATCGCTTTCGCCTTCCTCGACACCTCTGCCGCCGGATCGCCCGGCCGGTAGAGCGAGGAACCGAGCCCGAAGCCGCTCGCGCCCGCCTTCAACCAGTCGCTGAAGCTCTCGGGTCCGACGCCGCCCACCATGTATGTCTCGGTCATGACCGGCAGGACGGCGCGCAATGCCTTCAGCCCTTCGGTGCCCATGAGAAACGCCGGGAAGACCTTTAGCCCGTCCGCCCCGGCGGCAAGCGCCGCGAAGCACTCGGTCGGCGTGAGAACGCCGGGAAAGCTCTGCAGCCCCTGTGCCTTGGTCGCCCGGATGACGGCCGGATCGCAGTTGGGCGACACGACGAGTCGGCCCCCGGCGTCCGCGACCTGCAAGACATCGTCCTCGGTCAGGACCGTTCCCGCTCCGATCAGGGCGCGGCCGCCGAAATTCTTCGCCATCGCCCGGATGCTCGTGAACGGGTCGGACGAGTTGAGCGGCACCTCGATGCGGTCGATCCCGGCCTCGATCAGGGCGGCGCCCACGTCTATGGCGTCTTCCGGAGCAATGCCGCGCAGAATGGCGATCAGGGGACGGCTCATGAGACAGGCTCCGCATGTCGGTGATGCAGCGCGGTGAGACCGGCGCGAGTCATCGCGGAGCCGTCCACCTCGGCCACGTCGAGGCCCTGCCAGGCGAGCGCTTCGGAATAGACCTTCGCCTGAAACTCGGCCCCGATCACGGCGATCTCCCGACCCAGCCAGTAGGGCCGTGCGGATGCGAGTTCCGCCCCGACGAGAAGACCGGAAAGCCGGGCGTTCGCCGCCGCCGGATCAGGGCCGCGAAGTAGCCCCTCCGCCCGGATCGAGAACAGCCGCGCCGCCAGCATTTCGGGCTTGGACATCGCCTCGGCAACGGCCCCGGCGAAGGCGGCCTCGTCCCAGCCCTCTCCCACTGAATGACGCAGAACGCTCTGCTTGGTCAGCGTGGCGTAGAGTTCTCCCGTCATGAAGGTCCGGAAGCTCACCACCTCCCCCGCGCTGATCTCGGCCCACTTCGTGTGGGTCCCGGGCAGGCAAAGCACGCCGTCGAAGCCGGGATGAGCGGCGAGATACCCTGCGATCTGGGTTTCCTCGCCGCGCATCACGTCGGCCGGCGTCTCCTGCTTGAGCCCCGGGATCAGTCTCAGAGTCAACCGCGAAGCCTTCGTCGGGGCGGGAACCGGCCGCAACTCCAGAGGCTTGCATGGAACCGCAACGTACGGTGCTTCGGCCCAGCCCTGTCGGCTTCCAACCATGCCGCAAGCAGTCACGTCCATCTCGCCCGACCCGAGCCAGGGCTCGATCAGGTCCAGAAGCGCCGGCTCGAATTCCTCCGGCTCGAGGCAGCCCATCCCCTTGTCCGAACCGACCTCCGCGCGCGCGTCGCCAACGGAGGTCATCGCCCAGGCGCGCAAATGCGAAGTGCCCCAGTCGACCGCGATCCAGTCGGCGTATCTGGTCTCGCCGCTCACCCCGTCACCACCACGCCGCCGTCGATCACGAGAGCCTGACCCGTCATCATCTTGGAGGCGTCGGAGGCCAGGAACAGACAGCCGCCGACGATATCTTCCGGCGCCAGCGTGTCCTTCAGGCACTGACGCTCGATATGCGCCCCCAGCCCCTCGGGCGTCACCCACATGTCCTTCTGTTTCTGCGTCAGCACCCACCCCGGCGCGAGCGCGTTCACCCGGATGCGGTGGGGACCGAATTCCCGTGCAAGCGAACGGGTCAGCCCGTTGATGCCCGAGTTGGAAGTCGTGTAGACGGGGTAGCCCGAATTCCCCATCATGTAGCTGATCGACGAGAAGTTCACGATCGATCCGCCACCCACCTTCTGCATGCCCGGGATCACCGCCTGCGCCGCGAAGAAGTACGCCTTGAGGTTGATCGCGACAGACCAGTCCCAGAAGTCCTCGTCGACCTCGAGCGTCGTGTGACGCTTGTCGTTCGCGGCGTTGTTGACGAGCACGGTAATTGGCCCGTGAACCTCCGACGCCTCTGAAATCGTCGCCTTGAGCCGCGTCATGTCGGTGATATCGCAGGGCATGAAATGCGGCCGGTTTCCGGTCCTCTCCTCCATTTCGTCGACGAACTCCGAGGCGTCGGAGCGCTGGACGAAGGCCACCTTGGCGCCCTGGCGAAGGAAGCCTTCGGTCAGGGCCGCGCCGATGCCGGAGCCGCCTCCGGTGATGAAGACGGAGCGGTCCGCGAGATCGGGGAAGGTCGGAAGATCGGTCATTTCGGTGCGTCTGGGTCCGTAGGAATGCGTCTTGAGGGTTCAGTGGCTCTCGCGGTCGGGGATGCGTGTGTCCTTGCCGACGAGGAAGTCGAGGTCGGCCCCTTGGTGGGCTTGAAGAACGTGGTCGGTGTATAGCCTGATGTAGCCCCTGTGATAGCGCGGCGGATCAGGTGCCCAGGCCTCGCGCCTGGCCGAGAGTTCCGCCTCGTCGACGAGGAGCGCGAGGTCGCCTTTCGACGCCGATACCCGGATGCGATCGCCGGTCTTCACGAGCGCGAGCGCGCCGCCAGCCTGCGCCTCGGGCGAGACATGGAGGATCACGGTCCCGTAGGCGGTGCCCGACATCCGCGCGTCGGAGACGCGGACCATGTCGCGGACACCCTCGCGGACGAGTTTGGCCGGAATCGGCATGTTGCCGACCTCGGGCATGCCGGGATAGCCCCTCGGCCCGCAGCCCTTGAGAACGAGGATCGTGTCCTGCGTCACCGGCAGATCGTCGCGGTCGATGTTTGCCTTGAGATCCTCGATCGACTCGAAGACATGGGCCGGTCCTTCATGTTCCAGAAGCGCGTCGGTCGCCGCGGAGGGCTTCACGATCGCCCCGTCGGGCGCAAGGTTGCCGCGCAGGACGCGGAGGCCGGCAGCGGCTTTGACCGGATCGTCGAAGGGCCGGATGACGTCGCGGTTGAAACATTCCGCGCCATCGGCGTAGGCCGAGATGTCTTTTCCCAGCACCGTGTTTGCCGGGCGCATCAGGGAGGCCAGTTCTTTCAGAACGACCGGAACGCCTCCCGCGTAGGCGAAGTCCTCCATGAGATACGTCCCCGACGGCATGCAATTGACGAGGAGCGGCACATCCGATCCGATCTCGATATCGGCAAGCGAAAGGTCGACGCCGACCCGCCCGGCGATAGCGAGAAGGTGGACGACGGCATTCGTCGACCCGCCTACCGCCGCGTTGGCGAGGATCGCGTTCTCGAAGCTTTCGCGCGTCATCACCTTCGACAGCCGCAGGTCCTCGTCCACCATCTCGACGATCCGCTTGCCCGTGAGATGAGCGAGCGCCATCCGTCGCGCGTCGACGGCAGGCAGCGCGGCGTTCGTGGGCAGCGCCATGCCCATCGCCTCGACGAGGCTCGCCATGGTCGAGGCCGTGCCCAT
>CAZPOK010000057.1:0-4623 GCA_964587905.1 uncultured Rhodobacterales bacterium | reverse complement strand
GCGGTGGGCTTCATCTGCGTCTCGCCGATGCTCGTCACCGGGAATTCGACGGGGAAGCCGCCCGCCTCCCAGACACCGCGCTTCACGCCTTCGGCCAGCGTGCGCAGCCCGTGATTGCACGGCGTCAGTTCCGACCACGTGTTGCAGATGCCGATCACCGGGCGGCCGTCGAAGACGTGATCGGGAAAGCCCTGGTTCTTCATCCACGAGCGGTGGATGAAGCCATCGCGGTCGAGCTTCCCGTACCAGTGGGACGAGCGGCGGGTCTTGGTCATCTTACTTTCATGCCTCCGGCGGGAGTATTTCTGCCGAGATGAATGAGCCTGGGCGTGACATCGATCATGCGGCTTTCCTCGGGCGCGCCCAGTCGGGGATCCAGTCGCCATGGGCCGCGAGCAGGTCGGTGACGAGTGACCGGATCTGGCGGAGATCGAGGTCTGCGGCGGTGTGCGGGTCTAGACAGGCGGCGTGGTAGATGTGGTCGACGTTCTCGTCGAGAAGCGCCCGGACGGTGAGTTCCTGCACGTTGATCTGGGTGCGCATGAGCGCCACGAGCTGCGGCGGGATGCCGGTGACGGTCGTCGGCTGCACGCCATTCGCGTCAACGAGGCAGGGCGTCTCTACCGCCGCGCCCATCGGGAGCTGCGGGACCTGCCCGCGGTTCGGCAGGTTGCCGTAAGCGACGTAGGGCGTTCCGGTTGCAATGGCGTTCATCATCTCGGCGGCGAATTCGTGAGACTTCGTCACCTCGACGCGGTCGGCGGCGCGGTGGGCCTCGGCCTGCGCCCCCCAGTCGGCCATCTGTTCCTCACAGCGCTTCGGGTATTCGTCGAGCGGGATGCCGAAATCCTCGATGAGGTCTGGCCGGTGACTCTTGATGAACCACGGAACATACTCGGCGAAATGCTCGGAGGATTCGGTGCAGAAATAGCCCAGGTGGTCCATCACCTCGTAGCGCACCCTGTTGGGGCAGCGCGGCATCAGGAGTGGCGGCTTCGGGAGCCGGCCTTCGTGGTAGCCCTGCCGGAGCAAGGGATAGAGGTCGCGGCCGCGGTGCTCGAGCCGGAGGAAGAAGGCCACGTGATTGACGCCTGCGACGCGGTAGTCGATTTCGGCCGCGGGCAGGTCGAGGTCGTGGGCGAGTTCGAGGACAGTGTTCTGGACCGAGTGGCAGAGGCCCACCTGTTTCACCTGCGGGAATCGCTCCGCCAGCGCCCACGTGTTGATCGCCATCGGGTTGACGTACTGGAGCATCGGCGCGTCGGGACAAAGCTCGGCCATGTCCCGCGCGACCGCCCAGAGATGCGGGACCGTGCGCAGGCCACGCATGATGCCGCCGACGCCGAGGGTGTCGCCGATGGTCTGGCGGAGGCCGTAGGCTTTCGGGATGTCGAAGTCGATCACGGTCGAGGGGCGGTAGCCGCCGATCTGGAAGGCCGTGACGACGAAATCGGCGCCCGCCAGCGCCCGGCGGCGGTCGGTCGTGGCCTCGATGGTGGCGGGGGCGCCGGTGCTTTCGACCAGCTTGCGCGCGACGCGTTCGGAGTCGGCCAGCCGCTTGGGGTCGATGTCCATCAGCGACACGGTTGCGTCCTTCAGCGCGTCTAACTGCAGGCAGTCACACACGATGTTCTTCATGAAGATCGTTGAGCCCGCGCCGATGAAGGCAAGCTTTTTCATTTCACGGCTCCGAGGGTGAGACCGGCGATGAAGTGTTTCTGCATGAGGAAGAACATCAGGACCGGCGGGAGCGCGGCGACGAGGCTGCCCGCGCTCATGAGATGATAAGCGGCGCGATACTGCGCGTTGAAGGACGTGATGCCCGCCGTTACCGGCTGGCTGTCGGCGCCCTGCGTCAGAACGACGGCCCAGAAGTAATCGTTCCAGATGAAGGTGAAAATGAGGACCGAGAGCGCCGCGATGGCGGGCTTCATCAGCGGCAGCACGACGAACCAGAAGATGCGCCATTCGGCGACGCCCTCGACGCGGGCGGCCTCGATCAGCTCGTAGGGGAGCGCGCGGATGAAGTTGCGCATGAAGAGCGTGCAGAAGCCGGTCTGAAAGGCGATGTGGAAGAGGACGAGCCCGGTCTTCGTGTTGTAGAGGCCGAGATCCAGCGTCAGGTCGCGCACCGGAACCATCAGGATCTGGAACGGCACGAAGTTGCCCGCGACGAACATGAAGAAGAGCCAGAGGTTCGCCCGGAACCGGTAGATTCCCAGCGCGAAGCCCGTCATGCATGACAGCGCCACCGCGCCGATCACGGTGGGCACGGTTATCAGCACCGAATTCAGCAGGTAGCGCGGCATGTCGCTCTCGAAGAAGACCTTCCCGTAGTTCTCGAGGCCCGAGAAGGTTGTCGGCCAGCCCCAGTAGTTGCCTGTCGTGAAGTCCACGTCGGGCTTGATGGAGAAGACCGCCACGGCAACCAGCGGCGCAAGCCAGAGAAGCAGCGCGAGCGGCAGGAGCGACTGATAGCTGGCCTGCGCGGCCGGCGAGCGTTTCTGGATCGGCGTCGGGAACATCGGCTCACTCCCTCGGCGGCAGAGCGTCGCGCTCGGCTTTCTTGAGGCCGGCGCGGACGGTGTCGTAGGAGACGTGGAGGCGGTGCCGAGCCTCATCGCCGTCCACCGCGTCGAACGGTAGCCGCACCCAGGAGCGGTGAAAGTATGGGGCCCTGACGGCGGCCGTCGTGTCGATCAGCATCGCGGCGGTCTCGACATCGGGGCACTTGACGGAGACGCCGCTCATGTCGGCCTCGCCGCCAAAGCAGGCGAACATCTTGCCGCCGACCTTCCAGCTCACCAGTTCGGGCGGATGCGCCAGCGTGGCGCCCGGCAGTTCGGCGCAGATCGCGTCCACCTCGGCTCGCGTCACGCTCATCGCCGCGCCTCCTGCTCGTCGCGCCACATCTGGAACAGGAAATAGGCGATGAAGACCAGCATGATGAGAAACAGCACCACGGCGATGGCCGCGCCGTAGCCCATGCGGAAGCCGTACTCCGAAAGCGCCTTCTCGAACATGTAGAAGCTCAGGACCCGGGTCGAGCCGAAGGGGCCTCCATTCGTCATGATGGAGATGAGGTCGAAGGACCGCAGCGCACCGATGATGGTCACGACGAAGGCGATGAAGGTGGCGGGCTTGAGCTGCGGGATGATGACGTACCAGAGCATCTTCCACCCCTTCGCACCATCCAGCCGCGCGGCCTCGACCTGCTCGGGATCCACCGCGTTGAGACCCGTGAGATAAAGGATCATGCAGTAGGCGATCTGCGGCCAAAGGCCGGCGGCGATGATCCCGTAGGTCGCGAGCGTCGGATCCCCCAGCACGTTGATCGGCCCGAGGCCGATCCACTCGAGCATCGTGTTGAGAAGCCCGAAGGTCGGGTCGTAGAACCATGTGAAGACGAGGCCGACCACGACCTGGCTGATGACGAAGGGGAAGAAGAACAGCGACTTGTAGACCCGGATGCCCGTCACGGTCTGGTTGAGGAACAGCGCGATGAAGAGGCCGCCCGGGATCGCGAGCAGATAGAGCAAAAGCCACTTGAGGTTGTTCCAGAGCGACACCTCGAAGGCCCGGTCATCCATCAGCTCGGCATAGTTCTGCAGACCGATGTACTCCGCCTCGCCCAGCCCGTCCCAGCGATAGACCGAGATCTGGAACGACTGGAAGATCGGGAAGATCACGTAGAACAGGAAGAACAGGACGCCGGGCGCAAGGAACAGCCACGGCGTCACCGCGATCTGGTTGCGATGATACCAGCCGCGGCCGCGGCCACGGTCGGCATGGGTGTCGGGCACTGTCGCGACGGTCATAGCGGCCTCGTCTCGTCAGGATCGCGCCGGGCGCGCGGGAAAGCCGGGGGCTTGCCGATGCGGCCGGAAAGGCGCGGCGGGGACGGATGCCCCCGCCGCGAGCGGCTCAGTAGATGCGCTGGCGCGCAGCTTCGAGACGCTGGAGGATGTCGTCGAGGTTGTCGGGGAACACCATGAACTCCTGGAACCCCTGCATCGCCTCGGAGGCCATCTCGGCCGGCGCGTCGCGGTCGAAGAACTGCGCGACGCCGCCCGGGCTGTTCGAGGACAGCATGACGAAGCCTTCCTGCAGGAACTCGTCGTCGGCGACCGACGACTGCGCGTTCACCGGCAGCTGCCCGAGGTTGTCCGGTCCGTTGATCACGGTCTGGTTGTCGGCCGAGACCACGAAGCGGAGAAACTCGCGCGCGGCTTCCTTGTTGGACGCGCCCGATGCGATGTGGAACGTGTCGGTCGGCGCGTCCTCGGCCAGCTCCACGTCCGGGTTGATCGCCGGGAACTGGTAGAATCCGAGTTGATCGTCACTGAGGCCCGCTTCACGAAGCGGCGCGACGGCGAAGTTGCCCATCAGGTAGGCCGCGGCGTCGCCGTTGACCATGAACGGCAGCGCCTCCTGCCAGCTGTAGGTCTGGTGGTTGTCGATGAAGCCACCCATGTCGATGAGCTCTCGCCAGTTGGCAAAGGTCTGACGCACACGCTCATCCGTCCACGGCACCTCTCCCTGGGTGAGCGCCATGTGGAAGTCGAAGCCGTTCGTGCGCATGTTGAGGTAGTCGAACCAGCCGCCGGCGGTCCACAGGAACTT
>CAZPOK010000056.1:0-15928 GCA_964587905.1 uncultured Rhodobacterales bacterium | reverse complement strand
CTGAGATGAGCGTAGAAGTCCGCGTCCCCACGCTCGGGGAAAGCGTCAGCGAGGCGACCGTCGCCACCTGGTTCAAGAAACCGGGCGACAGCGTGTCGGCCGACGAGATGCTCTGCGAACTCGAAACCGACAAGGTGACGGTCGAGGTCCCCTCGCCCGCCGCGGGCACGCTGGGCGAGATCGTCGCGGACGAGGGCGCGACCGTCGGCGTCGACGCGCTTCTCGCCACGATCGCGGAGGGCGGCGAAAAGCCCGCCGCCAAGCCCGAGAAGAAGCCGGAACCGAAGGCACAACAGGCTGGTGCCTCCAAGCCCGCCGCGACCGGCGGTGGCGGATCGGGCATCGACGTCATGGTGCCGACGCTCGGCGAAAGCGTGACGGAGGCGACGGTGTCCACCTGGTTCAAGAAGCCGGGCGACGCCGTCGAGCAGGACGAGATGCTCTGCGAACTCGAAACCGACAAGGTGTCGGTCGAGGTTCCCTCGCCCACCTCCGGCATTCTGACCGAGGTCATCGCGCAGGAAGGCGAAACCGTGCAGGCGGGCGGCAAGCTCGCGACCATGTCGACCGAAGGCGGCGCCCCCGCGAAGCCGGCGGACGACGAGGCCGAAGCCGCCGCTGCCCCGGCCTCCGAGAGCGGGCAGAAAGACGTCGAGGACGCGCCGAGCGCGAAAAAGATGATGGCCGAGCGCGGCCTCTCCGCCGATCAGGTGCAGGCTTCCGGCAAGGACGGGCGGATCATGAAGGAGGACGTGCAGAAAGCCGTCGCCGCGGGTACGCCCGCTCCGCAACCCGCGCCTGCGCCCGAAGCGGCTTCGATCCCGCGCGGCCCCGTCGCCGCCGAGGACGCCGCCCGCGAGGAACGGGTGAAGATGACCCGGCTCCGGCAGACCATCGCCCGCCGCCTCAAGGACGCGCAGAACACCGCCGCGATGCTGACCACCTACAACGAGGTGGACATGAGCGCGACGATGGACCTCCGGAAGGAATACAAGGACCTCTTCGAGAAGAAGCACGGCGTTAAGCTGGGCTTCATGTCGTTCTTCACCAAGGCCTGCTGCCATGCGCTGAAGGAAGTGCCCGAGGTCAACGCCGAGATCGACGGCACCGACGTCGTCTACAAGAAATTCGTGCACATGGGCATCGCCGTCGGCACACCCACGGGCCTCGTCGTGCCCGTGGTGCGCGACGCCGACCAGATGTCCTTCGCCGCGATCGAGAAGAAGATCAACGAACTCGGTGCCCGGGCCCGGGACGGCAAGCTGTCGATGGCCGAGATGCAGGGCGGCACCTTCACGCTGTCGAACGGCGGCGTCTACGGCTCGCTGATGTCCTCGCCGATCCTGAACCCGCCGCAGTCGGGCATCCTCGGCATGCACAAGATCCAGGACCGGCCGATGGCCATCGGCGGCCAGGTGGTCATCCGCCCGATGATGTATCTCGCGCTCAGCTACGATCACCGGATCGTCGACGGCAAGGGCGCGGTGACGTTCCTCGTGCGCGTCAAGGACGCGCTCGAGGACCCGCGCCGGCTGCTGATGGATCTCTGAGAACCGGCGATGGACCCTGCCCCGCAGCCGTGTAGGGTGGGGTCCACGTCAACCTAGCGGAACCAAGGCCATATGTTCACCGACGAACTTTCCATCCTCCTGATCTACGGATTGCTGACGGCGCTCCTCCTCGTGGGGAAGGTCACCGGCATGATGGCCCGGCTCGACATGGGCTATCTGCTCTCGTCCCGCGACGAGCACCGCACGCTCGAGGGCATGCTCGGCCGCACCGACCGGGCACTGAACAACTCGGTCACCGCGCTCGCGCTCTTTGCGCCGCCGATCCTCGCCCTCGCCGTGAAAGACAACTTCACCGGTGAAAGCCTGCTCGCGAGCCAGGTCTTCCTGCTCGCCCGGATCGTCTACGTGCCCGCCTACGTCTTCGGCATCCGCGGCCTGCGCACGGCGGTCTGGCTGGTGGGCTTCCTCTGCACCGTCGTCCTCTACTTTCTCGCTTTGTGAGCCACCGTGACCCGCGCCGCCCATCAGGATATCGACGGCCTTGCCGAAACCCTCGAACAGCGCGCCGAGATCGAGGGGCTGGCCAAGGGCGTCCGCATCGGCGCACGGCGCCAGATCGTCCGCTGGGCACTGCGCTGGGGGCTCGCCTTCGGGATCGCCCTCGTCACCACACAAGCCATCGGCGCCTTTCGCTGGATCCCCGTCCTCGTCTCCGGTTTCGCGCTCCTGTCCTTGCTCTCGATCTTCCTGATCCGGGCCCGCGCGAACCGGAGCGTCGCGGCGGCGCGAGCCGGGATGACAGGGGGCGAGGTCACACTTTCCGAAGCCGGACGCACCCCAAGAAAGGACCGGCTTTGACTTGCGTGCGTTTCATCGGTCTGGAAACGCGAAAAGCGAGGTATGCCATGGATCGCCCCCTTCCCATCATCATCCGTCGCGACGACCCCGATATCCAGAACTGGGACGACCCCCAGCACGGACAGGTGAGCTTCCGCCTGCTCGTCGACGGCGCGGCCGGCCCGAGTGAAGGAGTCGTGCAGGGCATCGCGATCTTCGGCGCCGATGGCTTCGAGAATCCGCACCGGCACGACCGGCCGGAAACCGTCCATCTCCTCGAAGGTACCGGCACCGCCCGCCTCGGCGACAGGGAAGTCGACCTGAACCCGGGCGACACGGTCTTCGTCCCCGCGGGGACGATCCACGAATGGCGCGCCGGGACCAACGGCATGCGCCTCCTCTTCACCTTCCCGGCCGACCGCTTCGATGACGTCGCCTACCGCTTCGGGGCGGACGCATGACCCCGGAACTCACCGCCCTCGCCTTCGCCGGACTGCTTCAGGTCGTGCAATACGTCCTGATGTCGGTTCCGGCGAATCTCGAACTCGGCACGCGGAGGACGCTGTCGCCACGTGACGGCGTCGATCTCACGAACAAGGTTTCGCCCCGCACCGGCCGCCTGATCCGCGCGCTCGACAATCATTTCGAGGGGTTGATCCTCTTCACCCTCGCGGTCGTCGTCGTCACGTTGTCCGAACAGTCAACCGCCTTCACCGCGGCGATGGCCTGGATCTACCTCGCCGCCCGCATCGCCTACGTGCCCGCCTATGCCTGGGGCCTCTCGCCCTGGCGGTCGCTGATCTGGGCCGTTGGCTTCTTCGCGACCGTCCTCATGCTGCTCGCGGCCCTCGTCTGATGCAGACCCGGAGCCATACGATATCCAGACGCGGTCCAGACGCGTACCAAATGCCGGAAAACGCCCCAAGGAGACCCCATGGCAAGCTATGACGTCATCATAATCGGCAGCGGCCCCGGAGGCTACGTTTGCGCCATACGCTGCGCCCAGCTGGGTCTGAAGACCGCCTGCGTCGAGGGCCGCGAGACGCTCGGCGGCACCTGCCTGAACGTGGGCTGCATCCCGTCGAAGGCGCTGCTGCATGCCAGCCATCAGCTCCACGAAGCCCATGAAAACTTCGAGAAAATGGGCCTGATGGGCGCGAGCCCCAAGGTCGACTGGAAAAAGATGCTCGCTTACAAGGACGATGCGATCGCTCAGAACACCAAGGGGATCGAGTTCCTCTTCAAGAAGAACAAGGTCGACTGGATCAAGGGCTGGGGCTCGATCCCGGAAGCCGGAAAGGTGAAGGTCGGCGAGGACGTCCACGAGGCAAAGACCATCGTGATCGCCACCGGCTCCGAAGCCTCCTCTCTTCCGGGCGTCGAAATCGACGAGAAAATCGTCGTCACCTCCACCGGTGCGCTGGAATTGTCGAAGGTTCCGAAAAGGATGGTGCTCATCGGCGCCGGCGTCATCGGACTCGAGATGGGCTCGATCTACAGCCGTCTCGGGTCGGAGGTCACGGTCGTGGAATACCTCGACCACATCACCCCCGGCTTGGACGCCGAAGTGCAGCGCAGCTTCAAGCGCCTCCTGGAAAAGCAGGGCCTGAAATTCATCATGGGCGCCGCCGTGCAGGGCGTCGACGCGACGAAGACAAAGGCGAAGGTGTCCTACAAGCTCCGCAAGGACGACAGCGACCATTCGCTCGATGCCGACGTCGTCCTCGTCGCCACCGGCCGCCGCCCCTTCACGGATGGGCTCGGCGCCGAGGAGTTGGGCGTGACCATGTCCCCGCGGGGACAGATCGAAACCGATGCTCACCGGCAGACCAACGTGAAGGGCGTCTTCGCAATCGGCGACTGCATCGCGGGCCCGATGCTCGCCCACAAGGCCGAGGACGAGGGCATGGCGGTGGCCGAAACCATCGCGGGCCAGGCGGGGCATGTGAACTACGGCGTCATCCCCGGCGTGATCTACACTCATCCCGAGGTCGCGACGGTCGGCAAGACCGAGGAGCAGCTGAAGGAAGAAGGCCGCGCCTACAAGGCTGGCAAGTTCTCTTTCATGGGCAACGGCCGCGCGAAAGCCAACTTCGCGGGCGACGGCTTCGTGAAGATACTGGCCGACGCCGAAACCGACCGCATTCTCGGCGCCCACCTGATCGGACCGATGGCGGGCGACCTCATCCACGAGATCTGCGTCGCCATGGAATTCGGCGCCGCCGCCGAGGACCTCGCCCGCACCTGCCACGCGCACCCGACGTATTCCGAAGCAGTGCGCGAGGCGGCGCTCGCCTGCGGCGACGGCCCGATCCACAGCTGAGCGCCTTCAGCTTTCCAAAAGACCGCCGGGGTCCGGGGGCAAAGCCTCCGGTCACCTGCCTCCACAGGAGTCAGCGCGGCTCGGCCAGCATCCGCAGCCCCTGCGTCACGTCCGCCCGGACCGCGAGCCTCAGCCCCGGCTCGTCCCCCGCGCGGAGCGCTGCGAGGATCAGCCGGTGGTTCTTCGGCGGCTCGGTCCGTCTGAGCCGCCCGTAGAGCGCGCGCATCGTCGGGCCGAGTTGCAGCCAAACCGTTTCCGCCATCGCAAGCATCGCCGGAGCCTGGGCGCGCAGATAGAGCGTCCGGTGGAACTCTAGGTTGGTCCGGATGTAGCCCACCGCATCGCCCTTCGCCGTCGCCTCGGCGATCGTCGCGTTGATCGCCGTCAGCCGGTCGATCAGCGCCAAGTGCGCCCGCGGCAGCGCCCGGCTCGCGAGTTCCGTCTCTATCAGCGCTCGCAGCGCCGCCAACTCCTCGATCCGTTCGTTCGAAAGTTCGGGCGTGGATACGCGCCCGGAGGAAGACAGAGTGAGCGCGCCCTCCGCCACGAGCCGCCGCACCGCCTCCCGCGCCGGCGTCATGGATACGCCGAACTCGCGCCCGATCCCCCGCAGCGTCAGCGGCTGACCCGGCGCGGTCTCCCCATGCAGGATCCGCGTCCTGAGCGTCCGGTAGACGCGGTCGTGCGCCGCGGCGGACGTATCGGAGGGGCGGGCCTGAAGCAGCATGGAAACAGTGTGATCGGTGGCAGCGGTGCGGTCAATTGCCGAAGCGGTAGCGGTGGAGCGCCGAGCCCTCGCGCCTGAGCCAGGCCCGCGCCGCGCGATGATCGCCGTAGAGACGTGCGACCGCCGCCCAGAAGTCCGGCCCATGGTGCATGTGGACGAGATGCGCCACCTCGTGCGCCGCGACGTAGTCGAGCACATGCGGAGGCGCCATGATCAGCCTCCAGGAATACATCAGATCGCCTTTCGAGGAGCATGATCCCCATCGTGAGCGCGTATCCCTAAGCGTAATCCGCCCGACCTCCCGGCCCAGCGCTCCCGCGTGCCGGGCCGAGGCCGCGCCCAGCCGCTCCCGCGCGAGCGCCTTCAGAAAGGCCGCGACCACCGGTCCCGCATGACGTTCGGGCGCAAGAATGCACCCGTCCTCGATCCGCGCACTCCGGCATCTTGCTCCGACCACGCGCAGCACGCGGCCCTCGACCGGCAGTTCCGCGCCCGGCGCCACGTCCATTTCGTCCGGCCGTTTCGCAAGCTGCCCGCGGATCCAGTCCGCCTTCTCGAGCGCGAAGTCCATGGCGTGCCGTTCGGAAGAATGGCGCGGATAGGAAACGGTCACCCGCCCGTCGAGCCCGGACACCCGCAGGGACAGGCGGCGGGCGCGCCCGGACGGTCTCAGCAGAATGTCGATCGGGGGGTTGCCCGGCAGTGTCGCGCGCGCCATATGCCACTCCGTTGCGGCCTCACGCGACCTTACCGGCGTACCGCCGGAAGGGCCAGCGGGAAAGGCTTTGACAGGGGGTCGCGCTTGTGGCACTCGGCGTCGATCCCGATCCCAGGAACGACTGAAAAGGTGAGCCTAATGCCCAAAGAGGAATGGGGCACGAAACGCGTCTGTCCGACGACAGGCAAGCGGTTTTACGACCTGAACAAGACCCCGATCGTCAGCCCCTACACGGGGGATGTCGTACCGCTCGACACCGGCAAGACGAGCCGGATGATGGTTGCGGACAAGGCCGACAAGGACGCGCGCGAAAAAGAACCGGCCGAGGACGAGGAAGTCGTCCTTGAGGAGGAAGAGTCGACGGACGTGAACCTAGGCGACGACGTTCTCGAAGACGACGACGACGACAACGTCTCGCTCGACGAGATCGCGGACGTCGGGTCGGGCGACGAAGACTGATCGTCCGATTTTTCGCTTGAAACGGGCCGGCGCCTTCCTTAGAGAGCGGGCGTCGGCGGCAGGCTTCATGGGCCTTCGACAGACGGGGCCATAGCTCAGTTGGGAGAGCGCTTGCATGGCATGCAAGAGGTCCGGGGTTCGATTCCCCGTGGCTCCACCACCTCATACTTCATTCTGAAGATCCGGCGGGAACGGCCTGAGAGAATGGCTCCGGTCACGCGGGTCCGTCATTATTCGAGATACTCCCCGCCACGGGTTCTCAGCTTTTCGTCGAATTCGTAGAGAAGTGGCCTGCCCGTCGGGATCTCCACGCCTGGAATGTCGTCGTCGGTAATGTCGTCGAGGTGCTTGACGATGCCGCGCATGCTGTTGCCGTGCGCCACGACAAGGGGAACCCGGCCGGCCATCAGAGCGGGTTCTATCCGGACCTGCCAGTACGGGATCATCCGCGCGATGCAGTCCTCGAGGCTTTCCGTTCTGGGCAACTCCTTGTCGGGCAGCTCCGAATACCTCGGATCATGGCCCGGAAAGCGCTGGTCGTCGTCGTCAAGCGCTGGCGGACGCGTCGAGAAGCTCCGCCGCCAGAGGTGGACCTGCTCTTCTCCGACCTCTTCCCGCTTCGCATCCTTGTTCTCGCCCTGAAGGGCGCCGTAATGCCTTTCGTTCAGCCGCCAGTGGCGCTCCGTCTCGAGCCACATCAGATCGAGTTCCTCGAGCACGATCCAGAGCGTCCGGATGGCGCGCTTCTGGACCGACGTCAGGCAGAGGTCAAAGCTCACGTCATGCGCCCTGAGACGCCGCGCAGCGTCGCGCGCTTCGGCGACTCCGGTGTCCGAAAGATCGACATCCGTCCAGCCTGTGAACCGGTTGTCGCGATTCCAGACACTCTCGCCGTGCCGGAGCAGAATGAGTTGCGGCATCTTGCTTGGGCCTCCGTCAGCAATCATCGATTGTCTGTCGCAGCGCAAACGCGCCGCGACCGTTGCGGATCCCGGTTCCCGCGATTGAGGAACCGCAGGGGGGCGTTTGCGCGTTGCTGGTAGGAGAATCCGACGGTCGTGTCGGTGAGGCTAACCGGCGGCGACGGCCGAGATCAGGGGAGACGCATTGCGGGCGCTCATTTTCGATATGGATGGTGTGCTCACGGACACTGCGGTGGCACATTTCACGGCGTGGAAAGAGGTCTTCGACGCGGTTCTGGAGGAGCACGGAAAAGCGGAATTCACGCGCCGCGATTATCTGGACCTGGTGGACGGCGTCCCGAGATACGACGGCGTGAGGAACCTCCTCGCCTCGCGCAGCATCCCGCTTCCGGAGGGCGAGCCCGACGACGAGGGGCTTTCGAGCGTGCGCGGCATCGGGAACGCCAAAAACCGCCGCTACCATGAGTGGCTCGAGCGAAACCCTGTCCCGGTCTTCGAGGATGCCAAGGCTCTGATGGCGTGTGCGCGCCGCGATGGACTGCAGCTCGCCGTCTACTCGGCCAGCCGGAACGCGGAACGCGTGCTCAGGAGCGCGGGGCTGCACGGCAGCTTCGACGTCACGGTTGACGGTCGCGTTGTCGAGGATCTGGGTCTCGAGCCGAAACCGGATCCCGGGCAGCTCCTCGAGACCGCAAGCAGACTGCGGTGCCGTCCCGAGGACGCGGTCGTCCTGGAGGATGCGCTTTCGGGAGTCGCCGCCGCGTCAGCGGGTCGGTTCGGCTTCACCGTGGGGGTGAATCGTCAGGACGAGGATCGCACCGCGCAGCGTCACGCGCTACGGGCAGCGGGCGCGGACATCGTGACGGCGGATTTGCGCCAGCTGACGCTCCCCGACCGGTCCGGACTTCGGAGGCTCAACCGCCTGCCGTCGGTGTGGGACCGCGCTCCGGAGATCTCGGAGCGCCTCGACGGCGAGAATTTCTCGGTGTTCCTCGACTACGACGGAACGCTTTCGCCGATCGTGGACGACTACCGCGAGGCAACTGTCCCCGCAGAAACCGTCGAAGCCGTCCGGCGCCTGTCCCGGACATGTCCGGTCGCCGTGATCAGCGGCCGCGATCTTTCAGACGTGCGGGACCGCGTCGGGATCCAGAACGTCGTCTACGCCGGCAGTCACGGCTTCGACATCGCGGGGCCGGACATGCAGGAGCGGCCCGAGGAGGCGGAGCGCTTTCTCGAGCCCATCGCGCGTGTGGCCGACGAACTTCGCGAGGCGGTGTCCGACATTCCCGGCGCGGAGGTGGAGCAGAAGACGTTTTCGGTCGCGATACATTTCCGGCAGGTTCAGCCGCACGATGTCGACAGGCTCGACCAGCGCGTCGCAGAGACCGTCCGGCGGCACGAGGTGCTGCGGCGAAGCCGCGGGAAGAAGGTGATCGAGGTTCAACCGGTCGCCGACTGGGACAAGGGCCGTGCGGTAGAGTGGCTCCTGGCGCATACCGCGCTCGGGGAAGGCCGGAGGTTTCCGCTCTATGTCGGCGACGATCTGACTGACGAGGACGCCTTTTCGGCTCTTTCGGAGCACGGGATCGGGATCGTGGTGCGCGGCGGGGTCCGCTTCACCCTTGCCGACTACGCGCTCGAAGACCCGCAGGACGTGCGACGCTTCCTCCTGTGGCTCTCCGACCGGGAGGCGCAGGCATGAGCAACTGGGTACTGTCCTACGACGACGCGGACACGGAAACCGAAGGACTGCGGGAAACGCTTTGCGCCCTCGGCAACGGCTACATCGTCTCCCGTGCCGCATCCCCCGATTCGCGGGCCGATGACGTGCATTACCCCGGAACCTACCTCGCGGGGGGGTACAACAGGCTGATCTCCAGGGTTGGGGACCACGAGATCGAGAACGAAGATCTCGTCAACCTTCCCAACTGGCTGCCACTGTCCTTCAGGATCGACGGGACGGACTGGTTCGGACCGGGCGATCTGGACGTGCTCGACTACCGGCAGGAACTGGACCTCCGGTCCGGACTCCTCCGGCGCCGTCGGCGTCTGCGGGATCGCGAAGGCCGCGTGACCCGATGGGAGGAGCGCCGGCTGGTCTCCATGCATGACCCTCACCTCGCCGCGCTCTCGGTGACGCTCACGCCCGAGAACTGGTCGGGCAGGATGGGCGTGAGATCCGGCCTCGACGGGAGCGTCATAAACTGGGGCGTCGAGAGGTACCGTTCACTGGAAGGACGGCACCTCGAGACACTGGACACGCTCTCGGAGGAGGCGGGACTCCTCGGGCTCCGGTCGCGCTTCGTGCAGGCACGACGGGAGGTGGCCTTGGCCGTGCGGACCAATGTCACGCTCGACGGGGCGCACGCCTTGCCATCCGAGATCGAAGTCCTGCCCGATCTCTGCGCCAGCATTTTCGAGGTGGACGTCAAGGAAGGCCGTCCCGTCGCGGTCGAGAAGATCGCCGCCTACTTCAACTCCAATGACCACGGGATCAGCGAGCCGCTGAGCGAGGCCCTCGCCCATGTGCGCCACGCGCTGGATTTTCGGGAACTCGCCACGCAGCACGAGACAGCGTGGCGCCACCTCTGGGAAGAGTTCGACATCAAGATTGGGAGCGAAGAGAATTCGTCAGCGCAGCTCAAGCTTCGCCTGCACATCTTCCATCTTCTCCAGACGGCGTCGGGACATTCGGTGGATACGGATGTCGGCATGCCGCCGCGGGGGTGGCATGGCGAAGCGTACCGCGGCCACATCATGTGGGACGAGCTGTTCATCTTTCCCTATCTGACGCTCCGGATGCCGGTTCTGACGCGGGCGCTGCTGCGTTACCGCTCACGGAGGCTCGACGAGGCGCGGCGCGCCGCGCGCGAGGCGGGCTTCAGCGGTGCGATGTTTCCCTGGCAGAGCGGCTCGAGCGGCCGTGAGGAAAGCCAGAGGGTTCATTTGAACCCGAAGTCGGGTCGCTGGATCCCCGACAACTCGCACCGGCAGCGCCACATCGGCTCGGCGATCGCCTACAACGTCTGGGAATACGTTCAGGCGACGGACGACAGGGCCTTCCTACGCGACTACGGGGCGGAACTGTTCTGCGAGATCGCGCGGTTCTGGGCGAGTGTGGCCGAAGAGCGCCCTGACGGCCGGTACGGGATTCGCGGCGTGATGGGGCCTGACGAGTTCCACACGGCCTATCCGGGCATCGATCCCAGCACCAACGGTGGCCTCGACAACAATGCGTACACCAACTTCATGGCCGCCTGGGTGCTGTCCCATGTCGACGATGTGCTCGAACTCATCCCATGGGACGAACGGCAACAGCTTTGCGATCGCCTCGACCTCACGGAGGAGGAGCTGAGGCATTGGGAGGATGTCAGTTGCCGGCTCTTCATGCCTTTCCACGACGACGGCATCATCAGCCAGTTCGAGGGTTACGAGAAGCTCGAGGAGTTCGACTGGGAGAAGTTCAGGGCCGACTACGGAAACCTGCAGCGCCTCGACAGGATCCTCGAAGCCGAGGGCGACGACCCCAACAACTACAAGGTCTCCAAGCAGGCCGATGTTCTGATGATCTTCTACCTGTTCAGCCGCGAGGAGATCCAGCGCATCTTCGAGCGCATGGGATACTCCTTCGGCGGCGATAACATCTTCGACAACATCCAGTACTACATGAACCGCACGTCCCACGGCTCGACCCTGTCCTGGGTCGCGCATGCCTGGGTTCTCGCCCGCGCGGACCGGCAGACCTCGTGGGAGCTTGCCCTGAAGGCGCTCGACGCGGACGTCTCCGACATTCAGGGCGGCACCACGCCCGAGGGCATCCACCTCGGGGCGATGGCGGGAACGGTCGACCTCGTGCAGCGGTGTTACACCGGGCTCGAGCTTCGGTCCGAGGCGCTGCTGCTCAATCCTCGCCTGCCCGAGGAGGTGGAGCGGCTGGAGGCGACGGTGCGATACCGCGGGCAGGTGCTCGACCTCGATATCACGCAGGACTGTCTCAAGGTCTCGAGCCGGATCATGACCGCCTACCCCGTGACAGTCTCCTACCGCGGCCAGAGCCGCCAGATCAGCCCGGGTCAGTCCTTCAACTTCAGGCTGATCCCGGAGATCAAGCCGGATCGCACCGCGCGGGAGCGCGCACAGGAAAGGGTCGGCGAATACACCGGCTCCAGTGACGCCTAATCACGCCCCGGCAGGGCGGAGCGAATCCACTTCATCTTCGCGATCTGGCCGATCACGAGCGGAATAAGGCTTCCACCAGCGATCAGGACCCAGCCTTCGAGGCTGGGGGCGACCGTGCCGAGCACCGGGCTCAGTCCGGGCAGATACGCCGCGGCGAGCAACAGCACCACGCCGATCGCGATCGCGAGCCACACGTAGCGGTTCATCGTGACCTCGTTGCGCAGGAACGGAGCATCCGCATCGCGCATGTTGAAGACATGCCAGAGCCGGGCGAAGCCGAACGTCAGGAAGGAGATCGTCACCGCCTCTTCCGCGTCCATGCCGAGCTGAAACGCAAGCCAGAAGACCGCCAGAACCGATCCGCCGATGAGCGCGCCGTAGGAGCCGATCACCGTCCAGTGGCGTCGGGTGAGGATCGGTTCGTCAGGGTCGCGCGGGGGGTTCTTCATCACGTCCGTCATGCTGCCGCCGACGCCGAGGGCGAGCGCGGGAAAGACGTCGGAGACAATGTTGATGTAGAGGATCTGGAGCGGCAGAAGCGGAAGCGGCGCGTTCAGAAGCGCCACGAGCGAGACCGCGAAGATCTCGCCCGTGTTGCCCGAGAGCATGTAGATGACGAACTTCCGGATGTTGCCGAAGATCACGCGCCCCTGCTTGATCGCCTCGACGATGCTCGAGAAGGAATCGTCCAGCAGCACCATGTCCGCCGCCTCGCGGGCGACCTCTGTGCCACGCTGACCCATCGCGACGCCGATGTCGGCCTTCTTGAGCGCGGGAGCGTCGTTCACGCCATCGCCGGTCATCGCGACGACCTTGCCCGCGTCCTTGTAGATGCGGATCAGATCGAGCTTCTGCGCCGGGTCGAACCGCGCGAGGATCGGTGTCTTCAGAAGCGCGCGCTTCTCTTTCTTCGAAAGTTCGTCGGCGCTCTTCATATCGGTGCCGACCAGCGTCTTCGCCTTCTTTGCGTCGTCGACGAGCCCGACCGCTTCGGCAATGGCGCGGGCGGTGCTCGGTTGGTCGCCCGTCACCATTACCACCTGAATGCCAGCCTTCCGGGTGTCCATGACGGCCTCGCGCACCTCTTTCCTTGGCGGATCGAGCAGGCCGACCAGACCGATGAGGGTCAGATCCTTGTAAGGCTTCCCGGTCTTTCGCGAGACCGTCTTTTCGGCGAGAGCGAGGGCACGCAGGCCTTCGAACGCCAGTTCGTCGTTCCGGTCCAGCCAGGCCTGCTTCTCGTCGTCGGACAGGTCTTCCTCGTCGCCGTCGCGGAAGACGCGCGACGACACATCGATCACGGCTTCGGGCGCCCCCTTCACCGCCACCCGGATCTTGCCGTCGCTCTTGTGGAACGTGGCCATCATCTTGACGGACGGGTCGAACTCCTCGCGCCGGACTTCCTCCATGTCCGTTGCAAGGTCATCCCGCTCCAGCCCTGCCAGACGCCCTCCGGACAGCAGGGCCACCTCCATCGGATCGCCTGTCCCACGCTCGTCGGACCCGGCCTTGCCGAGTTCGGCCGAATTGCAGAGAACGGCTACTTCCAGAGCCCGCCGGAGTGCCTCGTTCTCACTTGTCTCGATCGTCTCTCCGTCGAGCTTGAAGTCGCCGCCCTCTTCCTGAGGCACCTCGACCGTACCGGAGGAAAGCGCGACCCGACTGAGCGTCATCCGGTTTTCGGTGAGCGTACCGGTCTTGTCGGTGCAGATGACGTTCGTCGCCCCGAGCGTCTCGACGGCCGACAGGCGCTCGATCAGCGCGTTCCGGCGCGCCAGGCGCCACATGCCCCGCGCGAGCGCGATACTCGCCACGATCGGCAGACCTTCGGGCACCGCCGCCACGACCAGCGCGACCCCGGTCTCGACCATGAGAAAAAGCTCGCGGCCGGAGAGGATGCCGATGACACTGGTGATCGCGGCCACGATGACTATGACGATAAGAAGCCGCCGTGCCAGGCGATCGAGCCGTTTCTCGAGAGGAGTCTCCTCCTCCTCCGCTTTCTCGGCCATCTCGGAAATCCGGCCGAGCTCCGTCTCCATCCCGGTCCCGACGACCACGCCAGTGCCAGAGCCGTTGCTGACGGACGTTCCCTTGAACACCATGTTGCTGCGCTCTGCGAGCGGCGCACCGGCATCCACGGGCTCCACGGTCTTTCCCTGCGGGACGGACTCCCCCGTCAGCGCGGACTCGTTGAGCCGCAGGTTCGATGCCTCGACGAGCCGCAGATCGGCAGGCACCACCTCGCCCGCCTCGACCAGAACGATGTCCCCCGGAACAAGACCGGCGGCGTCCGTTTCATCGACATCTCCGTCCCGTCGCACGCGGGCCGTCATCCGTTCCATCTCGCGAAGCGCCTCCATCGAGCGGGTCGCGCGAAGCTCGGTGAAAAAGCCGACGCCTGCGTTGATGAGGATCGCGACGAGGATCGCGAGAGCCTGAACGGTTTCACCAAAGACGAAGGACAGGGCCGCGGCGCCGAAGAGGATGGCGAAGATCAGGCTTTTGAACTGGTCGACGAAGATACGCCATGTCGGCTTTCGCTCTGCCTCTTCCAGCTGGTTTGGACCATGCCGCTCGAGACGCCGACTAGCCTCATCGGCGGAGAGGCCGCTCTCTGCGTCGACCTCCTGCGCCTTCAGGACGTCCTTGACCGGTTGCGCATGGGGTTCGGCGGCCATACTGCCCACTCCGTTTCTGGTTCATCAGGAACAGAACGCGTCAGGAGGAAACCAGGTTCGGCGCGTCGCCCTCGATGAAGCCTTCCATGTTCTCGCGGGTAGTGTCGAGAATGCGTCGGACGGCCTCGCGCGTGTTGAACGCGGAATGCGGCGTGATGACGACGTTGCGCATCCGAAGCAGGATGTGGTCGGCCAGCAACGTGTCGAGCGCCCTGTCCCGCTCGATATACGTGCGGAGCAGTTCCGCCTCTTCCCGCACCACGGGTTCCTCGGGAAGAACGTCCAGACCGGCAGCTGCGACCTTGCCCGACGCCAGCGCCTCCAGAAGGGCGTCGGTGTCGACGACCGTGCCCCGCGCGGTGTTGATGAGGATCGCGCCGTGCTTCATCTTCGCGAACTCTTCGGTCGAGATCATGTGCCTGGTCTTGTCGTTGCCCGGCACGTGAAGCGATACGATGTCCGACCGAGAGAGAAGATCGTCCATCTTTACATAATCGAACCCGATCTCCCGCGCCGCCTCCTCTCGCGTCTCGATGTCGAAGCCGAGAACGTCCATGCCGAAGCCACGCGCGATGCGGGCGGCGTGAAGGCCGATGTCGCCGGTGCCGACGATCCCCATCGTCTTGCCCTGAAGATCGAAACCCGCGAGTCCGCTTTGCGTGAAGTCTCCCCGGCGGGTCCGATCCACCGCCTCGACGAGACGGTGGCTGATGGCGAGCAGGAGCGCGAAGGCATGCTCGGCCACCGTGTTCTTGCCGTAGCTCGGGACATTCGACACGGCAATGCCGTTCTCCTCGCAGCATTCCAGGTCGATGTGATCGACGCCCGTGGATCGCGTCGCGATGAAACGAAGATTGTCGAACGTCTCGAGGACCTCGCGCGAAAGATCGGAGTAGATGAAGACCGAGATCGCGTCGGCGTCCTTGTGCCGCTCCGCCGTGTCCGCGTCGAGCGCAACGTCTTCGAACGCCATCTCGTGGCCTTCCATGGCCGAACCGAGAACGTCGCGCTCCCAAGGCTCCATTTCATAGAACACGATCTTCATCCGCCGTTCTCCGTGTTGCGCTCCGCCGCAGCGACCTCATTCTTCACCGGCAGAAAGCTGTCGGGGCTCACCGAGATCGACCCGATACCGTTTTCCACCAGAAACCGCGCGAGTTCGGGATGGTCGCTCGGCGCCTGCCCGCAGATGCCGGTATGGACGCCAGCGTCCCGTGCCTTCCCGAGAAGCTCCCTGACCGCCGCCTTCACCGCAGGATCCCGCTCTTCGAACAGCCGCTTGAGCCGGTCGCTGTCGCGATCGACGCCGAGGACCAGTTGCGTCAGATCGTTCGACCCGATCGAGAACCCGTCGAACCGCTTCGCGAACTCGCCCGCGAGAAAGACGTTCGCGGGAATTTCCGCCATAACGTAGACGGCCAAGCCATCCTTGCCCCTGACCAGCCCTTCCTCGGCAAGCACGGCGAGCACCCGATCGGCCTCGTCCAGCGTCCGGCAGAAGGGGATCATGACCACGATGTTGTCGAGGCCGATCTCCTCGCGCGCCATCCGGACCGCCCGGCATTCC
>CAZPOK010000055.1:0-16170 GCA_964587905.1 uncultured Rhodobacterales bacterium | reverse complement strand
CCCTGACGCAGTTCGTCCCCGGCGGCCCGATCGAGCAGATCATCGCCCGGATGGAGGGCGGCGGAGACGTGTTTGAAGGGATCGCCGGCACAGGGACCGAACTGGTCGAACGGGGCGGCGAAGGGTACGTCGGTGCGCGCGGCCTGCCCGCCGACTTCATCGCCGATCTTGAACGCGAGTTCGGGTTCGACAAGCCGCCGCTCGAACGCTTCCTGACGATGATGTGGAATTACATCCAGTTCGACTTCGGGGAGAGCTACTTCAGGTCGATCAGCGTGATCGACCTTGTGCTCGAGAAGATGCCGGTGTCGATCACCCTTGGCCTCTGGTCGACGGTGATCGCCTATCTCGTCTCGATTCCACTGGGCATCCGGAAGGCCGTGAAGGATGGATCCCAATTCGATACCTGGACCTCCGGTCTCATCATCGTGGCCTACGCGATCCCGGGTTTCCTGTTCGCGATCCTGCTTCTCGTCCTCTTCGCGGGCGGCTCCTACTGGCAGATATTCCCGCTGCGGGGACTGACATCCGACAACTGGGAGCAGTTGAGCCTTCTGGGCAAGATCGCCGACTACTTCTGGCACATCACGCTGCCGGTGCTGGCCTCGACGATCTCGGCCTTCGCGACACTCACACTGCTGACGAAGAACTCGTTCCTCGACGAGATCAAGAAGCAATACGTCGTCACGGCGAAGGCCAAGGGGCTGAAAGAGGGTCGCGTGCTCTATGGCCACGTGTTCCGGAACGCGATGCTGATCGTCATCGCGGGATTCCCGGCCGTCTTCATCGGCGTCTTCTTCGGAGGCTCGCTCATCATCGAGACGATCTTCTCGCTCGACGGTCTGGGCCGCCTCGGATTCGAGGCCGCCGTCGCCCGCGACTACCCGGTGATCTTCGGCACGCTGTTCTTCTTCGGGCTGATCGGCCTCGTCGTGGGGATCCTCTCCGACCTGATGTACGTCTTCATCGATCCGCGGATCGACTTCGAGCGGCGGGAGGTCTGACATGGCCCACCCCGACTATCGCCACGACGAGACGACCGAACCGACCCAGCCGGGAATCGAGACGCCGCCGCCCCACCCGGGCGCCGGCGGGCACCTCGCGCCCCCGCCCGTCCTGCCGAAGCGGCGGCGGATGTGGCTGTCGCCGCTCAACCAGCGCCGCTGGCGGAACTTCACGCGGAACCGCCGCGCCTACTGGTCGCTTTGGATCTTCGCGCTCCTCTTCGGGCTGTCGCTGATCGCGGAGTTCATCGCGAATGACAAGCCGATCCTCGTGCAGTATCGCGGCGATTGGCACATGCCGATTTTCCAGTTCTATCCCGAAACCGCCTTCGGCGGAGACTTCCTGACCGAGGCCGTCTACAGCGACGTCGAGGTGCAGTGCCTGATCGCCTCGGGCGGGCTGGAGGCGTGTTTCGACGACCCCGAAGAGATCATCACGAGCGGGGAGACCGCCATCGTGGACGGTCGGCCGGTCGGAGCCGGCTGGATGCTCTGGCCGCCTATTCCCTACAGTTACAACACGATCAACGACATTGGCCGCGCGGCCCCCTCCCCGCCCGACGCCAACCACCTGCTCGGAACCGACGACACGGCACGCGACGTGCTGGCCCGGGTGATCTACGGTTTCCGCCTGTCGATCCTCTTCACTCTGATCGTGACCACCATCGCTTCGCTCATCGGGATCTTCGCCGGCGCGATCCAGGGCTATTTCGGGGGCTGGCTCGACCTCATCTTCCAGCGCCTGATCGAGATCTGGGTGTCCACACCCAGCCTCTACATCATCATCATCATGTTCGCGATCCTCGGCCGAAGTTTCTGGCTGCTGGTGTTCCTCACAGCCCTCTTCGGCTGGCCCGCGCTGGTCGGCGTGGTGCGCGCCGAGTTCCTGCGCGCGCGGAACTTCGAATATGTCCGCGCGGCCAAGGCGCTCGGCGTGTCGAACATGACGATCATGTTCCGCCACATGCTGCCCAACGCCATGGTCGCGACCGTGACGATGCTGCCCTTCATCATCACCGGCACGATCGCCACGCTCGCCTCGCTCGATTTCCTTGGCTTCGGCCTGCCGTCCTCGGCCCCCTCGCTGGGCGAACTCACGCTTCAGGCCAAGCAGAACCTGCAGGCGCCGTGGCTCGCCTTCACAGCGTTCTTCACCTTCGCGATCATGCTCTCGCTTCTCGTCTTCATCTTCGAGGGCATCCGCGACGCATTCGACCCGAGGAAGACCTTCCAGTGACCGACCCGATCCTGAAGGTAGACGACCTGACCGTGACCTTCCGGCAGGAAGGGGCAGAGGCCACGGCTGTCAGGGGCGTCTCCTACGAAGTCCGCCGCGGCGAGACCGTGGCGATCGTGGGCGAATCCGGCTCGGGCAAGTCCGTGACCGCGCTCTCGACCGTCGATCTCCTGCCCGACAGCGCAACCATCACCGGCTCCGTCGTCTACGCTGGCAACCAGATGGTCAACGCGGACGAGGACACGCTTCGCGATATTCGCGGCAACAAGATCAGCTTCATCTTTCAGGAGCCGATGACATCGCTCAATCCGCTTCACACGCTGGAGAAACAGCTTGCGGAAAGCCTGCTCATCCACCAGGGCCTCACCGGCAAGCCGGCGCGGGACCGCATCCTCGAGCTCCTCCACAAGGTCGGCATTCAGGATCCCGAGACACGGCTCGGCGCCTATCCGCACCAGCTTTCGGGCGGGCAGCGTCAGCGCGTGATGATCGCGATGGCCCTTGCCAACGGCCCCGACCTCCTGATCGCCGATGAACCTACCACAGCGCTCGACGTCACGATTCAGGCGCAGATCCTGAACCTCCTCGCAGACCTCAAGGAAGAGGAAGGCATGTCCATGCTCTTCATCACCCATGACCTCGGCATCGTGCGCCGCTTCGCCGACCGGGTCTGCGTGATGAAGGACGGCGAAATCGTCGAGCACGGAGCGACCGAGGAGATCTTCGCGACCCCGCGGCACCCCTACACCATCAACCTCCTGTCCGCTGAGGCTCCCGGTGCGCCGCCGCCGGTGCCGGAGGGTGCCAAGGAGGTCGCCAGAACCGAGAACCTGCGCATCTGGTTCCCGATCCAGCGCGGCTTCCTGAAGCGCACGGTGGGCTTCGTGAAGGCCGTAAACGCCGCGACACTGTCGGTGCGACAGGGGGAGACCGTGGGCATCGTCGGCGAATCCGGCTCGGGCAAGACGACGCTCGCGCTCGCGATCATGCGGCTGATCTCGTCCGAAGGGCCGGTGACGCTACTCGGACGGAACATCCAGGGGCTTCGGTCGCGCGAGCTGCGACCGCTCCGCGCCGACATGCAGATCGTGTTTCAGGACCCCTACGGCAGCCTCAGCCCGCGTATGACGGTCGAGGAAATCATCTCCGAGGGGCTCGCCATCCATGGCAGCAAGGACGGTCTCGACAGGACCCGGATGGTCGCCGACATCATGACCGAGGTCGGCCTCGATCCCACGACGATGTACCGCTATCCGCACGAGTTCTCCGGTGGCCAGCGCCAGCGGATCGCGATCGCGCGCGCCATGATCCTGCAACCGAAACTCGTCGTCCTCGACGAGCCGACCTCGGCACTCGACATGACGGTGCAGGTTCAGATCGTGGAGCTTCTGCGGGACTTGCAGCGCCGGCACGGGCTGGCCTACCTCTTCATCAGCCACGATCTGAAAGTCGTGCGTGCGCTCAGTCACAAGGTCATCGTGATGAAGCGCGGCGACGTGGTCGAACAGGGGTCGGCGGAACAGATCTTCGCCAATCCGCAGACGGACTATACTCGCGAACTGATGGAAGCGGCCTTCGGGCACCACAAGGGAGACGCGGCCTGACGTGTATCGGCGCTGCCGCGCATGTCCCGCAGGATGACGCTGTCAGCCCGGGCCGAGCGGTTCGCACGACAGGTTGCGCGCGGTGAGCCTGCGGCAGACGAGCGACGCCTGATCCTCCGACAGACCGACGAAGTTCGCATCGAACCCGCGCGGTGTGCGCACCACCTTGCGGAGCGCGGTGTCGAGAGTCGAGATCTCGATCAGCGCGGTCTGGAGAAGCACCCGCTCTGCCTGATGACGTGTGTTGAAGCGGCCGATGGTGATTCCCCAATGCCGTCCGCCGGCGGTCGAAAGTCGGGTGACGACCTCGCGCTCCTCCCCGGTCGCTTCGGCGATGGCGGCGGCGACGGGATCACCGCCGGTCGAGGCCAGAACGATGTCCTCGGGGCGCGGTTTCGGAGCGATGTCAGGGATGGCGACAGACGCGACCGTCCCAGGTTGGGACCCGCGCGTCGTGCCTTCGGCGGCGGCGACGCCATCCGCCGGTGCCGATCCCGCTTCGAGATCGAGCGCCACGAGCGTGCGGTCGATCCCGCCCTGAAGCGCGACCAGCACCTCCTCGGCCGGCGCCTGGCCGCGCACCGGCCGCGGCATCGGACGCAGGCTCCGGGCGACTGCGGCCGCGACGCGCGTCGTCCCTGGGCCGCTCTTGCCGAGATACGGCGGCTTGCCGGGCATCCGCATCGCCACCCGCGTCGGCGCGCGGCTGAAACCCATGTCGAGAAGCTCGGCGACCCGCTTGTTCCGCGTGGCCGTCGACCGTCCGCCGAAGACCGTCGCGATAATCCGTTCGCTTCCGCGTTCCGCCGAGGCGACGAGGTTGAACCCGGCGGCACGGGTATAGCCCGTCTTGATCCCGTCCGCTCCCTTGTAGGCCGAAAGCAGACGGCGGTTCGTGTTGGAGACGGTGCGCAGACCCGCGTCCGTCGACCGGCGCGAGAACAGATTGTAGTACTCCGGGTAGTCGTACAGCATGTGGCGCCCTAGGATCGTCATGTCCCTCGCGGTCGAGAGATGCCCCGACTCGGTCAGGCCGTGCATGTTCTTGAAGGTCGTGCGCGTCATCCCGAGCGCCTTGGCCGTGCGGTTCATCCGGCGCGCGAAGGCGGCTTCGGATCCCTCGAGCGCCTCGCCGATGGCCGTCGCGGCATCGTTGGCGGACTTCACCGCCGCCGCACGGATCAGGTACCGCAGGGCGATCTCCTGTCCTGCGCGCAGTCCCAGCTTGGACGGCGGCTCGGAGGCGGCATGCCGCGAGATCTTGACCTTCGTGTCGAGGCTGATCTCGCCGTGTTCGACCGCCTCGAAGGCAATGTAGAGCGTCATCATCTTGGTGAGCGAGGCCGGATGCAGACGCGTATCGGCGTTGCGCGAATGAAGCACCTCACCCGATCGCGCGTCCATCACCATCGCCGCGTAGGGGGCCGCGACGGCGCCGCAGGCGAAGAAGAAGAATACGGAAATCGCAAGCCCGAAACGGGCGCATCGCCCTTGACCGTGTCTCACGGTGTACTGCCCTCTGTCTGCCTCGCGCCGGTGCATTCTTGTGGCCCGGCTTGGTGATTTGGGCAGATCGTAACACAGCCGTGAAGGTGCGCAAACCGCCAATTACCAAAGGGTTCGCGGACGTGGACCATCATCTACATCTGGTGGCGTCGCTCCCTGACGCTACAAAAGCTCTATCTTTTGATATCCGTGACGAGCCCCGGGAGTTCCCCGAGGTCCGCGATGCGCCGGTACCGGGCGTGTTCTGCAGGCGCCTCCTCGTGCTCGATCTCCCAGGTCAGATCATGCGGCACGAAGACGCCCCACGCCCCCGCGCCGATCGCCGGCAGCACGTCCGACCGCATCGAGTTTCCCACCATCATCGCGCTCTCGGGCCCGTCGCCATGCCGCGCAAATAGTCCCGCGTACACCTCGGCCGTCTTGCTGGACACGATCTCCACCCCGTCGAAGAGCTCTCCCAGCCCCGATTGCGCGAGCTTGCGTTCCTGATCGAGAAGATCGCCCTTCGTGACGAGCAGGATCCGAAAATCGTCTGCCAGCGTCTCGACGGTCTCCCGCGCATGAGGCAGAAGCTCGATCGGATGAGCCAGCATTTCCTGCCCCGCCCCGATCAGCTCCCGAATGACGGATGCCGGCACCTTTTCGTCCGTGACCTCTATCGCGGTCTCGATCATCGACAGCACGAAGCCCTTGATACCGAAGCCGTAGTGCCCGAGGTTGCGACGCTCTGCCGCGAGAAGGCGCGCATGGAGATGCTCGCGCTCGGCATGGTCGCGCAGGAGGTCGGCGAATCGCTCCTGCGTCATCCGGAAGAAACGTTCGTTGTGCCAGAGCGTATCGTCCGCATCGAAGGCGATTGTGCTGAGCATGACGCGTGTCCCGAAACGAATCCGTGCCGCGCGACCCGCAACCCCTTTTCACAGATCGGCCACCGCTTATATTATGCAGCCGATGCCGGAGGCCCAGCATACCACGATGCGTGAGCACAGCTATCAGCCTTTCACCATGTCCGACAAGAAGGCCCCGGAGGTTCCCGACTCCGGAGTCATGATCGAAACCCGGACGAAGACCCAGCGCCCACCGCTCTACAAGGTGCTGCTGCTCAACGACGACTACACGCCGATGGAATTCGTCGTGCACGTTCTCGAGCGTTTCTTCGGGATGAGCCATGCCCAGGCGTTCGAGCTGATGCTGACGGTGCACAAGAAAGGCGTGGCCGTCGTCGGTGTGTTCTCTTTCGAGGTGGCCGAGACGAAGGTCGGTCAGGTGATGGACTTCGCCCGCCGGCACCAGCATCCGCTCCAGTGCACGATGGAGAAGGAATAGGACCCCAAGCGTCCTTCCCCCCATGACACTCCGCCTTTCCCTGGCGCTCGACGCGGGCGCGGTCGCGATCCCCGCCGAAGGCCGGATCGGCGTGTTCGGTCCCACGGCCGCCGACGACCTGGCGCTGTTGCCCCGGGAGCGCGTGACGGTTGTGCAGGGGTTCCGCCCCGACCACGACGCGTTCGCCCGCCAAGGCTATGACGTGGCGCCCGAGGGCGAAGGCCGGTTCGCTCTGTCCGTCGTCTTCATTCCTCGCGCCAAGCCCGCCGCACGCGCCCTCATCGCCGAGGCCGCGCGGCGGACGGACGGTCCGCTCCTCATCGATGGGGCGAAAACGGACGGGATCGATGGCTTCCTCCGCGAGATGCGCAGCCGCGCGGACGTCGGCGAGGTGATCTCCAAGGCCCACGGCAAGATCTTCGTCGTCATCGGCGGAGACTTCTCCGACTGGGAAGACACCGGGCCGCGGGAGATCGGGGGCGGTTTCGTCACCCGGCCCGGCGCTTTCTCGGCCGATGCGCCCGACAAGGGATCGGTCGTGCTGGCCGGAGCGCTTCCCTCCCGGCTCGGCCCGAGGGTCGCCGACCTCGGGGCCGGCTGGGGCTATCTCTCGCGCGCTATCCTTGAACGGACGGGCGTCGCGGAATTGCATCTCATCGAGGCCGACCACGCGGCCCTCGACTGTGCCACGCGCAACGTCACCGATCCCCGCGCGCGGTTCCACTGGGCGGACGCTGCGACATTCGCGCCCGACACGCCCTTCGACACGGTCGTCACCAACCCGCCTTTCCACGTCTCCCGCGCCTCCGATCCGTCGCTCGGACACGCCTTCATCGACGCCGCCCGGCGCATCCTCGCGCCCCGCGGCAGTCTCTGGCTTGTCGCGAACCGCCATCTGCCCTACGAAAAGACCCTTCGAACCGCCTTCCGCGAGGTGGCCGAAACCGGTGCAGACCCGTCGTTCAAGGTATTCCACGCGTCCCACCCGCTCAAGTCCCGCTGACAGGAGTCACCCATGTCCTTTTCCATCGCCGGAAAGACCGCCGTCGTCACGGGTGCCGCGAACGGCGTCGGGCTCGCCATCGCACGGCACTTCGCGGACAAGGGTGTGAACGTGATGTTCGCCGACATGGACGAAGGCCGGCTGATCGACGAGCTCGGCTCGGATCTCGACGAAGGCAACATGCGCTACTTCGCCTGCGACCTGCGCGAGAAGCTGTCGGTCGCGAACCTCCTCTCGGCCACCATCGACGCCTTCGACCGCGTCGACATCCTCGTGAACGGATCCCGCCAGATGGTGGCCTCGGATCCGCTCGATCCCGAGGATGACACGCTCGAAAAGCTGGTCCGGCAGAACCTCACGACGAGCTATCGCCTGTCCCAGCAATTCGCCCGCCGGATGATCCAGCAGGCAGAGAAGGGCGGGCAGACGGAGGGCCCGGTCGGCTCGATCATCAACCTTTCGTCGATCGCCGCACGGCGCACCCAGCCCGAGCTTCTGGCCTATTCGGTCAGCGTCGCGGCGGTGGATCAACTGACCCGCTCCCTCGCCGTCGCGCTGGCGCCGCACCGGATCCGGGTGAATGGCGTCGCCTTCGGCAGCGTGATGAGCGCCTCACTCCAGGGCGCGCTGAAGGAGCACGAGGGGTACCGAGAGTCGATCATCGGCCATACGCCGCTCGCCCGGATCGCCGGCGCGGGCGAACTCGCCGAGGTCGCGCAGTTCCTGGCCTCGGACGGATCGGGTTTCATGACGGGTCAGATTCTCACGGTCGACGGCGGTCGGACGCTGGTCGACCCGGTCGACGCTCCGGCCCACTAGCCGTCGGGTAGCGCCCGGCAGGCTTCGATCGCGGCGCGGGCCTCGACCTCGAGCTCTTCCTTCTTCCTCAGAAGCGAGGCCAGCTTCGCCCGCTCCTCGTCGAGGTTCACGGCGACCGGACGGGTGGAAAAATCCCGGTCGCGCACCCAGCAAAGCGTCCGGTTCCCGTCGCGGTCGAGGCAGAAGGTGTAGCGGAGGCTTTCGTCTTCGACCGTCTCAAACGCGTAACCCCGCTCAAGAATCGCCCTGCTCTCCTCGATCAGTTGGTTGACGACGCGCAGATCGCGCGTCGCGCGGGCCTCGCACTGCTGCCGGGGCGTCGCGCAGGCGGCAAGGATCAGGAGGGCAGAGAGGGCGAGCAACGGACGCATTCGGGATCTCCGGCGCGGCGAAAAGTCGGTTCGCTCATTCTAGCCCCGGAACCCCAAAGCTGCTAGCAACGCATCAATTCGGGAGGACAGGTGGATGACCGAACAGTTCGACTCTCAAAAGGCCCGCGCCTCGGCCTGGTTCCGTCAGCTGCGCGACGATATCGTCGCAGCCTTCGAGACGCTGGAGGACAGCCAGACATCCGGACCCTTCGCCGACCGGCCGCCGGGCCGCTTCGAGGTGACCGAGACCAAGCGGGCGAGCGACGACGGATCGGATGCCGGCGGGGGCCTCATGAGCGTGATGCGCGGCGGTCGCGTGTTCGAGAAGGTCGGGGTCAATGTATCGACCGTCTACGGAAAGCTGGGCGAGCGGGCGCAGAAGGCGATGGCCGCCCGCGGTGTGCCCGGCATGGAGGACGACCCGCGGTTCTGGGCCTCGGGCATCAGCCTCGTCGCCCACATGCAGAACCCGCACACGCCCGCCGTCCACATGAACACCCGGATGTTCTGGACGCCGCAGGCGTGGTGGTTCGGCGGCGGATCGGATCTCAACCCCTGCATCGAGTACGAGGAGGACACGGCGCATTTCCATGCCGTCCAGAAGGCGCACTGCGAGAGGCACTCGCCGGATTATTATCCGCGGTACAAGGCCTGGGCGGACGAGTATTTCTTCGTGCCCCATCGCGGCCGGGCGCGCGGCGTCGGAGGCATCTTCTACGACGACCACAACACCGGCGACTGGGAGGCCGACTTCGCCTTCACGCAGGACGTGGGCCGCGCCTTCCTGCCTGCCTTCGTGCCGGTGACCGAACGGCGGCGCGACACGCCCTGGACCGATCTCGACAAGGACGCCCAGCTCGTCCACCGCGGCCTCTATGCGGAATACAACCTCGTCTACGACCGCGGCACCAAGTTCGGTCTGGAGACCGGGCACGACGCGAACGCGGTCCTCATGAGCCTCCCGCCGCTGGCCAAGTGGGTCTGAGCCGGATTGTCCCGTCTGCTTTCTGGCCTGAACCACGGCGCCCGCGGAAACTCAGGCCGGTCGGCCCTTGCTCACGGCTGCGGTCTCCCGATGAAAAGGGCCGCCGAAGCGGCCCCTCCATGCGTATCGGGATCGGTCCGCTCAGATCCTGAGGAACGGCTGCGCGATCCGCGGGATCAGCGAATTGAACCTGAGCGGCGCATCGGTCGCGGCGAGACAGATGCACTCTTCGCCTTCTTCGGCCACCGGCGTATGCTCCAGATCCTCGTTGGCCACCTCGACGTCACCCCGACCGAACCGGTCGAGTTCGTCGCGGAACGCACCCTTGAGAACCAGCGTCATCTCCATGCCGCGGTGACCGTGATCGGGGATCTTCACACCCGGCGGGATATTGAGAAGACGCACCGTTGCGTCGTTTGCGGTCTTCAGGATCGATTGCCGGACGCCGCCGCCGACGTTCCGCCACTGCACGTCCGAAAGATCACTGCCCGCGTAGTCCTGCAGCGGCGCGGGAAAGAGCGACCCGCTCGCGACGCGCCGCGGCTCTGCCCTCTCGACGGGTCCGTTCGCAATCATCCGCAGGGTCGCCTCGAGACTGCCCTCGGACACCTTGGCGGAGTCGCAATCGGTCAGAACGGCACCACCCACGGCATCGAACGCATCGAGCTGCGCGCGGCACTCGTCGCAGAGCGACACGTGGGTCGCCACGACGAGGTTGAAGGCTTCCGGCAGAGCGCCGGCGGAATACGCCATCAGGATGTCGTCGCTCAGGTGATGCCTGATATTGTGGTTCATCACGTCTCTACCTCATCTCGTGGCGCAGACGTTCCAGCGCCAATCGTATCCTCGATTTGATCGTCCCGAGCGGGAGCCCGGTCTGCGCGGCGATCTCGCTGTGGCTGAGTTCGCCGAAATACGCTTTCTCGATCAATTCCCTCTGCTTGCCGGGCAACTGCCGCAAGGCATCGCCCAGCTTGTCCGTCTCCTGCTGGAGCGCGAGTGCCTCTTCCTGATCCGGCTCGGCCTCCGGGCCCCACGGAAGATCCTCGGGCTCGGGCCGGCGCGTCTTGCGCAGCATGTCGATCTTGCGGTTGCGTGCGATCGTGAAGATCCACGTCGCGACGCTCGCCCGCGACGGGTCGAACAGATGCGCCTTGTTCCAGAGGGTGGCCATCACCTCCTGCGTACATTCCTCCGCCAGGGTTTCGTTCGCCCCGGACTTCAACAAGAACGCCTTCACCCGTGGAGCGAAATGGCGAAACAGCTCGGCAAACGCCGATTGATCCCTGTCGTTCTGGATGCGTCGGACGTGTCCGACCCATTCTGCTTCGTTCACTTCGGCGACCTTCCGGTTTCCGTTCGATCCATCCCGGACTGCACCGGGCAAAACCCGAGCATAAGCGGTCTGGTCGCCGCATGCACTCATCTCTTCGAACGTCGACCCGTTGGTCAGCATACATCTTCTACGCGCACGGTTCCGCGCCGGATCACAGAAAAATGCGCGAAAACTCACGTCCGCTTAGATCCGCACGGAACCGGGACACGTAAGACAAAACAACGGGACATCTCATGAAGGGACCTCAATCGAATGCCGTTCGAGACAGGGAAGGCTGCGCCGAAGAGGATTGCAGTGATTGGCGCGGGAATTTCGGGGCTCGGAGCGGCGCACATGCTGGCCGACGACTATCACGTCGTCCTCTACGAAGCCGAACCGCGCCTTGGCGGCCACGCCCGAACGATCGTCGCGGGCAAGCGCGGCGATCAGCCGGTCGATACCGGCTTCATCGTCTTCAACTACGCGAACTATCCTCATCTCGCGACGCTGTTCGACGAGCTTGACGTCCCGGTGGCGCTGTCGGACATGAGCTTCGGCGCCTCGCTCAAGGGCGGTCGGCTCGAATACGGGCTGAAGGATCTCAGGGCCACGCTCGCGCAGAAGCGCAACATCGCCAATCCACGATTCCTCGGCATGGTCCGGGACATCTTCCGGTTCAACGCGCGCGCACGCGAGGCCGCGAAGGATCCCACCCTGACGATCGGCCAGTTCCTCGAGGTCATCGGAACCGGAGCGTGGTTCCGCGACTATTATCTTCTGCCGCTTTCTGGCGCGATCTGGTCGACGCCGAAACACGGCATCCTCGATTTCCCCGCCCATGCGATGATCCGTTTTTTCGAGAACCACGCCCTTCTGGGCTATTCCGGCCAGCACCAGTGGTACACGGTCGAGGGCGGATCGATCGAATACGTCCGCCGGTTGGGCGACGCGCTCCGCCGGCGCGGCGTGGACATCCGGCTCGGAGCGCCTGTCGATGCGGTCCGCCGCACCGCCGAAGGTGTCGAGGTGAAGGCGCCCGGCGCCGAATGGGAAGGGTTCGACGAAGTCGTCTTCGCAACCCATTCCGACGACGCGCTCGGAATGCTCTCCGACGCATCCGACGCGGAACGCGCATCTCTCGCCGCGATCCGCTATCAGCCGAACGAAGCGGTACTCCATTGCGACGCGCGGATGATGCCGAACCGCCGCGCCTGCTGGTCGTCGTGGAACTACACCGAGGCGTCGGACAAGACGACCGACCGGATCGACCTTACCTACTGGATGAATTGCCTCCAGCCGATCCCGAAGGACGACCCTCTCTTCGTGACGCTGAACTCGACACGGCAGATCCGGGACGACCTGATCTACGACCAGACCACGTTTCGCCACCCGGTCTACGATCTTGCCGCCCTCGCCGCGCAGGACACCCTCCGCGCCTCCAACGGGCAGAACCGGACTTGGTTCTGCGGCGCCTGGATGAAGAACGGCTTCCACGAGGACGGGCTCGGCAGCGCCGTCGACGTGGTGGAGGCGCTGCGGGCCGCCGACGCGATGGGGATCGCCGCCGAATGAAACTTGCCGTCGATCATATCGCGGGTGAAACCTTCCACGGCCGACGGGGCGGGATCGAGAACGCCTTCAGGTACTCGATCGACTATGTCCTGGTCGATGCCGAGGCTGACGGGCGCGGACCGGCGGGCTTCGGAAGAAACCGGAGCGGCCTCGCCTCGCTTCACGACCGCGACCACGGCGGCGCGCCGCACGAAGGTCGCGGCGCGCCGTGGGCGCGCGAGGTGCTGGCAGCGCATGGTCTCGACCGGGTGACCGGCGGCAGGCTCGAGCTTCTGGCGCAGCCGCGCGTGCTCGGCCACGTCTTCAATCCGGTGAGCTTCTGGCTCGCGCATGACGACACGGGACGCCTCCGCGTCGTCATCGCCGAGGTCAGCAACACCTTCGGCGACCGGCATTCCTACCTCTGCCACCGCGACGACCTCGAACCGATCGAAAAGACCGACACGCTGACCGCGTCAAAGATCTTCCACGTCTCGCCCTTCCAGCCGGTCGAGGGCGGCTACACGTTCCGGTTCGACATCCGCTCCGACAAGATCGGGATCTGGATCGACTACACCTCGGGCAACGGTGGCCTGATCGCGACGCTCACGGGCCGGCGCAAGCCGCTGACCACCGGCGCGATCATCGCCTCCGCCCTCCGCCGCCCGTTCGGGTCGCGACGGGTGCTCGGCCTGATCCACTGGCAGGCGCTGAAGCTCTGGTGGAAGGGCGCGGATTACCGCGCCCGTCCGCAGCCGCCGGCTGAAGAAGTGACCCGATGACGGCGATGGCGGCAACCCTGCGCGGGGACCGGCTTCCGGCGTACGCGCTTTTCGGCGCGATTCTGTCGGGCGCGGGTCTGCCGATCTACATCTACGCGCCCAAGTTCTTCGCCGATACTTACGGCGTGAGTCTGGCGACCCTCGGCGCGGTGCTCTTCGCGCTCCGGCTGTTCGACGTCGTTCAGGACCCGGCGCTCGGCTGGGTCTCCGAACGTCTGCGCGCCGCGCGCGGGGCGGCCATCCCTTTCGGAGCGGCCCTCCTCGCCGTCTCGATGATCGGGCTCTTCGCGATCGCCCCGCCCATCGACCCGATCTGGTGGTTCGCGCTGACCCTCACCGGGCTCTTCACCGCCTTCAGCTTCCTCACGATCAACTTTTACGCCCAGGGGGTGCAGAAGGCGGGCGAGATCGCGGGCGGCCACGTACGCCTCGCCGCCTGGCGTGAATCGGGTGCGCTTCTCGGCGTCTGCCTTGCGGCCATCGCACCAACCGCCCTCATGGGCATCACCGCCGCACCTTTCGCGACCTTCGCGATAGGGTTCGCGGCCGTGGTCGCCCTCGCGACCATCGCCATGGCCCCCGAGTGGCGCCCCGCCCACACCGCCGAACCCACGCCCATCGGCGCGATCCTCCGCGACCCCACCGCCCGCCGGCTCCTGATCCTCGCTCTCGTCAACGCGACTCCGCTCGCGGTCTCCTCGACACTCTTTCTCTTTTTCGTCGAGAGCCGGCTCCAGGCGCCGGGCTGGGAAGGCCCGCTGCTCGTCCTGTTCTTCCTCGCCGCCGCGGCCTCGGCCCCCGGCTGGGCATGGCTTTCGGCCCGCATCGGCGCGAAGCGCACGCTTCTCTCCGCGATGGTTCTCGCCATCGTCTCCTTCGCCTTCGTCCTGACACTGGGGCCCGGCGACACCACCGCTTTCGCGATCATCTGCATCGCGTCCGGCGCCACCATCGGCGCCGACCTGACGCTCATGCCCGCGCTCTTCGCGCGCCGCATGGCCGCGATCTCTCCCAATGCCGGCCAGGGATTCGGACTCTGGTCCCTTGTCACCAAGTTCACGCTCGCCTTCGCGGCGGCGGCGCTGCTGCCGCTGCTCGAGGTGAGCGGTTTCCGATCGGGTGTCACGGACAACCCGGCTTTTGCCCTGCAGGTGCTCACGTATCTCTACGCGCTCGTGCCCTGCCTTCTGAAACTCGTGGCGATCGCGCTTCTCGTCGCCACGCCTCTGGAGGAGGACTGACAATGGATATGCTGAGCCTCGTAGTTTTAGGCGCCGTTCTGACGCTGACGCTCGTCTGGGCGCAGCGGCGCTACCTCGCCTTCCGCGCCCAGGCACCCGACGATTACGCCCGGTCTGGCCCGAATTTCGACCTGCGCGAGCACCTGAACGGCCCGCTGCTTTGCGAAGGCGTGATCTACGGGCCGACCGGCCGCGTCTCCTCCCGCTTCGTCGCGGATTTCGAGGCCAGCTGGGAGGGCAACGTCGGGCGCATGATCGAAACCTTCCGCTACGACAGCGGCGCGACCCAGAACCGGGAGTGGAATCTCACCCTCGGCAACGACGGGTCGATCAAGGCGGAAGCCCCCGACGTCGTGGGCATGGGCACCGGAATGCAGAAGGGCCCGGCGGTCCTCCTCGAATACAAGATCCGCCTTCCAGAGGACTCGGGCGGCCACGTGCTCGACGCGACCGACTGGATGTATCTCGTTGAGAACGGAACCATCATGAACCGCAGCCAGTTCCGCAAGTTCGGCATCACCGTCGCCGAACTCGTGGCGACACTGCGAAAAAAGGACGCAACGTGAGGCGTTTCGACGGCAAGACCTACTGGCTCGTTGGCGCCTCCGAAGGCCTCGGCCGCGCGCTCGCCATGAAGCTCTCCAAGACCGGGGCGGAGGTGATCGTCAGCGCCCGCAGCGCCGACCGCCTGAAGGATCTCGTGGACGACCTGCCCGGCAGAGCCCGCGCCATCTCCTGCGACGTCTCCGACCCTGAAAGCGTGGCGAAGGCCGCGGCGGAAGCAGGCGACGTCGACGGTCTCGTCTTTCTCGCCGGCGTCTACTGGCCGATCAAGGCGACCGAATGGGACGCCGGAAAGATCGAGGCGATGTTCGACGTGAACCTCACCGGCGCAGCCCGCGTCCTCGGCCATGTCGTCCCCCGCATGGTCGAAAGGGGCGATGGCCACATCATCCTGACCGGTTCACTTTCAGGATTCCGGGGTCTGCCCGGCGCGGTGGGCTACGGCGCGACCAAGGCCGGGATCATGTCGCTCGGCGAGACCATGCGGCTCGACCTCCGCGGCAGCGGCGTCACCGTCCAGAGCGCCAACCCAGGCTTCATAAAGACCCGCCTCACCGACAAGAACGAATTCAGGATGCCCTTCCTGATGACGCCAGAGCAAGCGGCGGACCACATGATGACACTCATGCGCTCGGACCGATTCGCGTCGAGCTTCCCGTGGGCCTTCGGATTGTGGTTCCGGTTCAGCCGGTTCCTGCCGCAATGGCTCTACGAACGCGTCTACTGAGGCGCCTTCGCGCTTGCCCTCGCCTTCCCAACGCGGATACTGGTCCGCGAAACGGGAGGCCACCATGCTCGATATCAGCAGCGCGAAGGTCGTGAGGGTCATCTTCCTCGCCGAGGAACATGGCGCCGACAGCCA
>CAZPOK010000054.1:0-16517 GCA_964587905.1 uncultured Rhodobacterales bacterium | reverse complement strand
GCAACGACATCGTCGTCGACACGATGCGCCTCAACTGGCAGCATCTGCGCCGCTCCATGGGACGGGTTCTCCAGCACCCCGGAATGTCGGTTCAGGTCTGGGACGAACACGATCGGATCTTCGCGGCCATGGTGGAGGGCGAGGCCCAGGAAGCGGCAGACCTCATGCGGCGACACATCGTCGAGGCTCCGCTGCGCCTGCGATCCGGCTGAGGCCCTGCTGCTTGCCGGTGCCTACGATCCTTCCCCGTGCGGGCCGCATTCAGTGACGATGACGAGGCAGCGCGCGTCGGCAGAGGGCGCGATCTGGCGAACCGCTGCGATGCTGGCTGCTCCCGACGGTGTCGAGGAAATGCCGTGTCGGTCGAGGAGACCGACGGCCTCGCTCGCCTTGCGGTCGGTGACGGTCAGGAACATGTCGGCATCGCGGCGGAGCGACTCGAATGCGATGAGCGAGGCGTCCTTGCAGTCGAGCCGGCCCATGTTCGACACCGCGCCCGACGCGCGTGTCACGCGGTCTTCCCGGACGCTGTCGCGCAAGCACGCCGCTTCTTCGGGTTCGACCACCGCGATGACGGGCTGATGAGGCCAGCAGGTGCGGACATGGGCCGCGACGGCGGCAGCCATGCCTCCCACACCTGCCTGAAGGAAGACATGCGTCGGCCAGTCGCCGGTCCTGCAGAGCATGTCGTGGCATTCCTGTGCGAGAACGGAATAGCCCTCCATCACCAGTGCGGGGCGGGTTGTGTAGCCAGGCCAGGACCCGTCGGCGAGAAGGAGCCAGTCTTCCTCGTCAGCGAGGCGCCCCGCAAGCTCGACCGCGTCTTCGTAGACGCCGGGTGCGCGGCGAACCTCCGCACCGGAGGCGCGGATACGTGCCGCGAAGGCCTCCGGCACGCTTTCGTCCAGAACGATCACGGCACGAGCGCCGAAGATCCGGGCGCCGGCCGCGACGGCCAGCCCGTGATTGCCGGCGCTCGCGGTCACGAAGGTCAGGCCCGCGGCGGCGCGTTGCGCGTCCGGCGCGTCCGGAGTCCGTGCGCCCGACGCGTCGCAGATGATCTGGGCCACCGCGTAGACGCCGCCCAGCGCCTTGAAGCTTCCAAGCCGCATGCGCTGGGACTCGTCCTTGGCCAGCAGCAGTCCGACATTCAGATCCCTCGCGAGCCCGGGCAGGTTGCGAAGCGGTGTCGGAGCGTAGACCGGGCAAAGCTTCAGCATCGCGAGAGGACGCTCCGGCGACGCGCGAAAGCGCCGCGTGACGCTGTCAGTGTCGGGGGGCCACGAGCTCATGAGCCCACAGTAGCCCCTCTCTGGCTGGTCATGCACCCGGAAACCGACCTCCGAGGTCTTTTCGGTCGGTCCTGGCAACGCCGATCGCGGTGGTGTCGCTCTCCTGCGGCTATTCCGCCTCTCTGGCGTCGCTCAGAAGGTCGGGGGAGGTGTCCTTCGATCCGCGTTCCCGTTCCAGCACCTTTTCGGTGGCGAGACCGGCGTGATCCGGTGTCGCCGCATCTGGAAGGGCTTCGAGCGCGAGGGTCGCGGACGGCGGCCTGACCGCGGCTCGGGGTTCGCCGGCGTCCGTGCCCCCGGTCTCCATCTTCAGCCTGTACGTCGGTTCCGGCAGGCTGATGCCTTCCGCTTCCAGCGCGGTCTTGGTGACCCTGATGGCCTCTCCCCGCGCCTTGAGAAAGTCGGACCGGGTCTGATCGGCCCATGCGGCGAAGGTGACGAGGATGCTGGACTCTCCCACATCCTCGATCCAGGCGGAGACCGGCGGATCGGCAAGAACGAACGGAAGACCGGCCAGCGCCTCGGTGCCACGCGACAGCGCCGCGGCAAGGTCGGTCTCGGGCCCGACGCCGAGCGTGAAGACGAACCGCCGATGGGGGTCCCGGGTGTAGTTGACGATCCTGCCCTTGAACACCGTGGCGTTTGGAATCCGGATCTGGTTGCCGTCCGGTGAGATCAGAATGGTCGCACGCGAGGTCAGGCGGGCGACGCTTCCGAGGTCGCCATTGATGTCGACCACGTCGTTCGGGCGGAATGGCTGACGCAGGCTGAGAAGAACCGACGCTATGAAGTTCTCGACCGTGTCACGGACGGCGAACCCCACGGCCAGTCCGACGAGGCCGGCCGCCCCGAGCACGGCGCCGATCAGCGCCGTGGCATTCAGGATGTCGAGCGCGACGACGAGCCCGACCGCGGCGAAGAGGAAGCGGGCGACCGTCCGATAGATGTCGGAGATGAACGCGTTCGGCGCCAGACGCTCCCAGAAGTGGAACCTGCTAGTCAGCAGCCATCCCGCAACGAAGACGATGGCAAACGCCAGGAGGGCCAGAACGAACATCGGCGCATTGACGGCGATCCGTTCGACCCGCTGGCGCAGGCGCTCGATCGCCGGCGCCAGCCTGACCTCGAGGTCGGCCGTCTGCGTGACCTCGTTCTCGAGCGCGACGACGCCGTCGACGCGGTTCACGACGCTGCGCAGCGTCTCCTCGGCGGCCGCGTCGATCACCTCGCCCGAGACGGTCACGACCCCGGATGAAACCGACACGTCCACGTCCTCGAACCCGGCCATTTCGCCGAGGATAGCGCGTATCCGGTCCCGGATTTCTTCGTCGTCTATCTCGGACGAGCCGACGGCGATCTGACCTGAGGGCGCTTCTGGGGCCGCGGTGTCCTGGGCCTCGGCCATGACCGCCGACAGGAAAACAACAGCCGCGAGGACAACCGCATGCACTGCGAGGCGGGCCGAAGAGCGTTTTCCGATGCGCGTCATGAATGGCTTGTACCCCAGGAGCCAGCCTCTTCAAAGCAGCCGCGTCGATGCACGGCCGGCGCCGTCGGGGCGGGTGTTCAGGGTGCGATCCCGGGCGGGGCATTCGCCCACCAGGGACGCTCCTCGACGGTGCAAAGGTAGACCTCGCGCTCGGGATGCGCCGTGATGCGAAAGCCCGAGCTGCGCAGCATCGCCTCGACGCCCGCGCGGTTCGGCACGAACCAGTTCGTCGGATCCGCCGCATATCGATCTTCGACAAAGTAGAGAAGCGGATGATCGAGCCGGTCGAAGCGTGCCTCGTCGTCGAAGGGCGTGTCGTCGGGCGGGACGAAAACCTGCTCCGGTCCGCGCAGCATGCACTGGAACAGCATGAGATCCTTCGCCACATGCTCGTGGATGAGGTCGAGCGCCAGAAGCGGGTGACGCAGGTGGTAGAGCACGCCCATGAAGATGACGAAGTCGAACCGCTCTCCCAGTTGGCCCACGTCGTAGACCGACATCTCGCGAAACTCGATCCGCGCGCCCGCCTCGTCGGCGGCGAACCGCGCTTGCGCCAGGTAGTGCGGATCGGTGTCGATCGCCACGACCCGGTCGGCGCCGCGCCGGGCCATCTCGAGGGAGTAGAAGCCCGCATTGCAGCCGATATCCAGGACCGTGCACCCGGACAGGTCCTCGGGCACGACGTGCTGGAATTTCTCCCATTTGAACCGCGGGTAGTCCCCGAGGAAGTGATCGGGCGCAGTCTCGATCCCGTCGATCCTGAGGTTCTGAAACCACGGTCCAAGGTCGACGATGCGCTGTTCCAGCTCTGTGTCGGCCTTTCTGCGGAGTGCGTCGCGGCGGGTCACATGGCACCTGCGAGCCGTCGTACCGCTCCGTGCGGCGCTTCCGCCGCTCCGATTCCGGCCCGGCAGGGGAGGAACTCCGCCACGCTGGTGATGGACGTCCGATCAGGGTTCAAACGACTTCCTCTGGGCTTTGTCATCAGATGTTAACCGCATTGGCGGTCAGGCTTTCGAGGACGCGGACCAGCTGTCGCGCGCGGGCGCGGCCTGAATGATCGCGCAGCGCGATGTTCCGCGCGGTCTGCCCGATGGCGCCGGCCGTGCCGTCGGGCAGTTGCGTGAGCGCAGCGACCACGTCATCTGTCGTTGACGCCGTGAGGATGGCGCGTCCGTCGGGGAAGATGTCGTGCAGCCCCGCCCAGCGGTCGCTGATCACGGGCGTCCCGCAGGCGGCCGCTTCGAAGAGCCGGACACTGGGTGACCAGCCCATCCGCTTCATGTCGGCGCGCGTGACGTTCAGCGTGAAGCGTTGCGCAGAGTAGAAGGCCGGATGACGGGCAGGCGGAAGATGCTCGATCCGCTCCACGTTGTCCGGCCAATCGATCGTGTCGGGGTACATCGGCCCCGCGACGACGAAGCGTCGGTCGGGAAGGCGGCGCGCGGGCTCGAGAAGGAGCGCGTCGAGCGTCGGTTGCCGGTCGTCGCTGTAGGTGCCGAGATAGCCGAGATCCCAGCGTTTCGCGGTGTCCGGCGCGGGCGCGTGGCGGTCGGTGTCGACTGCGCAATAGAGCGCCTCGGCGCGGCGTGCTCCCCGCGCACGCTCGAGATGCTCGAGCACCTCGCCGCCGGAGAACGAGAAATAGACGTCGAGACAGGGGATCTGGCCGGGCGTCAGATAGTCCCGCTTGCCCTGGTCGAGCGCCGCCAGTGTGACGGGTGTGTCGATGTCGTAGAAGCAGAGCGGACGCACGCGGGTGAGCAGGCGGGAGATCAGCTTGGCGCCTTCTGGGACGTAGGAGCCCACGATCACCGCATCCGCGCCGTCGATCAGTGGGCCGTAGCGGGCGAATGCCTCGTCGAGATCCCCATAGAGCCCGAGATCGCAGAACTCCGGACAGGGCATGTCGCGGTTCCCGGCGTAGTAGGGCACGTCGCGTTCGAGGAAGAGGACCCGGTGCCCCTCCTGCGCGAGGCCCTTGATGAGGGCACGATAGGTGGTGGCGTGGCCGTTCCCCCAGGACGAGGTGATCGACAGTCCGATGAAGACGATCTTCAGCGGCTCGCTCATTCCGCGGCTTCCGTTCGTGTCGCGTAAGCCTCGAAAACGGCATGCGCCTCTTCGCCCCGGCGGTCGTACGTGTGGTCCGCATGTACGCGGCGCAGGGCGGCGCTGCCGATCGCCGCGGCCTCGGAGCGGGTCATGGTCGAGAGGATGTCCGCGACGTCCTGCCCGTCGCGGGCGACGAGGATCTCCTTGCCGGGCTCGAGGAAGGTCTCGATCCCTTCCCAGTCGTCGGTGACGAGGCAGGCACCGGCTCCCGCGGCCTCGAAGATGCGGGTGGCGGGTGAGAATCCGGTCTTGGCCATGCTGTCCCGAGCCACGTTCAGGACCATAGACGGGCTCGAATTGAAGGCGTTGTGGTCGGCGGTCGGGACGTGGCCCAGGCGCGCGACATTGCCCGGCATCGCGACGTTCTCCCATCCGGATCCTCCAATGAGGAACCGGTGAGCGGGATTGCCGGCGGCGGGAGAGAGGAAGAATTCGCGGACCCTGTCGTCGCGGTCGGGCAGGCGGTTGCCGAGAAAGGCGAGTTCGGCCTCGAAGCGCCGTTCGGGCGCGACTGGATGGTGCGTCGCGGGATCGAGCGCGTTGTAGATCGGGACGCAGCGCCGCGCCCCGAGCGCTGTGTAGGCGGAGACGACGGGATCGCCGCCTCCGTAGGTCAGCACGAGGTCGAGCGAGGGAAGCGCGCGGCGGAGCGGGTGATCGGGGAACGGCTCGAGCCCGGCGAGCGTCGCGGGCGCGTCGACGTCCCAGAAGACCCTGAGCGCGCCGGGACGGGCGGCGGTCATCACTTCCGCGAACAGAAGGTCGTCCTCGAATCCCACGCCGCTGGCCTTCACGACGATGTCGGCGCAGGTGGCGCGCCCCGCGGCCTCCTTGAGCGCGGAAACGGTGCCCTCGTAGACCACGACCTCGCACCAGTCCGGCGGATCGATATCCCGATGCGTCTGCCGGTCGTGCACATCGGGCTCGTAGAAGGTGATGCGGTAGCCGCGCCGGGCGAGGGCGCCGAGGATGCCCCGGTAATAGGTCGCGGCGCCGTTCCAGTAGGCGGACAGGAGGCTCGACCCGTAGAAGGCGATGTCCCGCATCAGACAGTCTCCGGGACGAAAGAAGGCGCGCCAAGTCGGTCGAGGATGCCGAACATCTCGTCGACGCGGTGGCGGCAGGTATGGCGGCCGCGGATCGTCTCGAGCCCCCGGTCGGCGATCTCGCGGCGCGCGTCGGAGTCGTTGACAAGGGTCCGCAGGTGGGTCCGCATGGCATGTCCGTCGGACGCGACGAGGTAGTCGTCCGGGCGGAACAGCCCTTCGGCATCGGTCCAGGGCGCGCTGACAAGGGGAATGCCGCAGGCCAGTGCTTCGAACGGCCGGATCGTTGGAATGCCAGGGAGTTCTCTCGTGTAGGGCCTGCGGGGCACGTGAACCGTGACACGCTGGCATGCGAAGGCCGCAGGGACGTCGGAATTCGCGATCCATCCGCGGTAGTCGATCCCCGCCCGGGCGAGCCGGAGCCGTGCCTCCTCGGGGTACCGGACACCATGGACCGTGGCACGGAGGCCGAGCGATGCGGCGGGTTCGATCAGGAACTCCGACAGCTCCGCGCTGCGCTCGCCGTCGCCCCAGTTGCCGATCCAGACGAGATCGCCGCGCTCCCGTGCCTCCGGCATGGGACGGAACAGGGTAACGTCGGCGGCCTCGTGCCACGTGAAGACCTGCCGACCCCAGCCAGCGCGCAGGTATCGTTCGCGCAGCGCTTCCCCGAAGGCGAGGACGCCGTCATAGCCGGTAAGATCGAGCGCGCTGATCTCTCCTTCGCGGGTCACTGCCCGGTGGTGAGTATCGTGGAAGAGGAGCGTGAAGCGGCCTCCTGACGTTCGGGCCGTGCCGATCCTCGCCACGAGATCGGGATCGGTCCATTCGTGGACGATGACGACATCGGCTTCCGAGAGGAGACGTTCGTGCTCGAAGTCCGGCTCATAGACCTTGGCCCGCAAATCCGGAAAGCAAGCGGCGAACATCGCCACCGGGCGCGCGCCCTGGCTCGCCACGAGATTTTCGCGGCTCCAGGATCGCGCGGGTTCCAGGGCGGTCGCCTCGTGGCCGCGACGCACGAGGTCACGCATCACGCCGCGGAGGAAATGCGCGTTTCCGTGGTTCCAGTCGGAAACCAGCGAGTGCGTGTAAAACAGAAACCGCATCAGGGGATCCCCGCGATCGGCTGGCTGGATGCCAGGCCGTCGAGAAGGCGTCTCATCGCCCGGGCCTGCGCGGCCGTGGTAAAGCGGCGGGCGCGCATCTGCGCCGCGTGCCCGAGGCGGCGGCGCACGACGGGATCCTCGATGAGCCGGTTGGCGGCGTCGCAAAGTGCGTCCGGATCGTTTGCCGGGAAGAACAGTGCCGCACCGTCCCAAAGCTCCCGGAACGTCGGGATGTCGGCCAGAACCAGCGGTCGGGAGACGCGGGCGGCCTCCGCCACGGCGAGACCGAAGGGTTCGTAGAGCGAGGGCGCGACGAAAATCCCTGCCTCGCGGGTCAGCGCGAGAGCGGCATCGTGGGGGAGCGGTCCCGCGGCAACGGCCCGCGCCGGCGTGAAGCTCTGCGACGTCGGCGACCGCGTCGGGCCGGTCATCACGACCGGCCAGATCATGCGTCCCGCCGCGGCGTCGAGCGTGGCGCCGTTCTTGCCGTCGTCCCACCAGCGTCCCGAGGCGGCCACATAGGGCGCGTCGCCACCTGCGGTCTCCGTCACCTTCACGGCATTCGGGACGACTGCGATCCGGCCGGCGCCGGGGTAGCACGCGGCGACGGCCTCGGCGTGGGAGCGGCTCGGTGCGGCGACGGCATCCGCGCGCTCGAGTCCTCGCCGCGTAAGGCGTGCCTGCCAGGACCACGCGTCGGGAAGCGCGTGTCCCCGCACGGCGCGAAACCAGGTCGCGACGCAGGAGTGGTGAAACGCCACCACGGGCAGACCCTCCGGCATCCCGGCGGCCTGCGAGGGGACGTTGACCTGAATGGCCCCCGCGCCATGACGCGCGGCCCGCTCCGCGATGAGCGCCGGCAGGTGCGACAGGTCGGATTCGTCGGATACCATCCAGTCGAGCGGCGCGGGGGCCCAGTCGAGGATCCCCAGGGCCTGTGCCTTGCGGCGCTCGTGCGCGGCAGGCTCCGGTCCGAGACCGAGAAACACGGTCTCGATTCCTTCCGCCTGCAGGCCGCGTGCGAGGTCCATGGCATAGCGCCAGACGCCCCCGGTGGCATCGACCGTCATCAGGAGCCGTCTCATGCGTGCAGCCTCCGACGCTCGCGGCGCCGCCGTGCGGGCGCGCGGTGCTCGGCGAGCCAGGAGGCGAGTTGTCCGATGCCGTCTCTCCATCTCATACGAGGCCTCCATCCCGCCGCAGCCCGGAGTGCGCGCGTGTCCGCGACGAAATACGGCTGATCGCCCGGCCGCCAGTCGTGATGGCTGACGGTGACCGGCGCGCCCAGCCTGCGGCCGATCTCGCCGAGGACGTCGCGCAGGCTGACGGCGTTGGCTGGGCCGCCTCCGAGGTTGAACGCGCGTCCGGCGACACCGTCGATCCCCCCGTGCGCCGCGCGATAGGCCGCGACGGCGTCCGAGACGTGCAGCACATCGCGGACCTGTCGCCCGTCGCCGAAGATCGAGATCGGCTGGCCTTCGAGCGCGCGGATCAGGAAATGCGCCACCCATCCCTGGTCCTCGGTGCCGAACTGGCGAGGGCCGTAGATGCAACTCATCCTCAGGACTGCGGCCGGGATGCCATAGGAGCGCGCGTAGTCGAGGACGTACTGGTCCGCCACGCCCTTGGAGCAGCCGTATGGCGTGCAGAAGTCGAGGGCGCGGTCCTCGCCGATGCCCTGCCGTCGCAGGGACGGATCGACGGGCAGGTACCGGTCGTCGTCGCAGCACGTCTCGATGTCGGACAGCGACCCGTAGACCTTGTTCGTGCCCGCGAAGAGTACCGGCACCTTGCGACCCGTCGCACGCACCGCCTCGAGCAGGTTGAGTGTGCCCCGCGCGTTCACCTCGAAGTCCTCGACCGGACTCTCGAGGCTTGTCGTCACGGCGGTCTGCCCGGCGAGGTGGAAGACAGCCGAGGCGTCTTCGACGGTCTGGCCGAGCGTTCCCTCCTGCCGCAGATCGACCGGCGCGAAGTGGACGCGGGGCCCGTGCCGGGCGATTAGCCAGGTGAGGTTCTCCTCCACGCCCGGCCGGCTCAGGTTGTCGATGACGATCACATCATCGCCGTCGGACAGCAGGCTGTCGGCGAGGTTCGATCCGATGAAGCCCGCGCCGCCCGTCACGACTGCCGGGTGCGCGGCGCGCCGGACTCCGGGGGTGGCGAGTTGAGTGACTTCCCGGACCCGGGCGATGCCTCCTTTCGAGAGGAGCCGCGCGAGCAGCTTCGGCCTGTTTGCCGCGGTGACTGCGCCGAGGTGATAGTGTCGGGGGTCGAACCAGAGACCCTCCTGCACCGCGACGTCGGGCGGAAGGTCGCGCCAGCCATACCAGTAGAGCCGGTCGGCGGGCGCATGCGCGGCCTGCGCGAAGCGCCGTGCCTGCTCCATCTCGTCGTTGCGCCAGGTCGAATAGCCGGTCTCGGTGATCCAGATCTCGGAGGCGTCGTTGTAGCGGTCGAGGACGTTGCGCATCTCGCCCAGATGCATGTCCCAGCCGCGCCAGCTGCCTTCCTCGCTGTCCCAGGTGCCGGGGAATCCGTGGAAGCCGACCGCGGCACAGTGATCGAGGATGCCGCGCTGGCCCATCAGGTCCAGCCACAGCGGGTCGAAGGGACTGGGGCCGCCCAGGACGGGCTTCCATCCGCGCGCGCGGATCCAGTAGGCGGCGCCGCCGACCATTTCGCAGAACAGGTCGTAGGTCTGGTCCTCGCGCCAGTCCCAGTCGAGGAGGTTGTTGGGCTCGTTCCAGAGTTCGACGTGCGAGAAGTGCTTTCCGTGCCGGGTCAGCAGCCCGTCGATGAAATCGGCGTAGGACTTGAGGTCGTGCGGTGCCCCGGTGCAGCGGCCGGTCCGGGAGATCGACGGCGGCGTGTAGTGGACGCAAGGCAGGAGATCGAAGTCCCGGCCGAGCTTCGGCAGGAGCCAGTCGAACCACGACTCTCCGCCTTCGTCGAAAGCGTCGGCCCAGGACACATGCGTTCGGAGATAGCGCGCGCCGGAGGCTTTGAGCCCCGGCAGGGTCTCTTCCACGAGGTCGTACTGGCCGAGCCGGAACCATTCCACGAAACCGAAGTCCGGGTCGTTCATGACACCAGCCTCCGTGCCTCGAGCTCGCGGCGCATATCGGCGTTTCGATCCTCGACGACCTCGCCGCTGACCCATTCGACGAAGGGGCCGAGCGACCTCTCGAGTCGATGACGGGGCTCGAAACCCAAGGTATCGCCCGCTTTGGAGATGTCGGCGAAGCAGTTGCGGATGTCGCCGGCGCGGGCCTTGCCGAGGACCTCGGGACCGAGGTGCGGCACACCCATCTCGTGGGCGAGAAGCCCCGCGACCTCGGTGATCGTGTAGGCCCGGCCCGAACCGATGTTGAAGACCTCGCCGGCCGCCGCGGGAGCCTCCCAGGCGAGCCGGAAGGCGCGGGCCACGTCCTCGACATGGACGAAGTCGCGCTTCTGCCGTCCGTCCTCGAACACGGTCGGGCGCTCGCCCTTGGCGAGACGCGAGGCGAAGTTGGCGAGCACGCCGGTATAGGGGTTCGACAGGGCCTGCCCGGCGCCGAACACGTTGAAGAGCCGGAGGGCGACGGTGTCTGTTCCATAGGCGTCGCCGAAGATCAGCGCTGCACGTTCCTGCGTGAACTTGGTCAGGGCGTAGATTGACGCGAGATCGGGGCGCTTGCGTTCGTCCGTCGCGATGGCGGCGAGAGGTTCGCCTGTTTCGGAGTGGATGTCCCAGTCGCCTGCGCGTACGGCGTCGGGATCTCGTCGGCCGGTTTCGATCACTCTGCCATCAGGCGCGGTGTAGTAGCCTTCGCCATAGACGCTCATCGACGAGGCGATGACGATCCGCTCGACCGGGTGGTCGAGAAGCGCCTCGAGGAGCACGGCGGTCCCGAGGTCGTTCGTGCCGACGTATCGCGCGATCTCGTACATGGACTGCCCCACGCCGACCTCGGCGGCGAGGTGGATCACGCCGTCGCATCCCCCTAGGGCGCGGCGGAGCCGGGGTGCGTCGGTCATGTCGCCTTCGACGAACTCGGCGTCTTGGGGCACATCGGGCGCCGCGCCGCCGTGCACCTGATCGATAAGCCCGTCGTAGAGGCGCACCTCGTAGCCGTGATCCAGCAGTTCCCGCGCCACGTGGCGACCGATGAAGCCGCATCCTCCGGTTATCAGCAGTCGCGTCATGGCAGATCATCCCGATGTGGCTGTGAAAGATCGTGGCCGTGAAAGATCGTTGATCGCCAAACGGGCTTCTTCCGGGAATGTTCCCCAACGGCGGCAACGGGTTCGGGTTTCGGCTCCGGCTTCATCTTCCGGAACAAAGGCCGTGGGACCGTGTTGTTCGCGGACGCTGGAACGGGGTGGCTGCAGCTCCGTTTCCCATTGAAGCCGAAGGAGAGTGCCCGTGAACAGACATGTCCCGGAAATCGCCCCCGGACGCCGCTCCGCGGCTGCTCCGGCCGGCCTTGCCGCACGGGTGGAGGGACCCGGCAGAGTCGGTATGGTCGACCTTGTCCTGCGCGCTCCGGAAGACGACCAGGTCCGTGTGCGGGTCGAGGGTTGCGGGGTCTGCGCGTCGAACCTGGGGCCATGGAGCGGGCCGGACTGGATGGACTTCCCGACCGAGCCCGGCGGGCTCGGCCACGAAGGCTGGGGAACGGTAGAGGCTGTCGGATCCCGCGTCGCCGAGCTTCGTCCCGGTCAACGCGTGGCGTTTCTGGGACAGAACAGCTACGCCAGCCATGACATCGTCAACGGGCCCGACGTCGTCCTGCTGCCGCCCGATCTCGATGGTGTTCCGTTTCCTGGAGAAGCCTTCGCCTGCGCCATGAACATCCTACGGCGGAGCGCGATCAGGCCCGGCGACCGCGTCGCGATCGTCGGGATCGGGTTTCTGGGAGCGACGCTCACCCGTCTTGCGGCGGCGCGGGCCTCGGAGGTGTTCGCCGTCTCGCGCCGCGAAGAGGCCCTCCGGCTTGCCCGGGAAATGGGCGCCGTCCGAACCTTCCGCGCCGATGAGCCGGGCGACGTGGTCTCCGAGATCCGCGGGGTCACCCATGGCCGTCTTTGCGACGTGGTGATCGAGGCGGTCGGGAAGCAGGGCCCGCTCGACCTCGCCGGAGAACTTGTCGCGGAAGGCGGGCGGCTCGTGATCGCCGGATACCACCAGGACGGACCGCGCCGGATCAACATGCAGCAATGGAACTGGCGCGGCATCGACGTGGTGAACGCGCACGAACGCAGCGCGGAAGCCTATCGCGAGGGCCTGCGTGAGGCGGTGGAGGCGGCCGTGTCGGGACGGCTCGACCCGCGTGCGCTCGTGACCCACGGCTACCCGCTCGACCGCCTCGGCGACGCGCTCGACGCGACGCGCGACAAGCCGGAAGGCTTCGTGAAAGCCTACGTCACCTGCTCATGACCCGGCCGCGTCTCGGATTCGTCGGGCTCGGCTGGATCGGGCGGCATCGTCTGGAGGCGGTCGCTGCCACCGGCCTTGCCGACATCGCGGTGCTCTACGATCCCTCGAGGGAAGCGGTGGAGGCGGCACGGCAACTCGCCCCGGAGGCCGCGGCCGCCGGCACGGTCGAGGAGCTTCTCGCCCTGCGCCCGGATGGTGTCGTGATCGCGAGCCCGAGCGCGCTTCACGCGGCGCAGGCGTTCGAGGCTTTGTCGCAGGGAATGGCTGTCTTTTGCCAGAAGCCGCTCGGGCGATCCGCCGCCGAAGTGCGGGCTGTCGTCGAGAAGGCGCGCGAAACGAACCGTCTTCTCGCCGTGGATCTCTGTTACCGACGGACCGCCGCGTTCGGAGCCATCAAGGCTGCCCTCGACGTCGGCCGCATCGGGCGACCGTTTTCAGCCGATTTCGCATTTCACAACGCCTATGGCCCTGACAAGGCATGGTTCTACGACATCACGAGATCCGGAGGCGGTGCCTTGATGGACCTCGGGACCCATCTCGTCGATCTCGCACTCTGGATCTTCGACGGGCCTGTCGCCGGTGTTTCGGCAACGCTTTATCGCCATGGTGAACGGCTCTGCGAGCCCGGTCTGGAAGACTACGGGATCGCGACCATCGAATTCGAAGGGGGCGCGACGGTGCGGCTTGCCTGTTCGTGGAACCTGCACGCGGGCCGGGATGCCGTGATCGTCGGTGATATCCACGGAACTGACGGCGGCCTGAGAGTCCGCAACCGCGGTGGATCCTTCTACGACTTCGAGGCCTGCCTGCTTCAAGGCTCGGGCGCCGTGTCTCTCTCGGAGCCTCCCGACGATTGGGGTGGGCGGGCGATCGCCGGCTGGGTGGAGAGCCTCGCGTCCGGCACAGGGTTCGACCCGGCTGCTATGGGCTACATCGCGCTCTCGGACACGCTCGATCGCATCTATGCCGACGCATTCGGAGGACAGGTCCCCGCCATTTCCCGCCTCCCCGTGATCCGTTCGCGCAGGCGCGGAGACCCGAGCGGCGACGCGCCGACCGGTCGGGCCTGACCGGGGCGCGTGCCTGAAGCCGTCGCGCGGCCGGGGCGTCTCGCAGGCCCGACGCTGCCGCGCTCGATGATGTTGACGGGCAGGATCGTCGTCGATGGAATCTCGGTCTCCGGTGACTCCATCATCCTTCCCAGAACTTCCGCAGCGGTTCTGCCAAGATCGAACTGAAGGACCCGTACCGTCGTCAGGCCGGGCGGGATCAGGTCGAGGAACGGGGCATCGTTGAACCCGGTCACCGACACGTCGCCCGGGCACGACAGGCCGCGCGCCTGCAGCGCCTGAAGCGCGCAAATCGCGAGCCGGTCGTTCAGCAGCGCGTCGGCGCATCGGGCGCCCTCTTCCTCGGCATAGCGCGCGGCCGCGACGATCAGATCTTCGGGTCGATCGACGCCCGATGCCCGCATGGCGATCTCGAAGGCCTGCCGTCGCTCGACGCCCGTGGAGACTCCGGCAGGACCGGCGATATGACCAATCCTTCGATGCCCTGCATCCCGAAGCCTGCGCACCATTTCCCGTATGCCCTGCGCGTCGTTGTTGATGACGGACGGTATGGCCCCGCCTTCGATCTTGCGGTTCACGGTGACGATGGGAATCTCGGCGGCGAGTCGTTCGAGTTGGGGATCGTCCAGGCGCGCGGCGGCATTTATGATTCCATCCACGTCTCGTTCGCGGAGTACGTTGAAGAGCCGCCGGCGGACGGTGCAAAATCTCCAATCATGTCCAGAATGGACATTTATGGGGCTACCGGTACCGGCAGGCGTTTGCGACTGATGTCGGGCAAAGCAGTCCCGCCAAAGGGAACGGTCGGGATTCCGGCCGGAATCGAGCCAGATCACGGGAGGATCCAATGAACCGAGCGCTGCGACCGAATGTATTGAAGCCCGCGGATCTCGACCCGCAGTGGCGCTGGGAGGGGCGCTTGCCGGCGTGGGGTCACACGTCGGTGGATTTCGAGCGCCGGATCGACCATGATCGTCTGAGGCGGTACCGTCTGAGCCGGACAAGGGAGGCGCTGAAGGCGAGCGACTGCGGCACGCTTCTCCTCTTTGACGTCAACAACATCCGGTATGTCTCGTCGACGAAGATCGGCGAGTGGGAGCGGGACAAGATGTGCAGGTTCTGCCTGCTCACGGGCGACGACAGCCCGTATGTCTGGGACTTCGGTTCTGCAGCCGTGCACCATAAGAAGTTTTCCGACTGGCTCGAACCCGATCACTGCCGCGCCGGCGTCGTCGGCATGCGCGGAACGATCCCGCCGGAATTCGGCCTGATGCGCAAATACGCCAAAGAGATCGCGGGGCTGATCCGCGATGCCGGCATGGCCGACATTCCCGTGGGCGTCGATTATGCCGAGACCGCGATGTTCCACGCGCTCCAGGAGGAGGGACTCAAGGTCGTCGACGGCCAGCAGATCATGCTCGCGGCCCGCGAGATCAAGAACTGGGACGAGATCCAGCTTCTGACCCAGGCCGCGGCGATGGTCGACGGCGTCTACCACATGATCTACGAGGAGCTGAAGCCGGGCATCCGCGAGAACGACATCGTCGCGCTCAGCAACAAGATGCTCTACGAGATGGGCTCCGACGACGTGGAGGCGATCAACGCGATCTCGGGCGAGCGCTGCAACCCGCACCCGCACAACTTCACCGACCGCTACTTCCGGCCCGGAGATCAGGCGTTCTTCGACATCCTGCAAAGCTACCAGGGCTACCGGACCTGCTACTACCGCACCTTCAACATCGGCCGCGCGACCTCGGCGCAGAACGATGCCTACGTGAAGGCGCGGGAATGGATCGATGCCTCGATCGACCTGATCCGGCCGGGGGTGAGCACCGACGTCGTCGCGCAAGCCTGGCCCAAGGCAGAGGAGTTCGGGTTCCCCGACGAGGACACCGCCTTCGGGCTGCAGTTCGGGCACGGGCTGGGGCTTGCGCTGCATGAGCGTCCGATCATCAGCCGCGCGGTCAGCCTCGACCACCCGATGGAGATCCAGACCGGCATGGTCTTCGCGCTCGAAACGTACTGCCCGGCGGCTGACGGTTTCTCGGCGGCGCGGATCGAGGAGGAAGTCGTCGTGACGGATACGGGCTGCGAGGTGATCTCGCTCTTTCCCGCTGAAGAGCTTCCGATCGCGAACCGTTACTGAATGTCTCAACGGACGCGGAGGAATGCCTGCGCTCCGGCGCCGGCGAGGGAGGCGAGATGACCGCTGCGAAGACCACGAGCAAGGCGAAGGCCGGCAAATCGAATGCCGACGATTATCTGCGGATGTACCGCCAGATGGTCCGGATCCGGACGTTCGAGGACAACGCGAACCAGCTATACCTCTCGGCCAAGATGCCGGGGCTCACGCACATGTATTCCGGCGAGGAGGCGGTGGCGGTCGGGATCTGCGAGGCGCTGACCGACGATGACCGGATCACGTCCACGCACAGGGGACACGGCCATTGCGTGGCCAAGGGCGCGGATTTCAAGCAGATGTTCTGCGAGCTTCTGGGCAAGGAGGAGGGCTATTGCCGCGGCAAGGGCGGCTCGATGCACATCGCCGACCAGAGCCACGGAAACCTCGGCGCCAACGCCATCGTGGGCGGCTCGATGGGCATCGCGACGGGATCGGCGCTGCGCGCGAAGCTCCAGGGCTCGGACGACGTCACGGTCTGCTTCTTCGGCGACGGGGCGACCGCGCAAGGGCTCTGGTACGAGGTGATGAACATGGCCGCACTCTGGAAGCTGCCGGTCATCTATGCCTGCGAGAACAACGGGTACTCGGAATACACGAAGACCGAGGAGATCGCCGCCGGCTCGATCATGGCCCGCGCCGAGGCTTTCGGGATCGAGGCGCACCAGGTCGACGGGCAGGACGTTCTGGCGGTCAACGAGCTGACCCAGAAGCTGGTGGCGCGGGCACGCAAGGGCGAGGGTCCGTTCTTCATGGAACTGACGACCTACCGCTACCACGGCCACCACGTCG
>CAZPOK010000053.1:0-16696 GCA_964587905.1 uncultured Rhodobacterales bacterium | reverse complement strand
CAGCGCATCATCGCGAACCGCGACTTCGTCGAAGAGAACCCAGCGGCCGCACGGCTGTTCGAGATCATGAAGCTCTCGGCCAACGACATCTCGGCCCAGAACCTTCTGATGCGGGACGGTCAGGATTCCGAGGCAGACATCGAACGTCATGCCGACGCCTGGATCGCCGCGCATCAGGATCTTTGGGACGTCTGGCTCGCAGAGGCTCGCGCCGCTGCGGAGTGAGCCGCGCGTATCAGGCGCAGGAAAACGCCGGCCCCGGGCCGGCGTTTGCCGGCAACGGAGACCGGACCGCAGCCGGACGGTCTCCGACACCGCCTTCAGAACCTATGCTCCGGGCGGACGCCGATCGGTTACGAGGCGCATGCCCAGATGGGCGGGCGGGCTTCCGACGGCGCAGCCGCCGCGGGCCGGGTCGCGGACGAGATAGGACATGACGGCGACGTGTTCGCCGCCAACGTAGAAGGCGGGACAGCGATCCGGACCGACCTCATCGGCGCCGCCGGCATAGCAGTCGCTGGTCCACTCCCAGACGCTTCCGTCGAGGTCCGCGACGCCTTCCGCGCTTGTCGAGAAGCTGCCCGAGGCTTTCAGCGCCCGCGGCGCGTTGCCCTCGACGAGATAGCTCGACGCCCAGGCCAGCGACGGGTCGGTGTAGATCGGGTCGGGGTCGTCGTGCAGGACATCCCGTGCCATGTAAGACCATTCCGCCGCGGTGGGCAGGCGGTAGGCGCGTCCCGTGCTTTCGGTGATCCAGGCAAGGTATTCGCCGACATCGGCGTAACTGAGCCCGGTCGCCGGCAGCGTCTGCGGCGTGTGGCCGGGCCGCGCGCGCAGTTGCAGCGTACAGCCGCCCGCGGCGTGGCAGGCATTCCATTCCGCGACGGTCACCTCGTATTTCTGTACATGGAGTCTTCTCCCGCCCGGCAGCGAGACCGGTGCGTCGGCCATGCGCGGCAGGGACGGCGAATTTTCCCCGGGGCCGCGCGAAACGAACGCGGCCCCGAAGATTGCCACCGCCGCCAAACCAAGCGTCGCCAGCGCTATCGTCTTGCGGATCAGGGGTCTGGCAGTGATGGTCATCGCTTGTCCTCCGTCGGCAGGATCAGAAGGCGCGCGGTGCCGCCACCTGCTCCATCAGCTCGTTGCTCCACTCGCCCTCGACCACGAAATGCGCGGTCGCACCCTTCAACGCGGCGATGATCAGGTTGTGGTTGACGTAGGCGTAGACGCCCGGCTGCTCGAAGGTGTACATCGCCGCCATCGCGCAGCCGCCCCGCACGAACCAGGTCTCCATGCCGGTCATCGGCGGATCGGTGAACGAGCTTTCCCAGACATAGTCGCCATGCCCGCCTATCAGGTGCGGCCGGCTGTCGACGTTGCACGAGTTGTGCACCATGAGCACCGTCTCGCCGACCTGCGCCCGCAGCGCGTTCTCGCCGGTCAGCGCGCCCACCGCACCGTTGAAGACCTGATGGGTCGGGGTCAGGGTCGCCATCGCCTCTAGGCTGTCGGCATAGTCGTCGCCGGCATTGTCGTAGAACCTGAAGTCACCGTTCTCGTCGCGCGGCAGATAATAATCCTGCTCGCCGAAATAGGCGATGCTGTCGTAGCGCAGCGGGTTGCCATCCTTGTCCTTCAGGCCGTCGCGCGGCAGCACCATGATGGCGCCGTTCATGCCGTGGCAGACGTGGTAGGGGATCATCGCCCCGCCCGGCGCGCAGTGATAGGTGAAGCAGCCGGCCTTCACGGCCTTCCAGCGCAGCACGACCTCTTCGCCGGGATAGACGTGGGTCAGACCGCCGCCGCCCAATGCGCCCGTGGAGGCGTGGAAGTCGATGTTGTGCTCCATCATGCTGTCCACCGGGTTGCGCATGGTCAGTTCGACCATATCGCCCTCGTGGCAGATGATCAGCGGGCCGGGGACCGAGCCGTTGTAGGTCAGCGCCCAGATCGACGCACCGGTATCCTCGTCGACGACCATCAGCTTTTCGGTCGTCTCCATCTCGATCTCGATGATCTTCGGGCCGCCGGTCGCGACCTGCTCGTGGGCCGGCGCGAAGGGCGGGGCGACGAGCTCCTGCCGGACGCGGGTATAGCCCGACAGGTCGGCCGGCTTGGCGTTGCTTTCCGCGGTCGTCCGATCGGCGACGCGGTGCAGTTGGGCCGAGGCGGCATCGGCGCGCACGGTGTTGATCGGCGTGCGGCGCGGCATCGCATAGGCGCTCGTGCCGGCGACGGCGGCGGCTCCTGCAAGCACCGATCCGCGCAGCACGTTGCGGCGGCTCGTCTTTACTTCGGGGGTGTTTCTAAAACCGTTCATTGCTCTCTCTCCATTGGCCCGATCGGGCCGGGGCGGGCCGGGGCGGACTGATCGCCGCCCCGGCGCTTTGATTCACAGATTCTCCAGGTGGGCTTCGAAGCGTTCCATCGCCTTTGGCGGGATCCGGCCTTCGAGAAAACCGTCCGGCGCGGCCTCGACTTCGCCCACGGCAATGGTCATCACCATGCCCATGGCGTAGTGCGGCTTGCACTGGATCCCGTAGAGGCCTTCGGCATCGAGCGTCACCTCGATCTCCTCGTTGATCCTGCCTTTGAAGGCGTCGGCGCCTTCGGGCATCATCTCGAGCAGGGATTCCGCGTTGTGGCCCCTTTCGGTGGCGATGAACTTCACGGTGTCACCCGGCGCGATCTCCAGGAACGCGGGTTCGAAGACCATGCGGTCGCCGTCAGAGCCCTTGTTCAGCATCTTCACCTCATGGGTTTCCGCGAACGCCGCGCCGCCGATCAAGAGGGCCAGCGCCGTTGCGGATGCGAGGATGCGAGTCATGTCATGTCCTTTCGTGTCTTGCGTCTCGATCCCAAGAATACCCGGTGGCGTGCTTCGCTCTTTGTGCCCGCACAAACTTTGACGCGGTTGCCGTAACGCTCTCGAGATCGGCTGTGGGCGACGCGTCGGAGATGTGGCAGACAGGGCGCATGAACGACGCCGCGCCCCGCAAGGTTCTGCCAAGGCTTGATGAAAGCCTGCTCACGCATCTGCCGCCCTTCTCGAAGCTGGCACGGCCGCAGATCCGCGCCATTCTCGACCAGGCGTCTCCGCGCCCATATGCTTCGGGCACTGCCGTCTTTTCCGAAGGCGAGCCCGCCGAGCGGTTCTACCTGCTTCTGGACGGCTACATTCGCGTGGTGCGGATCACCGTGACGGGCGAACAGGTGACAGCGCTGCACATCCCCGCGGGTCAGCTGTTCGGGATTGCGCAGGCGCTGGGGCGAGACACCTACCCCGCGACGGCGGTTGCCGCTTCCGACCTGATCGCGCTCAGCTGGCCCACGCGGCTCTGGCAGGTGTTCGTCTCCGAATACGAGGGCTTCGCAACAGAAACCTACCGGATCGTCGGCAATCGGGTCGGCGAGATGAACAATCGCATCGTCGAGATGGCCACGCAGCAGGTCGAACAGCGGGTCGCGCAGGCGCTCTTGCGACTGGTCAACCAGACCGGACGCAAGGTCGAGGACGGGATCGAGATCGACTTTCCGATCACCCGTCAGGATCTTTCGGAACTGACCGGCACCACGCTGCACACGGTCAGCCGCCTGCTCAGCGCCTGGGAAAGACAGGGGCTGGTCGCAAGCCGGCGCAAGCACATCACCGTGCGTGATCCGCACGCCCTTGTGGTGATGAGCCAGGCATAGCCGGCGGCGCGTTCTCGCGAAGCGGTCACGGCGCGTTCTGCACGGCTCGGCGCAGATCCTCCAGAAATGTCTCCCGGTCGAGTCCGTATTCCGCGCAGGCGTCGGCGACGGTGTGGAACGGGCTGATCAGGCAGCCGACGCACAGCATCCGGTGGCGCATGAAGACCGAGACCGTCGCGGGCCAGAGCGTCATCAGATCCGCCAGCGGCAGATCCGGATCGTCGATCCTGCGTCTTGGCATTTTCATCCTCCTTTCGAAATCAGCCTAAGGCCGCGATCTCGACAAAGATTGCGCCGGCGCAAACTTCGGCCGGATCGCCCGGCCTATGGTCCGGCAGTTCCGACATCTTCTTCGCGTCGCTCATCGGGACGTTGACCGGGCTTCCGGCCCTGTCGACCGGGTGGTCGATCGTGCTGGGCTGTGTGGCCGGCCGCCCGGCGAACTGGGCTTTCGCCCGGCATGTCCGGGCCCTGATGGACAGATCGGCCTTCGGCGCCGAGGTCTGAACGCGCCCGGAAGGGCCAACACGGAAAGAAACTTCTATGTCCCGAACGTCCGCCGATCAGATGCGCGCCTGGCAGGGTCCGGCGCTCTTGTCCTTTGGATTCCGGCCATTCTTCCTGCTGGGGGCGATCTGGGCCGCGATCGCGATGATGCTGTGGGTCGCCGCCCTCGCCGGCACGATGCCGCTGCCAACGCGGCTCGACTCGGTGTCCTGGCACGCGCATGCGTTTCTTTTCGGCTATACCGGCGCGATCATCGCGGGCTTCCTGCTGACGGCCGTGCCGAACTGGACCGGGCGGCTGCCGGTGGTGGGCTGGCGGCTCGGCGGGCTCGTCGCGCTCTGGGTCGCCGGTCGGGCCGCGGTGCTGGCCTCCGCGATGCTTCCTCTCTGGGCCGCGCCGGCGGTCGACCTCGCGTTTCCGCTGGTACTGGGCGCGTTCATCCTGCGCGAGATCGTGGCCGGCCGGAGCTGGAAGAACCTGATCGTTCTCGCGCTGCTGATCGTGTTCGCCCTCGCCAATCTGGTCTTTCACCTCGAGGCCGCGCGGGGAGAGCATGCCGCGCAGGGCACCGGGCTGCGGCTCGGACTGGCGACGGCGATCGGAATGATCGTGCTGATCGGAGGACGGATCGTGCCGTCCTTCACCCGAAACTGGCTGGTGAAGGGCGGCGATGTCGCCCGGCCCGCCCCGCCGATGCAGCGTTTCGACAAGGCGGTGCTGCTGGTCACACTCGCCGTCCTGACGCTCTGGATTCTTCGGCCGCTGGATGCGCTCACCGGAGCCGCGCTTCTGGGGCTGGCCGCGCTGCACGGTCTGCGCCTCGGCCGCTGGCAAGGGCACCGCACCGGGTCCGAACCGCTGGTGTGGATCCTGCACGCGGCCTACGCGCTGGTGCCGATCGGCGCTGGCATCCTGGGCCTGTCAATCCTGCGCCCGGACCTGGTGACCCCGGCCTCGGCGCAGCACGTCTGGATGGCGGGCGCGCTGGGGCTGATGACGCTGGCGGTGATGACCCGGGCCACGCTGGGGCATACCGGGCGGGCGCTCCACGCCGGCGGGATGACCGTATTGCTGTACGCAAGCCTCGCGGGGTCCGTCGTCGCGCGCCTCGCGGCGGGATGGCTGCCCGGGCATTGGGGGCTCGATGCCTCGGCCATCCTGTGGGTGCTGGCGTTTGCGGGCTTCGCCGTCGTCTACGGCCCCATGCTCGCGACATCCAGGCCGAAGCGGGCGGCATGAGCTGGTTGGGATACGGCCTTGTCTTCGCGGCATTCTTCGCCACGCATTCGGTGCCGTTGCGTCCGCCCGTCCGCGACAGGCTGGAGGCCTGGCTGGGGCGGCGGGGGCTCGCGATCGCCTATTCGAGCCTGTCGCTGGGGATGCTCGGGCTGCTGATCCATGCGGCGGGACGCGCGCCCCGTGTCATGCTCTGGTCCGCGGCGCCGTGGCAGTTCCACGTCGTGCAGGCCGGCATGCCCTCGGTCTGCCTGCTTCTGGCGCTGACGCTCGGCCGGCCGAACCCGCTGTCCTTCGGCGGTGCGCACAACGCGCGGTTCGATCCGGACCGGCCGGGGCCGGTCAGGCTCACGCGCCATCCGGTGCTTCTGGCACTCGCGCTCTGGGCCGGCCTGCACCTGCTGGCGAACGGCGATCTGGCCCATGTCCTGCTGTTCGGAGTGCTTGGCGGCTTCGCGATTGTCGGACGGGGGCTGGTCGACCGGCGCAAGCGCCACGAGGTCGGCGCCGATCGCTGGCACGATCTGCGGCGGCGCGTGGCGCTCGCTCCGCTGCTGCGCGCGCCGCCATCGTGGTGCGCGCTGGTGGCCCGTCTCGCCGCGGGCGTGGGCGCCTACGGCTGTCTCATCCTGCTTCACCCGGTGGTGATCGGCGTCACAGCCGGGTGAGGCCGCGGCAGGTCTCAGGAGGCGCGGGTGACTGTCAGTCTGATCGACCACAGCGGATCCGCTAGCGACGCAGACCCGTCTGTCGCGCAAGAATCCGAGCAGGATCACGCAGCGGCCGGCGCGGGCCACGGACAAGATGCTGCCGGGCGGCATCCTCGCGGGCGTGGAACTCGAACCGCGACAGTTGGCGCTCCAGATCCAGCGGGTCGTGCTCATTCGCGCCAGCGCCGTCCGGCCTTCGGCTGCCGGGCGCATGCCTGTTCCAGACCACGAGAGCGGCCAGCGCGCAGATCATCGGCGCGAACAGAACATACAGGCCCTGAAGGTACATCCGCCACGCCCTCTCGATCCTCTGCGAGGCCGACGGCCCCCGGCCCGCGGCGGGGTTGTCGCCGCGAGCCGAGATCACCTAAGCCACTCACTAACAACTCGTTACACGGACCACCGGAAAGATGCGGGGTCCAAACCATTCACCGCGGCGATCACCACACGACCGCCGGTGATGAGAGGATCGCACCTGCATCGCTCGGCGGCCATCTGTCCAAAGGTCAAAGTCAGGGTCGGTTTGGTCGACAGCGGCCACCCCGCAGGCAGCATTGTCCCGGATCCCGGACCTGTCGGCCTCGCAGCCGGTCCCTGACGTGGCGCGATCAGCGACGGCCGAAGACCTCTTCCGCCGCCTCGACAGCTTCGGGCAAGACGAGGCCCAGCGTCGCGAAATGGGCGAAAGCATCCACAATGCAATAGGGACAATAGGCTTCGTCCACGTGGGGCATCTGGTAGAACAGATACTTCGCAGCCATGGCCGATTGCGCCCCGGCCAACGCACCGGCGAGCATCGGAAGCCAGGGCAATCGCCGCGCCCTGTCGGCGCCGCCGGTCGTCGCCAGAACCATGTTGACCGCGTGCATCAGAATGACGATCGGGCTGTCGGGGCCGCCATAGCTCATCGCCTCGTCCGAAAGATTGATGCGCTTGGTATCGAAGCGTCGGACCGGAGGATCCGGCAACCGCCGCACCAGTCCCGTCTGAAGCATGCTCGTCAGCGCCATGGCGGCAATCCCGCCGAGCGAGACGGCGACGACGCCGCGGCGACGCCGCATCGACGCGCCCCGGTCGTGCCGCGCGTCATGGCGCAACTCGTCCGTGGTATATCCCAATGCTTCGTTCACATTTGACATGTCATTCGTCCTTTCATCCCCAGGAAGGAAAAACCGCGGTCGTCGCGGCCAGGTCAGGGTCATCTCCTGTGCCGGGCGGCGCGGCGGGCCAGAAGCAGGCCCGCCACGCCAAGCGCGCACCCGGCGATGGAGGCGACGGCCATTCGCCGCTTGGTCGCCTCGAGGGCCGGAGACCATCCTTCGGCCCGACCGGTGAACCTGCCACGCGCCGCATGCTCCCCCTCCACGGGAGCAAAGAGGTTGTCCGGCCCGTCGGCGGAAGCCGGCTCGCTGGTCTGTTGCCCCTGGTATCCGGTTCGGGCGAGGAAGCTGTCGAGACGTCCCGGCGCAACCTTCTGTGCCATGATCGCCTTCACCGACGAGCGGCCGACCCAGAACTCCCTGCGCGGGTGGTGAGCGGCGAAGTGGATGGCGTCGGCGGCGACTTCGGGCTGGAAGATCGGTGGAACCGGCTGCGGGCGTCGCGGCATCCGGCTCCGCATCCAAGAAAACTGCGGCGTGTTGATGGCCGGCAGATGAACGACGGACAGGCGAACACGCGATTTGTCGTGGATCAGTTCTGACCGGACGGAGTCGAGAAAGCCGACGATGGCGTGCTTGGCCCCGCAATAGGCCGATTGCAGCGGGATCGAACGGTAGGCAAGCGCCGATCCGACCTGCACGATCACACCCCGGTCGCGCTGGCGCATGCGCCGCAAGGCGGACATGGTGCCGTAGACGCTGCCGAGATAGGTGACCTCGGTTACCCTGCGGAATTCCTCCGGCGTCATCTTTCCTACCGGCGCCATCATCGTGGCCATGGCGCAGTTCACCCAGATGTCGATGGCCCCGAATGCGCGCTCGACCTTGTCGGCCGCCTGGTCGACGCCCGCCGCATCGGCAACGTCGCACGGCAGGATCAAGGCCTCGCCACCCGATTGCCTGATCTCGTCCGCGGCCGCCTCAAGTCGCGTCCCGTCGCGCGCGACGAGGCCTATGCGGGCCCCGTCGCGTTCGGCGAAAACCCTGGCGGTGGCACGGCCGACACCAGCGGACGCGCCGGTAATCACGACTACAGGACCCATATCTGCCTTCTTCTCTTGATGCGTTTCGGAGAGGCCGGGCGAGCGGTGTCATTCCTCGACGATGATCTCTGCGATCATGTCTCCCCCTTCATGTGGAACGCAGAAATACTGATAGCGGCCGGCGACTGTGAACGTGTGGTTCCAGGAACCGCCGGGCCCGATTTCGCCGGAGTGAAACGGCTCCGCGCCATCCGGCAGGACGACGTGCGCTGGATCGTTCGCCCTGCTCTCGTCCGCAGTCACGGTGTGGCGGATGTCCGAGGGGTTGGTCCAGCGCACGGTGTCACCGACCTTGATCGTGATCGTCGCGGGTTCGAACGTCAGCGCGTTCGTCATTTCGATGGTCGCTGCCGGTCCTGCATCCGCCTGCGCCCGTTCTGCCGGGGCGGACCCGCCGGTTGTCCCGGCCGTGTCCGCATCTCCTTCGGACGCCGCTTCTTCCTCGCCGGCCTGAAGCATCTGCGAGTACCGATCCGGGGAGATGTCCGGCAAGGCGACAACGAAAGCGGTCAACGACATCAGTTCCGCATCGGTAAGGACATCCTGCCAAGCCGGCATGCCGCTCATCTTGATGCCGTGCCGCAGGATCCAGAAGACCTCGGCCGCGTCGAACCCGGTGCCCTCGGCCGGCAGATGTGGCGGGACGGGAGCCATGCCGTCAACCCACGCCGACAGTTCGCCACCGGGCGCGGCATGACAGACGGCGCAGTTCTCGGAATAGAGGCGCCCGCCCGGCGCGACATCGGCATCCGTCAGGGAAGCCTGCAGGCTCGTGCCGGCGTGCTGATCGACCGAGGCGTGGTAGACGCGCTCGGCCGCCCAACGCACCGGCGGAAAATGCGGCTCGGACGCAGCGATATTCCAGTTTCCGGAAAACATGTACCAGGCAATCACGCCGCCGACGACGATGCCTGCACCGCCCGCGATCGCGAGGACGGACAGCAGGACGAAACGCCAGCCCCGCCGCATGTCATTCAACCGTCAGCGTTGCGACCATGCCGGCCCCTTCGTGGGGGATGCAGAAGTAACGATACTCGCCCGGCACATCGAAGGTCCGGCGGTAGACGTCGCCGGATTGCAGGAAACCCGAATCGAAAGCCTCGGCGCCTTCGGGCAACTCGACGTGGTCCGGATCCGATGCAATGTCCGGGTCGGCCGTGACCGTGTGCGGAAGATCCGAGACATTGCGCCACTCGACGGTTTCTCCGGCCTCGATGGTCAGGCTTGCGGGTTCGAAGGTCAGATCGCCCGTGAGTTCGACGGTGGCGTCTGCCTGCTGCGCTGATGCCGGAAGCGCAGCAAGCCAGACTGTCGCCGCGAGTGAGGCGGATATCAGGCCTCGCAAGTCGAGGGCCCGTTGACGGCCCGGGGCTGTTTCGGGATGGATGCTCATGCTCGTTCCTTTCTTTGCTCGGGATTTCGCGAAGACCAGGGGACGGTGACGGCGCTGTACCCGTCGAGCCACGCCGAACCGGCCGGGCCGCGAACGCGATGACGCGGGCTCACGGCAAGGCGTGTGCCATTGTCGTCATGAGGGCGACCCGTTCCGATCGGCTGTCGAGCCGGGTGTGCTGCACCACGACCGGGCTGTCCGACCAAAGCACCGCGGCATAGTCGGTGTCGCGCGGTACCGGCCGGGGATCGTCCAGATCGTTGGTGCGCAGGTGAAGCGTCCGCGCTGCGGGAACGGTGGCGCGGTAGGGTCCTACAGGCGGTTGGTCGGCGAAGAACAACGTGATCTCGAGCGCCGCGTCGCGTGAGCCCGCGTTCAGAACACAGTAAGTCTCGTGACTTTCAAGCGCCCGATCGTCCTTGCCGCCGCCGGGTATGTAGCCTTCCGCCACGACCCAGCGCGTCGATCCGATGTTGGCCATCATGCTGCACCTCCGGCGTTTGAACTGACCGTCGTCTGATCCGCGAACTTGCCGGTGTAGTGGCGGTTCCCTCACATTTTTGTTCTGGAACCGACACTCCGAAGCCGGGTTGCAAACGGGACATTCTCCGCAGCGCAACCGAGGAAAACGAGATGGCAAAGACGACAGCGGACTTCATGCTGGAACGCCTTACCGACTGGGGTGTGCGGAATATCTACGGCTATCCGGGCGACGGCATCAGTTCGACGCTGAAAGCGCTCGGGACGGCGATCGACCGCTTCACATTCGTTCAGGCGAGACATGAGGAGGAGGCCGCTTTCATGGCCTGCGCCCATGCCAAGTGGACGGGCGAGCCCGGCGTGTGCCTGGCCACGTCGGGCCCTGGCGCCATTCACCTTCTCAACGGACTTTACGACGCCAAGCTCGACCACCAGCCGGTGGTCGCGATCATCGGTCAGCAGGATCGGGCCGCGCTTGGCGGCTCCTACCAGCAGGAGGTCGATCTGCTGACGCTGTTCAAGGACGTCGCGCATAATTACGTGCACTATTGCCAGTCGCCGACGCAGATGCGCCATCTGATCGACCGGGCGTTCCGCATTGCCAAGGCCAAGCGTTGCGTCACCGCGATCATCCTTCCCGACGACGTGGGCGAGGAACCCGCCGTCGAGCAGGCTCCTCACGAGCACGGAACCATCCATTCCGGCATCGGCTACGCCAAGATGCCCCGGATGATCCCTGAAGAGGCCGACCTGCGCGAAGCAGCCGCAATCCTCAACCAGGCCGAGCGTCCCGCCATTGTCATCGGGGCGGGTGCGCTGGGAGCGGGCGACGAGGTGCGCGCGGTGGCCGAAAGGCTTTCCGCGGGCGTCTGCAAGGCGCTGCTCGGCAAGGCGGCGCTTCCCGACGACTTGCCCTATGTCACCGGTCAGATGGGGCTTCTGGGAACGAGTCCGTCCTACGACTTGATGATGGAGTGCGACGCATTCCTGATGGTCGGGTCGGGCTTTCCCTATTCGGAATTCCTGCCGGAGGAAGGCGCCGCCCGAGGCGTGCAGATCGACATAGACCCGGGGATGCTGTCGATCCGCTATCCGATGGACGTGAACCTGGTCGGGGACTCGAAGAACACGCTGTCCGAGTTGCTACCGATGCTGGAAGAGAAGGATCGCAGCGACTGGCGCGAAAAGATCGAAAAGAACGTCAGCGACTGGTGGAAAGGTGTCGAGAAGCGCGCGCATCTCTCGGCCAAGCCGATCAATCCGCAGCTTCTGTTCTGGGAATGCTCCTCAAGGCTGCCCGACCGGGCGATCCTCGCCGCCGACAGCGGCACGGCCGCGAACTGGTATGCCCGCGCCATACGCATCCGCGAGGGCATGAAGGGCTCGCTCTCGGGAACGCTGGCCACGATGTGTCCCGGCGTGCCTTATGTCACCGCCGCCAAGTTCACTTATCCGGACCGAGTGGCCGTGGGTTTCGTCGGCGACGGGGCGATGCAGATGCTCGGCAACTCGGCCCTCATCACGATCGCGAAATACTGGCGCACCTGGGAGGACCCGCGCTGCGTCATCGCTGTGCTGAACAATGAAGACCTGAACCAGGTCACCTGGGAAATGCGCGCCATGGCCGGCTCTCCGAAGATCGAAGAGACCCAAGCCGTGCCGTCATTCGACTACGCGGCGTACGCATCTTCGCTTGGGCTGAAGGGAATCCGTGTTGAAAAGCCCGACCAGATCGCCGACGCTTGGGATACGGCGTTCTCGGCGGACAGGCCGGTTGTGATCGACTGCCTGACCGACCCGACGATGCCGACGGTCCCGCCCAACATCACCTCAGCGCAGCGTCGCAGCTACTTCAAGACATTGATGAAGGGCGACCCGGACGAAGCCTCCATCATCAAGAACACCCTGAAATCCTACGTCACGTGACGGGGCAGATCGAAACCCCGGTGTCTCGCGTCGAGGCCCAGGCGTACCGCATCCCCACGGACACGGTCGAGGCCGACGGCACCTTGCGCTGGGACGCCACGACCATGGTGACATGCGAGATCACCGCGGCGGGCGAGACCGGGTTCGGCTTCAGCTATGGCGATGTGGCGGCCGGGCATCTGATCACCACATTGCTGGCGCCGGTGCTGGAGGGTCGCGCGGGGCTGGAAACGGGAGCGCGCTGGCGCGATATGGTTGATGCGGTCCGCAACATCGGGCGCGCGGGTTTGGCCGCATCCGCGATCTCCGCTTGCGACGCGGCGCTGCACGACCTTCGCGCCAAGGTGCTGGGCGTTCCGCTGTCGGCGGCCATCGGCCCGGTGCGGGACAATGTTCCGGTCTATGGCAGCGGCGGGTTCACCTCGTATTCGGACGCGCAGTTGCGCGACCAGATTTCCGGCTGGGTGCAGGACGGGTTCGGTGCCGTCAAGATCAAGGTCGGAGCCGATCCCGCAAGTGCGCGGCGGCGGATAGGCTTGGCGCGCGAGGCTGCCGGCGACGAATCGAAGCTCATGATCGACGCGAACGGGGCCTGCACCCGCAAGCAGGCTTTGGCGGTCGCCGATATCGCCGCGCATTTCGGCGTGACGTGGTTCGAGGAACCCGTCTCATCCGACGATCTGGCCGGGCTGCGGTTGATCCGCGACCGGGCGCCAGCGGGGATCGAGATCGCCGCCGGCGAATACGGCTACGACGCCTTTCACTTCCGCCAGCTGTTGGAGGCGGGTGCGGTCGACGTGCTGCAGGCAGACGCCACGCGCTGCTGCGGCATTACCGGACTGCTGCAAGCCGATGCCCTGGCATGGTCATTCAACGTTCCGCTTTCCTTGCACACGGCTCCGGCGCTGCACCGCGAAGCGGCGCGCTGTCTGCACGCGTTGCGGGATGTCGAATGGTTTCACGATCATGCGCGGATCGAGAACATGCTTTTCGATGGTGCACCGACGCCGGAAGGCGGGGCAATGCCGGCGGGTGACGGTCGCCCGGGCCTGGGCCTGGTGTTCAAGCGGCCGGACGCCGTCGAATGGCGGATAATGTGACCTGAAGGGAACGGAATTTCTGGTTTCGCCGGGGCTGCCCGGTCCGCCGACAACTCAGAGATCCAGCTTGCGAGGCCGGACAGGCGCCGGAGGACAGAGCGATGGATGACATTCGAAGCGGCCATTCCGCCGCGCCGCGACACCGGAGCAGATCGGCGGCACCTGGTGATCGCGGCGCAGAGACCGGGCTCACAACGGGTGGTGTCTTGGGCGCGGTCGGGCTGGTCGCCACGGGCATTTTCGCCCTGCGCGCGCTTCGACGCCGCCGGTCACGGATACCGAAACCGTCTGCCTCGCCGCGTTCGAGATCCTCCGCCCGGACCCGCCACGCGTCGGCCTTGATGGCCGGCAGCGTGCTGGCCGACAGCGCGATGGAGCACTTTCGCGGCGGCTATCACAGACGCGCAATGTATGCGGCGCCGAGCATGGCCGGGGCCGCCCTTGCCGCCTCGACCTCTCCGCCGACCTCGGCTTCGAACGGAAAGCCGGGCCTGCGCGACGGCATCCACCTCGCGGCGATCGCAACCGGTACGGCGGGGCTGGGCTTCCACCTCTGGAACATCTCGCAACGGCCCGGCGGTATCACACGGATGAACAACCTGTTTTATGCCGCCCCGGTCGGCGCCCCGGGCGCGCTGATCGTCTCGGGCCTTTACGGGCTTGCCGCCCGGCAACTGCGCCGGGCCCCGCGTATCGCGCCCGCGCAAGAGGGGCGGCTGTCCGGCGCCCTCACCTCGCTGAGCCTGCTGGCGACCAGCGCCGAAGCCGGACTGCTCCACTTTCGCAGCGCATTCCAGAACCCGGTCATGTTCGCCCCGGTCACCGCGCCGCCAGCGACGGCGCTGGCGCTGGCGGCGGCAGTGGCCAGTCCGCGCCGCTCGACGATCCGGACCGCCCGTGCCTTTTGCTGGACAACCATCGCGACCGGAGCGGCGGGTGCCGCATTCCACGCCTGGGGCGTGCATCGCATGCATGGCGGCTGGCGGAACTGGACGCAGAACCTGATCGCCGGCCCGCCCCTCGCGGCCCCGCCTTCTTTTGCCGGGCTGGGCCTCGCGGGGATCGGCGCGCTCGATTTGCTGGAGACGGAGATTCAGTCATGACCGACCATTTCGATCCTCCCTATCCCGGGTACGACATTTTGAGGAAATGGAACACGCCGTCCTATAATCAGATCACCCGCGAGGTGCTCGCCGAACGGCTTGCCGCGGTACCGCAGCGGCGATTTCTCGATGAGGAGGAATGGCGGCTGTTGCAGGCCATCTGTGACCGGCTGGTGCCACAGCCCGACCGGACCGAGCCGGTTCCAATCACCCCGTTCGTCGATGCCGCCCTCGCTGAAAACCGCAGCAACGGCACCCGCTTTGCCGGGATACCCGCCATGAGGGAGGCGTGGCGGAAGGGATTGGCAGCCATTCGCGCGGAGGCGACGGCGCTGCACGGGACGGATTTTGGCAACCTTGACCCGCACCTCCAGGACGCGCTCCTGTACCGGATCAACGACGGCAATGCAGACCCCGCGCATTGGTCGGGCATGCCGTCGCAGCGGTTTTTCCGCAGCGTCATGCTGAAGGAGGTTCTGGCGATCTACTACGCCCACCCCGCAGCGCAGAGCGAGATCGGGTTCGGCGGCCCGGCCGCGCCGCGCGGGTACGTTCGCCTGGCCGCCGACCGGATGGATCCATGGGAAGCGCCGGCCGACCGGAGGACCCGCTGATGCCGCTTGTAGAGCATCTTTCCCCCCGCGCTTGCGGCGGTCGCGCGCCGGATGTCTTCCGGCGTGGCGGCTGGGTGCCGATGCGCGAACACTGCGACGACGAGGAGGTCGATTTCGCGATCGTCGGGACTGGCGCAGGCGGCGGAACGCTCGCGGCAAAACTGGCCGAGGCCGGTTTCTCGGTAGTCGCGTTCGACGCGGGGCCGTTCTGGCGACCGCTGGAGGACTTCGCGTCGGACGAGCGTCATCAGGACAAGCTTTACTGGCTCGACGAGCGGATTTCGGAGGGCGATGATCCGATCGAGCTCGGCAGCAACAATTCCGGCCGGTCGGTGGGCGGCTCCACGGTGCATTACCAGATGGTCGCGTTGCGATTTCGACCCGAATGGTTCCGATCCCGGACAGCACTTGGCTATGGCCACGACTGGCCTGTGGACTGGCGCCGGATGTGGAAATGCTACGCCGAGGTCGAGAACGCGCTGAAGATTTCCGGCCCCCTTACGTATCCCTGGGGACCGAAGCGCGGCCGATACCCATACCGCGAACACGAACTCAACGCCTCGGCGGAGGTCCTGGCGCGGGGATGCGAGGACTTGGGCGTTGACTGGTCGGCCTGCCCGACGGCGACGGTCTCGGCTCGCAGAGGAATGTCACCGCATTGCGTCTACCGGGGCTTCTGCAAGATCGGCTGCGCCACCAACGCCAAGCAGAGCACGCTCAACACGTTCATCCCGCGCGCCCTGGCCGCGGGGGCCGAAATTCGCGATCTTTCGGTGGTCACCCGGGTGGAGACCGGCGCCGACGGTCGCGCGACGGGGGTGCTCTTTCACCGCGACGGGCAGGTCCGGCGCCAGCGGGCGCGGCATGTGGTCGTGGCGGGTTACTCGATAGAAACGCCGCGGCTCTTGCTGAATTCCGCTTCGCCACATCACCCTGACGGGTTGGCCAATTCGTCGGGCTTGGTGGGTCGTGCGATCATGGTCCATACCAACCATGCCGTCTGGGGAAGGTTCGAGAAGGAGATCCGCTGGTACAAGGGGCCGCCATCGCTCGCGGTCTGCGAACATTGGAACTACGCCGACGACGAAAAGGATTTTTTCGGTGGTTACGCCTATATGAGTCAAGGGCCGCTTCCGACAGACTTCGCGAAAACGCTGGCCGAGGCCGAGGGCATCTTCGGCATGGATCTGCGCCGAAGGATGGCCGACTACAACCACATGGCCGGCCTGAAGATCGTCGGCGAAACGATGCCGCGCGAGCGCAACAGGGTTCTGCTTGCCGATGAAACCGACCGCTACGGCGTTCCTCTCGCGCGCGTCACCTATTCCCATTGCGACAACGATCGGCATCTGGTGACCCATTCCCTGGACTTCATGCAGCAGGCCCTGCTCGCCGCTGGCGGACAGGAGTTGTTCCAGTCCGGGGGCACCGCGCATCTGATGGGCGGCTGCCGGATGGGGTTCTCGCCCGAGGACAGCGTGGTCGATGGCGACGGACGCAGTTGGGATGTGGACAATCTGTGGGTCTGCGACGGCTCGCTCTTTCCGACCAGCGGCGGGGTCAATCCCTCGATGACGATCATGGCCTTGGCGGTGCATATGGCTGACCGGATCAAAACGCTGGCGGGGCAAGGCGCACTTTGAACCGCAACGCACCGCCGTCGTGCGCCTGAACTTCGTCCAAGCGGGCCTGCTACAGGCAGGACCGATTTTCAAGGGTGCAGGCCAC
>CAZPOK010000052.1:0-16801 GCA_964587905.1 uncultured Rhodobacterales bacterium | reverse complement strand
CGCAGGGGCCGCATGACAAGCCGCAATCGATGTGCCCGGCCTTCGGGTCGCTCCGCGTCGGGCTGCGGATGCGGCGGGTGGCGACGGTCCTGTCCGGGTCGGCCTGCTGCGTCTACGGCCTCACCTTCGTGTCGCATTTCTACGGCGCGCGCCGGTCCGTCGGGTACGTTCCGTTCAACTCCGAGACGCTGGTGACCGGAAAGCTCTTCGAGGACATTCGGGAGGCGGTCCACCAGATGGCCGATCCCGACTGCTACGACGCGATCGTCGTGACGAACCTCTGCGTTCCGACCGCCTCTGGTGTGCCGCTCAGACTGCTGCCCGACGAGATCGACGGCGTGCGGATCGTGGGTATCGACGTGCCGGGCTTCGGCGTGCCGACCCATGCCGAGGCCAAGGACGTGCTGGCGGGCGCGATGCTCAACTACGCGCGCAAGGAGATCGAGGCGGGTCCGGTGCAACGGCCCGCGTCGGGCAAGTCCGACCGGCCGACCGTCGCGCTTCTGGGCGAGATGTTCCCGGCCGATCCGATGATGATCGGCGCGATGCTGGATCCGCTCGGGCTTGCAGCGGGACCGGTGGTGCCCTGCCGTGAATGGCGGGAGCTTTACGCGGCGCTCGACTGTGGCGTCGCGGCGGCGATCCATCCGTTCTACACGGCGGCCATGCGCGAGTTCGAGGCGGCCGGCCGGCCCGTCGTCGGCTCCGCGCCGGTCGGCCACGACGGCACGGCGGAGTGGCTGAAGAATATCGGCGCGGCCTTCGACGTGCCCGCGGAGAAGGTCGCCGAGGCGCAGAACAGGTTCCTGCCCGCGATCAAGGACGCGCTTGCCGCGACGCCGATCAAGGGCACGATCACGCTCTCGGGGTACGAGGGCTCGGAGCTCCTCGTCGCGCGGCTTCTGATCGAGAGCGGCGCGGAGGTTCCTTACGTCGGCACGGCCTGCCACAAGACCGAACAGTCGAAGTGGGACCGCGAATGGCTCGAGGCGCGGGGCGTCACGGTGAAGTACCGCGCCTCGCTCGAAGACGATTGCGCCGCGATGGAGGCGATCCGGCCCGACCTCGCCATCGGCACGACGCCCGTCGTGCAGAAGGCGAAGGAGCTGGGCGTGCCGGGCCTCTATTTCACCAACCTGATTTCGGCGCGGCCGCTGATGGGACCGGCCGGGGCGGGCAGCCTCGCGGAGGTGATGAACGCGGCGATCTCGAACAAGGACCGCATGGACCACATGCGCGAGTTCTTCGAGGGCGTGGGCGAAGGCGATACGGCCGGCGTCTGGGAAGGCGATCCGAACCTGCGGCCCGACTTCCGCGCGGCCTACCAGAAGAAGCTCGACAAGCAGGCGCGCGCCGCCAAGGCGCAGGAGATGATCTGATGCTGGTGCAGGATCACGACAGGGCAGGGGGCTACTGGGGCGCGGTCTATGCGTTCACGGCGGTCAAGGGGCTGCAGGTCGTCATCGACGGTCCTGTGGGCTGCGAGAACCTGCCGGTGACGTCGGTCCTGCATTACACCGACGGGCTTCCGCCGCACGAACTGCCCATCGTCGTGACGGGTCTGGCCGAGGAAGAGCTGGGCCGCGACGGCACCGAAGGGGCGATGAAGCGGGCCTGGGGCACGCTCGACCCGGCATTGCCGTCGGTCGTCGTCACGGGGTCCATCGCCGAGATGATCGGCGGAGGCGTCACGCCGCAGGGCACCAACATCCAGCGCTTCCTGCCGCGCACGATCGACGAGGATCAGTGGGAAGCCGCCTGCCGGGCGATGACCTGGATCTTCACCGAATACGGCATGACCAAGGGCCGGATGCCGCCGGAAAAGAAGCGCGAGGAGGGCGCGAAGCCCCGCGTGAACATTCTCGGGCCGATGTACGGTGTCTTCAACATGCCGTCGGATCTCGCCGAGATCCGCAGGCTCGTCGAGGGAATCGGCGCCGAGGTGAACATGGTGATGCCGCTCGGCGCGCACCTCGCCGAGATGCGGAACCTCGTCAACGCCGACGTCAACATCGTCATGTACCGCGAGTTCGGGCGCGGGCTCGCTGAGGTTCTCGGCAAGCCCTACCTTCAGGCGCCCATCGGGATCGAATCCACGACCAAGTTCCTGCGGACGCTTGGAGACATGCTTGGCCTCGATCCCGAGCCTTTCATCCAGCGCGAGAAGCATTCCACAATCAAGCCGGTGTGGGATCTCTGGCGGTCGGTGACGCAGGACTTCTTCGCCACCGCCTCCTTCGCGATCGTCGCGAACGAGACCTACGCGCGGGGCGTCCGGCATTTCATGGAAAGAGACCTCGGCTTCCCCTGCGCCTTCGCGGTCGCGCGGCAGGCGGGCAAGAAGACCGACAACGATGAAGTGCGCGCGCTGATGCATGGCAAGCGCCCGCTCATCGTGATGGGGTCGATCAACGAAAAGATGTACATGGCCGAGATGAAGGCGGGGCACGGACCGCAGCCGGCCTTCATCCCCGCGGGCTTTCCCGGCGCCGCGATCCGGCGCGCGACCGGCACCCCCTTCATGGGCTACGCGGGTGCCACCTATCTCGTGCAGGAAGTCTGCAACGGGCTGTTCGACGCGCTCTTCCACATCCTGCCGCTCGGCAGCGAGATGGACAGCGCCGAGGCGACGCCCACGACGCTCCGCCGTGACTTTCCCTGGGACGAGGACGCGCAGGCCGCGCTCGACCGGATCGTCGCCGAGCATCCCATTCTCACCCGCATTTCCGCCGCCAAGACCCTGCGGGACGCCGCCGAGAAGGCTGCGCTCGCCGAGGGGGCGGAGCGGGTGGTCCGAGAGACCGTCGAACGGCTGCAACCGGCCTTCGCGGCAAAACAAGGAGGCAAGACATGACCGACCAGACCAGCGACGGGATGATCGCGCATACCGAAAGGCATGCGCACCGCAGTCCCAGGACCGAATTCTGCGTCTACTTCGGCATCATCTTCCTGGCGACCCTGCCGCTCGCAACGCTCACCTGGGTGTTGCACGCGGTCAAGCAGGGCGGCCTGCCCGAAAAGGGGCCGGTGGCCCGCGCCTGGAGCCAGGCGCGGATCATCACGCCGATGATCTTCTCGGCATGACGCCGAGGCGCGCCTCTGGCGCGGTGATCGTCTCCGCCTGAGGGCGGCGGACTTCGAATTCCGCTCTCCCCCCCCGGGGGAGTGGATGCCCGACGGACATGACGTCCCGAGGGGACCCGGCCGCGGGGGACGCGGCGTCAGTCTAACCATCCGGAGGATAGTTGATGGCTGATAGAACCGACCTGTCGTTCACAGGTCTCACCGACGAGCAGGCCCAGGAGCTGCACTCGGTGTATATGAGCGGGCTCTGGCTCTTCGTCGGCATCGCCGTCGTTGCTCATATCGCCACGTACATCTGGCGCCCGTGGTTCTGAGGAGGACTGAAGCATGAGCAAGTTCTACAAGATCTGGCTGATCTTCGATCCGCGCCGCGTATTCGTGGCGCAGGGGGTCTTCCTTTTCCTGCTGGCAGCGATGATTCACCTCGTCGTTCTCAGCAACGGGATCAACTGGTTCGCATTGGCCGCCGAGCGCGCCGCAATGTGAGCCTGTTGGCCACGACAAGGTTGCGGGCGGCGCCTCGGGGTTTCGCCCGCACCAAAACACCACCTGAACGACGGCAACCACTCGTGGGCTCGCCGCCTGGATAACGGAGTAAGAAGTATGGCAGTGCTCAGCTTCGAACGAAAATATCGCGTGCCAGGGGGCACGCTTGTCGGCGGCGACCTGTTCGACTTCTGGGTCGGGCCGTTCTACGTGGGGTTCTTCGGAGTCACCACGGTCTTCTTCGCCGCGCTCGGCACGATCCTGATTTTCTACGGAGCCACGATCCAGGGCACCTGGAACCCGTGGCTGATCTCGATCGAGCCGCCGCCGCTCAGCTACGGCCTCGGAGCCGCTCCGCTGCGGGAGGGGGGTCTGTGGCAGATCATCACGATCTGTGCGCACGGCGCCTTCATCAGTTGGGCGCTGAGAGAGGTCGAGATCTGCCGCAAGCTCGGCATCGGCTTTCACGTTCCCTTCGCCTTCGGCGTGGCGATCTTCGCCTACACCACGCTGGTCGTGATCCGGCCGGTGCTGATGGGCGCCTGGGGACATGCCTTCCCCTACGGTATCTGGAGCCACCTCGACTGGGTGAGCTACACCGGATATCTCTACGGCAACTTCCACTACAATCCCGCCCACATGCTCGCCGTGACGTTCTTCTTCACGACGACGCTGGCGCTGGCGCTTCACGGCGGCCTGATCCTGTCTGCCGCCAACCCCGAAAAGGGCAAGGAGATGAAGACGCCTGAGCATGAGGACACGTTCTTTCGTGACTTCATCGGGTACTCCATCGGGCCGCTCGGCATCCACCGCCTCGGGCTCCTGCTGGCGCTCAACGCCGGTTTCTGGAGCGCGATCTGCATCGTGATCTCCGGCACCGTCTGGTTCGATCAGTGGATCGTCTGGTGGGATTGGTACATCCAACTGCCCTGGTGGGCCGACATTCCAGGAGGCGTCAATGGCTGAGTATCAGAACATCTTCACCCAGGTGCAGGTCCAGGGACCTGCCGAGATGGGGATGGTCGAAGGCGTCGACCTCAGGGACCGCACGAAGGGAACGAGCTTCTCGGGCCTTGCGGGCTGGCTCGGCAACGCGCAGCTCGGTCCGATCTACCTCGGGCCGTTCGGCGTGGTGTCGCTCGCCACCGGGTTCCTGTGGTTCTTCCTGGTCGGGATCAGCTTCTGGATCCAGGCCGGCTGGAGCCCCGCGGTCTTCATGCGCGACCTGTTCTACCTCGCGCTCGAGCCGCCGGGACCGGAATACGGCCTGAGCCTTTCGGTGCCGCTCTTCGAAGGGGGCCTGTGGATCATTGCATCGTTCCTGCTGCTCGTCTCGGTGATCGCATGGTGGATCCGGTCCTACGTCCTGGCCGAGCAGCTCGGCATGGGCAAGCACGTGTGCTGGGCCTTCGCGAGCGCGATCTGGCTGTTCCTCGTGCTCGGCCTGATCCGGCCGATCCTGATGGGCAGCTGGTCCGAGGCGGTGCCCTACGGCATCTTCCCGCATCTCGACTGGACCAACCTCTTCTCGCTGACCTACGGCAACCTGTTCTACAATCCGTTCCACGCGCTCTCGATCGTGTTCCTTTACGGCTCCACGCTTCTCTTCGCGATGCACGGGGCCACGATCCTCGCCGTGACCCGCTTCGGCGGCGACCGGGAGCTCGAGCAGATCGCGGACCGCGGAACGGCGGTGGAGCGGGCGGCGCTGTTCTGGCGCTGGACCATGGGCTTCAACGCGACGATGGAGGGCATCCACCGGTGGGCCTGGTGGTTCGCGGTGCTGACGACGCTCACAGGCGGCATCGGCATCCTCATCACCGGCACGGTCGTGGACAACTGGTTCATCTGGGCGCAGGAGCACGGCTACGGCGCCGCGCAGAACTATGTCACCCCGGCCACGCCGGAGGACATCGTGCCCTACCTTCCGCCAGCAAACTGAGGTGACCCAAATGGCTCATAAGGACGAATGGTACCTCGAGGGATCCGGCAAGCCGAGCCTTCGGATGTGGATCTTCCAGCAGATGTCCATGGGAGCGGTCTACGCGGCGATCGTGTTCTTTGGACTGATCGCGGTGATCCTGATCCTGGCCGCGATCGGCCGGCTCCTGCCGGAGGATCCCTACGCGGTTCTCGACGCGGGACGCGCGGCGATCCGCGCGTTCGCCTGAGGCGGGGCGGTGTCCGTCACCGCCCCCCGCAACCGGTTCGGGCGCTTAGCCGCGCCTGATCCTCGGGGCCTCCACACCCCGGTTCCCTTCCTGTTGGCTACAGGAAACTGGCACCGCCTGGAGGCGACTCCAGGCGGTGCTCTTTTTTGAAAAGGGAGACTGATGATGACCCGTCCCGCCACACCGACCCTCGACCGCGTCGCCGGACCCGCCGATCTCAAGGCCTTGTCGGACCCCGAGCTTGCCGCGCTCGCGGACGAATTGCGCAGTGAAGTCGTCTCCGCCGTCTCCGAGACCGGCGGCCACCTGGGGTCTTCGCTCGGCGTGGTCGAGTTGACGGTGGCGCTCCACTCGGTCTTCAACACCCCGTTCGACAAGCTGGTCTGGGACGTCGGGCACCAGTGCTACCCGCACAAGGTGCTGACGGGCCGGCGCGACCGGATCAGGACGCTTCGGCAAAGGGACGGGCTTTCGGGCTTCACCAAGCGCTCGGAATCCGAGTTCGATCCCTTCGGCGCCGCGCATTCCTCGACCTCGATCTCCGCCGCGCTCGGCTTCGCCGTCGGCCGCGACATGGGTCAGGCGACGGGCGACGCGATCGCCGTCATCGGCGACGGGTCGATCTCGGCCGGCATGGCCTACGAGGCGATGAACAACGCGGGCCACGAGAACCGCCGGCTGTTCGTGATCCTGAACGACAACGAGATGTCGATCGCGCCGCCGGTGGGCGCGATGTCGAAGTACCTGTCGGGTCTCTATTCCAGCCCGCCGGGCCAGGTCTTCGAGAAGATGGCCGAGGGTTTCGAGGCCGCCCTGCCGGGACCGTTCCGGGAGGGCGCGCGGCGGGCGCGGCATCTGGTGACCGGTTTTCCCGGCGGCGGCACGCTCTTCGAGGAACTCGGGTTCTCCTACATCGGCCCGGTCGACGGACACGACATGACCCAGCTGCTGCCGGTCCTGCGGGCGGCGCGGGCGCGGGCGACAGGCCCGATGCTGATCCATCTCTGCACGGTGAAGGGCAAGGGCTACGCACCGGCGGAGACATCCGCCGACAAGTACCACGGCGTCTCGAAGTTCAACGTGGTGTCGGGCGAGCAGTCGAAGGGCACGTCGAACGCGCCCGCCTATACCAAGGTCTTCGGACAGACGCTGACCGCCGAAGCCGAGCGGGACGTGCGGATCGTGGCCGTGACCGCCGCGATGCCGTCCGGCACCGGCGTCGACATCATGGCCAAGCGCTTTCCGGCGCGGGTCTTCGATGTCGGGATCGCCGAGCAGCACGGCGTGACCTTCGCCGCGGGCATGGCCGCGTCGGGTCTCAAGCCGTTCGCGGCGATCTATTCGACCTTCCTGCAGCGCGGCTATGACCAGGTCGTCCACGACGTTGCGCTCCAGAAGCTGCCGGTCCGCTTCGCGATCGACCGGGCCGGGCTCGTGGGCGCCGACGGCGCGACGCATGCGGGGGCCTTCGATGTCGCCTATCTCGCCAACCTTCCGGGGTTTGTCGTGATGGGGGCAGGGGACGAGGCGGAACTCGTCCACATGGTCGCCACGGCGGCGGCCTATGACGAAGGCCCGATCGCGTTCCGCTATCCGCGCGGCGAGGGCGTTGGCGTGGAGATGCCGGAGCGGGGCCGGATCCTCGAGATCGGCAAGGGCCGCATCGTGCGCGAAGGGACGGGGGTGGCGCTCCTGTCGTTCGGCGCGCACCTGTCGGAGTGCCTGAAGGCGGCGGAGGATCTCGCCGCGATGGGTGTGTCCGCGACCGTCGCCGACGCACGGTTCGCCAAGCCGCTCGACACCGATCTCATCGCGCAACTCGCGCGCCACCACGACGCCCTGATCACCGTCGAGCAGGGCGCGGCAGGCGGCTTCGGAGCGCATGTCCTCCACCACCTCGCCAACACCGGCGCGCTGGATCAGGGTCTGAAGGTCCGCACGATGACCTTGCCGGACCGCTTCATCGACCAGGCGAGCCCGGCCGACATGTACGCGGACGCCTGCCTGACGGCGAAGGACATCGCGTCCAACACCCTCGCGGCACTCGGCATCGCGGTGCCCGACTTCGGGAAGGCCATCGCGTGATCGGCTCTACCAGACGGTGCTGATCGCGCCGCGCGTGCCGAACACCGGATCCCTCGTGACGAGGGTGGCTCCGGTCGTCTCGGCCGTCGCCGCGATCAGCCGGTCGAAGGGATCGCGGTGCGCCCAGTCTTCGAGGCTCGCGGACAGGCAGATCTCCGGCGTCAGCGGCGCGGAAAACCCGCCCTGGTCGCGCAGAAGATCCGGGAGCCCCTCCACGTAAGCCGCCATCTCGGGCCATTTCCCGAGCCGGACCTTCTGGCCGATCTCGAAGAAGCTGATCGGACTGACGAAGACGGCGTCGGCGGTTTCGATGGCCGCGCGGGCGGCGGGGGAAAGCCGCTCGTCTGACGCGAAGGACCAGACCCAGGCATGGGTGTCGAGAAGGACCGCCGTCATTCCCCCTCCCAGGCCGAAAGATCCTCCTCGCTCATCGGTTCGAGAAAGTCGGGCGGCGTGCCGAGCTTTCCCTGAAGCGTGCCGAGCCTGAATCCGTCCTGCGGGATCGGTACCAGCCGGACGACCGGTTTCGCGCCCTTGGCGATGACGACGTCTTCGCCCGCCAGCGCGGCGTCGATCAGCCTGGACAACTGGCTCTTGGCGGTATGGACGGTGAACTGCATCGGCGTCTCCTTGATTAGCTAACTTAGCTAATTAGGCGCCCGAATTCAATGCCGCCCGCTAGACGCGCACGAGTGTCCCGAAGATCCGGTCCTTGTGCTCGTCGAGATAGATCCTCAGCCACGGCGTGAAGCGTTCGGGCCACCGCGCGACCTCGGCGGCGAGATCGTAGAGGTCGATCCAGCGCGTGGCCGCCACCTCCTCGGGGTTCGGCGTGACCTTCAGATCGGCCGGCGCGTCGGCGATGAAGATGTCGACGACCTCGTGCTCGACCATGTTGTTGCCGACGGGCGCACGATATTCGACCCGGTCGCGGAACGCGGGATAGAGGCCGGAGATGCCGAGCTCCTCGTCCAGCCGCCGCACCGCGCAGTCGATGGGCGACTCGTCCCAGAGCGGGTGCGTGCAGCAGGTGTTCGCCCAGAGGCCGGGCGTGTGGTATTTCGACAGTGCCCGGCGCTGGATCAGGACTTTGGTGTCCGACATCACGAAGACCGAAACCGCCTTGTGCCGGAGGCCCCGCTGATGGACCGCGAGTTTCTCGACCGGTTTGAGGTGTCCTTCGACCCAGGCGGGGATCATGTCCGTCATGTATAGACCTTCGGCACCAGGCCGGTGAGGTGAGCGAGGTTCTTGATACCGATCTTGAGATGCGCGAGCGGACGCGCCTTGACCAGTTTCTTGTTCATATAAGCCTCGAACGTCAGCCTTTGCACGTCGACATCATGACACAGGGAGACGAAGCGCTCGCGCCGGTCGTCCGACTTGTAATAGGCGTCCTGCATCACGCGCAGGATCTTGAAGACGTTCTTGTGCTCTTTCATGAAGAGCTTGCGGGCAAGCGCGAGATCCTTCGTGCGTCCCGATTTCAGCGCCGCCTGCGCCGCCGTCGCGGCCGCGCGGCCGCCCGCCATGGCATAGTAGATGCCTTCCCCGGAAGAGGGGGCGACGACGCCCGCCGCGTCGCCGGCGAGGACGACGTCCTTGCCGTTGTCCCACTTGTCGAGCGGCTGGAGCGGAATCGGCGCGCCTTCCTTCCGGATGGTCTCGCAGTCGGCGAGGCCCGAGACCACCCGCAGATCGGCCGTCGCCTTCTTCAGGTCGAACCCGTCGATGCCGGTCCCCATGCCGACCGACGCGGACTGTCCGTGCGGGAAGACCCATCCGTAGAAGTCGGGAGATATCTCCCCGTCGTAGACCACGTCGCAGCGTGTGGGGTCGTAGGCCCGCGGATTCAGCGCCTCGCCATCGCGAGCGTTACGATCGGGGGCCTTGATGATCTCGTGGTAGGCGATGACGTAGGGGATCTTGTCGCCGCCCGGCACCTCCTGCCGCCCCACCTCCGACCGGGCCCCGTCGGCGCCGATCACGTATGTCGTCGAGAGCCGTGCTTCGTTGCCGCTGGCCTTGTCGCGGTAGACGACGTGGGTGCCGTCCGCGTCGCGCTCGATGCGCTTGAAGGTGCCGGTGTAGCGGTGCGCCCCGGCCCCGGCGGCGCGTTTCCTCAGGAACTCGTCGAAATGCTCCCGGTCCACCATGCCGACGAAGCCGCCTTCTATCGGGATGTCCACCTGCCGCTGGGTCGGCGAGATCATCCGCGCGGTGTTGATCTTGGCCACGAGCTGGTCTTCGGGGATGTCGAAGTCCGCGATGAGCCGCGGCGGGATCGCACCGCCGCACGGCTTTATCCGACCCGCGCGGTCGATGAGGGCGACCTTTCGGCCCCCGCGCGCGAGATCCTCTGCCGCTGTGGCCCCCGACGGGCCGCCTCCGACGACGATGACATCGTAATGCATGTTCATTCTCCGGGAACGAGGTGGCGGGGAAGGGACCGCTCCGGGGAGCGGTCCATGATGCGCAGGGCCATCGCGGCGGCTGCGAGAAAGAGAGCGGCCTCGGCCATGAAGACGATGCTGAATGCCGAGGGATCGGAGACCACGGCGCGCATCGCGTCGACCGCGGCGGCGCCCAGCAGTCCGCCGAAGCCCGCGGCGATCGCCTGCGCGGCGCCCCAGAGACCCATGCGGGTGCCTTCGCGCTTTTCCCGGCCTTCGCCGGCGAGCGCCATCATGGCGCCGATGGCGGCAACGGCGAACATGCCGTTGAATACGCCCAGAAGCACGACCGCCGGCAGGAGGAGCGGCACGCCGGTCTGTCCGATAAGAGAGATTATGGTAAGTGCCGCGGCGGATCCGATGCATCCCGCGACGACCCAGTTCCTCAGGCTGCCGAAGCGGAACCCGGTGGCGAGAACGCCGACCAGAACCATCCCGAGGAACACGCCGCCGTTCTGGGCGCCAGAGAGAGAGGTCGACTGCCCGGGCGAGAAGCCGAAGACGAGGCCGGCGAAGGGCTCGAGAATGAGTTCCTGCATGAAATAGGCCGTCATCGACAGAAAGACGAAGATCGTGAACATCCGCGCCCGCGGCTCGGCCCAGACTTCGGCGAGGCCCTCGCGGAAGCGAGTCCTCTCGGGCACCGCCACGGTGACCGCGACGCGGCGCTCGATGCCCCAGATCGCAAGCGTGGTCACGAGGAGCGCCGCCAGCGCGACCACCGCCACGATCCTGACGAGAAGCGCCGGCGTATAGGGGTCGAGAAAGGCCCCGACGCTCGCTGCCGTCACGGCGATGCCGAACACCATCATGAGCCAGGTGATCGTCGCCGCCGCCGCGCGTCGGCCCGGCTCGGTCGCGGTGGCCAGAAGCGCGAGAAGCGACGTGCCCGCCGCGCCGACGCCAAGCCCGATCAGCGCGTAGGCGAATATCGACACGGCAAGTCCGTAGGCGAAGCTCTGCTCGAACGCGATGATCCCCGCCGATGCGGTGAGCGCGCCGGCGCCGAGCGCCGCCATGCCGCCGATGATGAAGCGCGTGCGGTGTCCGCCCGTGTCGGACAGGAACCCCCAGTTGGGCCGGGTGATCTGGATGCCGTAGTGGAGCGCCACCAGCATCCCCGGCAGCACCGCGGGAAGCGCCAGCTCGACGACCATGAGACGGTTCAGTGTCGAGGTGGTCAGCACCACGATCGACCCGAGCGCCATCTGGACGAAGCCGAGCCGGACGATCTGGAGCCAGGATAGCGCCATCTCAGCCCCCGAGCGACCGCACGGCGAAGGCCGTGACCATCATGCCGGCCACGTAGAGCGTGACGCCCGTCGCGTTGTACCAGGGCGCCTTCGCCTTCGGATCCTTCAGCATCACGGCCATCGCCCAGAACTGGAGCGCGAGAGACCCGGAGACGGCGACCGCATGCACGGGACGGTCCCAGATGAACAGGAGCGCGATCACCACCATCTGCGGCAGCGCCATGCCGATGCAGGCGATCTTGGCGGCGACCTCGGGACCGACGACGACCGGAAGCGACCGGACGCCCGTCTGCCGGTCGCCCTCGAGCGCCTTGAAATCGTTGAGTGTCATGATGCCGTGTGCGCCGAGGCCGTAGAGCAGGGCGACGATGACGACGTAGACCGAGGGTGCGCCCGTCGCGAGCACGGCGGCGCCGGTGAACCACGGAAGGGTCTCGTAGGACAGGCCGACGAGCCCCGGCCCCCACCAGCCCGATCGCTTGAGACGCACGGGTTCCGCCGAATAGGCCCAGGCCGCCATGACGCCGAGAATCGTCGCTCCGAAGCCCCACGGGCCGAGGAACCAGCCGATGACGAGAGCGAGCCCCGACATGATGAGAGCCACCCAGAGCCCCCACCGGCCCGGCACGCGGCCCGAGGGGATCGGCCGGTTCGGCTCGTTGATCGCGTCGACATGCCGGTCGCACCAGTCGTTCGCGGCCTGGCTCATCCCGCAGACGACGGGGCCGGCCAGGATGACGCCCAGCACGACGAGCCACCAGTTGGTGCCAGGCCAGACCCCGGCGGAGACGATCCCGCAGAGATAGGCCCACATCGGCGGGAACCAGGTGATCGGCTTTATGAGCTCGAGAAGCGCCGAGGGTTCGGGCAGCCGACGGGTCTGTAAAGCGTCTGCAACAGTCATGTTGTCAAGTTAGCTTGACACTCTGAGTCGGGCAAGTGTTCAGTGCGCCTTACAGCCGGACAATTGGTCGCTCAGAGCAGAGGCGCCAGCAATCTCGCGATCGGAGCGACGCCGCGCAGCCAGACCCTCTGCTCGGCCAGCGATGTCTCGAGCCGGTGCGAGCGCTCGAAGTCCTTTCGCAGCATTGCCTCGACCTCGCCCGCCACCCTCTCGTCGGCAACGACGACGGTGGTCTCGAAGTTCAGCAGACACGACCGGATATCGAGGTTGAAGGTGCCCACCGACACGATGTCGTCGTCGACCAGGGCGACCTTCTGGTGCATGAACTCGCCGTCGTAGCGCCAGACCTGGCAGCCTGCGGCGTGCACCTCGTCGAAGAAGGCGAAGGCCGCGAGCCAGGGCGTCCATCTGTCGGGGACCTCCGGCGTCAGGATCCGCACGTCCACCCCGCGCAATCCCGCCAGCTTCAACGCGGCCAGCACGCTCTGCTCGGGCGCGAAATACGGCGTCGCGATCCAGAGCCGCTTGCGCGCGGTATTCGCGAGGGCGGCGAAATAGAGTGCGCCGCTGTCGTGCGGATCGGTCGGGCTCGACCCGAGGACGAGCCCGTTCATGTCCGCCGGGTCGGGATCGCTCTCCCAGAGAAGCGCGTCCTCCAGCCGCTCTCCCGACACCCAGAACCAGTCCTGCACCACCTGCGCCTGAAGCTGGTCCACCAGCGGCCCGCGCACCTCGATCTGCGTGTCGCGCCAGTCCCGGAGATACTCGTTTCCAATGTTCAACCCGCCGGTGAAGGCGTGGTCGCCATCGATCACGACGATCTTCCGGTGATTCCGGAAATTGAGCCCGAAGCGGCCGAGCGGCCGGGCCGGACCGCGCTGGACCCGCGTCTCGATGCCCGCCGCGTTCAGCCGCCGGAGATAGCGCCGCGACAGGAAGAGCGATCCGAATGCGTCGTAGAGAACGCGGACCTTCACCCCCCGTCCGGCCGCTTGGAGCAGCGCCTGCGCGAGCCGTTCTCCGATCTCGTCGCTTCGGATCGTGTAGAACTGGACCAGCGCGTAGTGATCCGCCTCCTCGATGGCGCGGAACATCCTGTCGAAGGCGTCTGCCGCATCCGTGATCAGCTCGATGCCGGCGCCGCGGGTGAGAGGATGAGACGAAACCGCGGCGAGCTGCGCAAGCCGCTCGGCCCGCGCCGGATCGGGCGCCATCGCCGCAGCGGACCCGTCCGGGATGCGGGCATCCGCCTCGCGCCGCGCCTCGGCGTAGGACTGCACCCGCGCGTAGCCGAAAAGGAGATAGAGCGGCACCCCGAGGTAGGGCATTGCGAAGAGGAACACCGTCCAGCCGACCGCTCCCTGCGGGGTGCGGGCGCGCCGGATCGCCTGGAACGCCGTGACGGCCGCCGCGATGTAGACAAGCGCCCCAAGGGCCGGGAACGACCAGTGCCAGAACATCAATTCTCCGGGTTCTCTCGGCCCCGGCAGGTCAACGCGGGACGGTCAGTCCGGATCCCTGCTCAGAAGCCCGTATTTCCTGAGCTTCACGTAGAGGCTTTGCCGGCTGAGGCCCAGCATCTCGGCCGCGGCGACACGATTGTTGTTCGTGAGTTCCACTGCCGTCTCGATGCACATCTTCTCGACGACGTCGGTCGTTTCGCTCACGATGTCCTTGAGCGTTGCGGATCCCACGAGTTCCATCACGCTCTTGACGCCCTCGTCGGTGACGGTCGCCCCGGACTTGCGAACCGTCTCGGCGCGGCTGGCGTCGCGGATCACGAAGACGATCGAGGGTTTCGCCCGATCGTCGAGATAGGTCGCCGAGACCTCGACGGGGACCTGGCTGCCGAACTCGGATTCGATCTTCGTCGCGTAGAGACGCATGTGGCCCGTCCGCGCCGCGTTATCGATGAGCACCTTGGTGTCGACGACGCCGCGCACGAGGAAATCCGACAGCGGCTTGCCCTTGACCACGGTCACGTGCGCCGCGTCGGTCAGATTCAGAAAGGCCTCGTTCGCAGCGCGGATGACGCCCTCGCGGTCGGTGAAGACGATCGCGTCGACCCCGCCCTGATAGAGGGCCGCGAGGTTCTCGCTCAACTCGTCGGACGTCTGTTCGATCTCCTCGGCGCTCTCGAGGCGGACGAAGAGCATGCGCTCGCCCGCGGCCCGGAACACCGAGGGCGTGAGGATAAGACTGCGCCGCGTCCGGCGCGACTGAAGCTCGACCGGGCTCGTCGTCTCGGCGATCGCGGAGGCGGTCAGGCTCGATATGAACTCGGCCCGGCGCTTCGCTTCGAACTCCTGCGCGAACACCGCTCCCTTGAGGTCGTCCGGCGCGGAGCCGAGCAAGGCCGCCGCGGCCGAGTTGATCTCCTGGATGCGGCCATTCCCGAGCGACACGAAGACGACGGCGTCCCGGGTTGCCTCCATCAGCACCCGGAACTGCGTGTCGTACTCGCGCTGCGTCTCGTAGTCGCGCTCGAGCGCCATCTGCGCCTTGACGAGCTGCTGCTGCATCTCGGCGATCGGCCGAAGGTCGCGGCCGAGCATCAGAAGCGTCCCGTCGGGGCCGATGCGGTGCAGCGTGTAGCGGATCGGGAATTCCCAGGCGAGTTCGTCGGAGTGGTTGAGCTCCATCGGGCGCCCGCGCCCCTCCCCCGCGAGGATTTCCGCGAGCCGGCGCTCCAGCTTCGGAACGCTCTCCGACGTCAGGAAATCGCGGATGTCGCGGCCTTCCCATGACTCGAGACGACCGAAGCCGGCGTGATGCGGGTTCACCATGACGCTCAGGATCTGTCCGACGTCGGAGATGACGATTGCGATGTCGGCGGCGTTGGCGATGATATCGCCAAGCACGTCCGGCCCGATCAGAGGGATGGCGCCGCTGTTCCAGTACTTCGTACCTCGGGAACTCACGGCGTCGGCCCCATGCTTAGCGGCGTCTTCATCGGCTACTCCGCCGTCGCGCGTCGCCTTGCGCCTGCATGAGGAACCCTCAGACCGCACGCCTTCAGGGCTTCCGCGGGATCCGTGGTCGCGTGATCTGCACTCGTCCTGGTCTTTATGTCGTCTTCTCTCGTCACGATCGATCCACCGATGACAATGGGCGTCGGACGCTCCGTCGAGGCCCGGATCTTTTCCACGAGGCCCTTCAGGGTAGCAATTTGCTCGCCGACCGCTGCTGATATCAATATGGCGTCGAAATCCCCGCCCGCAATACTGCGGAGGACTTCCGTTTCGCTTCGCCCGACGAGGAGCTTCACCGACACATCGAGGCGGGCGAGTTGAGCGCGGAGCACCATCGCCCCGAGGGTGTGGGATTCGTCGGCCATGACGATCACCATCAGTCCGGGCATATCGGGCTCCAGGCTCGCGCCGTCGAACCATTCGGCCGCGATCTCGCGAAGCAATCCCTGAAGGCGCGCGACCCCGATCGTAACGTCGGCGAAACCGAGCCCGTCCTCGCACCATTCGGCCCCCATCCTGCGCGCGACCTCGGGGATGTAGAAGTCGACGATGTCTTCGCGCCGGATGCCGGCGTCCAGCATGTCGGCGACGACAGCCGCGCGGCGACCGCTCGCGGCGCTCCGCACCGCGGCGTCGAGTTCGTCGAGGAACCGTTCGGAGAGAAGCGAGGCGGCCGACGCCCGTTTCGAGCCGCGGGCGCCGAGCGCCCTTGAAGCCAGCGTCTCTACCGTGCCGCCATCCGCCTCGCTGCGAATGTGCGTCGCTCTGTCGGTACCGTCCGCCATGGCTGGCCTTCCAAAGTAGCAACTCGCGGCACCTCACCGCGATCGTGACGTGGGCACAGTCTCCGGCAGAGCCTTAAAAATGTCAAAGCAAATTGACACCGGCGGGTGAGCGCCCCGTGGAAGCGCGCGCATCTTTTCCACAAGTAGTTGTCTTGTCGTCTATTTTTCGATCCGCTCCCACCCCGGTCCGCGCGCCTGACGAGAGTCACTGACCCGTCGAATGGGTGTAAGTTTTAGTTGACACTTTCTGAAGCCGGGGGCTAACCTGATGCGAAAGCCGAGCATCGGGAGGCCGTGGATGACTGACCAGACCGTGACGGGGCCTGTGGGGTCGTCTCTCTACACGAAGGAGGAGCGCGCGCGGCGCGACGCGACGATCTGGACCCTGGTCCAGGGTGTCCTCGCGCCTCTGCAGTTCCTCGTCTTTCTGGTCTCGCTCGTCCTCGTCGTCCGCTACCTGTGGACCGGGCACGGCTACGAGGCGGCGACGCTGTCGATCATCGTGAAGACCGGCTTCCTCTACGCCATCATGATCACCGGCTCGATCTGGGAGAAGGTCGTCTTCGGCAAGTGGCTCTTCGCCCGTCCGTTCTTCTGGGAAGACGTGT
>CAZPOK010000051.1:0-17008 GCA_964587905.1 uncultured Rhodobacterales bacterium | reverse complement strand
CAGGTCTCGAACACGCGGGTCTTGTAGAGATCCTTGATCGGGTTGTAGCCGCCCGACATGTCGCCGTAGATCGTGGCGTAGCCCACCGCGACCTCGGACTTGTTGCCGGTCGTCAGCAGCATCTCCCCGAACTTGTTCGAGAGCGCCATGAGCATCAGGCCGCGCAGCCGCGACTGGATGTTCTCCTCGGTGATGTCCTCGTCCATCCCTGCGAAGACCGGCGCGAGCGCGTCGTTGACCGCCTCGAAGGATCCCGTGATCGGCACGGTGTCGATCCTGCAACCGAGGTTCTGGGCCACCTCCGCCGCGTCCTCGAGCGAATGCTCGGAGGTGAAGGGCGAGGGCAGCATCACGCAGCGCACCTTGTCGGGTCCGATCGCGTCGGCGGCGATCGTGGCGACGATGGCCGAGTCGACGCCGCCGGAAAGCCCGAGGAGGACGTGCGAAAAGCCGGACTTGCGGAGGTAGTCGCGCAGCGCCACGACCATCACGTGATAGTCGGCCTCCCATTCGTCGGGCAGGCCGGCCTTCGCCCCCTCGACCGCGCGCCAGCCATTCCCGGTCTCCTCGAAGTCGACGTGGTAGAGACCTTCCTCGAGAAACGGGCACTGCACGGCGAGCCGTCCGCCCGGGTTCAGCACGAAGCTCGCGCCGTCGAAAACCTGATCGTCCTGCCCGCCTGAGAGGTTGAGGTAGACGAGCGGCAGGCCCGTCTCGACCGTGCGGGAGACCATGAGCGTCTGACGCACCTCCTGCTTGCCGCGGTAGTAGGGCGACCCGTTGGGGACCAGCAGGATCTCGGCCCCGCTCTCGGCCAGCGCCTCGGCCACGTCCTCGAACCAGGCGTCCTCGCAGATCGGCGTCCCGATGCGGAGCGGTCCGACGCGGTAGGGCCCGGCGATGTGACCGGTGTCGTAGACACGGACTTCGTCGAAGACGGTGTCGTTCGGGAGGTGGTGCTTGAAGACGCGGGCGCGGATCTTGCCGCCTTCGAGCACCCAGTAGCCGTTGAAGAGATGATGCTCGTCCGCGAACGGCCCGCCGATCCCGATCGCGGGGCCATCGGCGCAATCGCGCGCGATCTCCTCGATCACCCGCATCGCGTGCGCGGTGAAGGCAGGCTTCATGGGCAGGTCCTGCACCTGGTAGCCGGTGACGAACATTTCCGGAAAGGCGATCATGTCCGCGCCCGCGGCCTTCGCCGCATCCCAGGATTCGCGGACGAGGCGCGCGTTCGCGGCGAAGTCTCCGACCGTCGGGTTCAGCTGGGCGAGCGTCAGGCGGAAGCGTTCGGCCATCCGGAAAATCCTTGCTGTTCCAAGGTGTCTTAGCAGAACACGCGTTGGGGAAAAGTCGTGAGGGGCAAAAAGCGTTGCGGGGGGTCCGGGGCTTGTCTAGGTTTGGCTCCGCGCCCCGGAAACGGGCCGAACCAGAGCAGCGGGGGTTGAAGGTTCACATGCTGAAGACAGCGGTCTCTCGATATGCGTGGGGGCTGGGGCTCGCCGCCCTCATGCCGTTCGCCGCGCTCGGCCAGTCGGATCCGGTCGTCACGAAGCAGTACGAGGACGGCGGCGTCTACGAAGGCACCTTCAAGGACGGCAAGCAGCACGGCCAGGGCACCTACCGGCTGCCGAACGGCTACGAGTACTCCGGCGAATGGGTCGACGGCGAGATCCGCGGCATGGGCACCGCGCGCTTTCCCAACGGCTCGGTCTACGAGGGCGAGTTCGTCGCGGGCAAGCCCGACGGGATGGGCAAGATCACCTTCGCCGACGGCGGCACCTACGAAGGCGAGTGGTCCGAGGGCCAGATCACCGGCGAGGGGGTGGCGGTCTATGCCAACGGCGTGCGCTACGAGGGCGGCTTCCGCGACGCGCTGCACGACGGTTTCGGCCGGATGGAGAGCCCGAACGGCTACGTCTACGAGGGCACCTGGGCCAACGGGATCAAGGAAGGCCAGGGCCGGATCGAGTACCCCGACGGCGCGGTCTACGAAGGCGACCTCGTCCGCGGCCAGCGCGAAGGCCAGGGCACGCTGACCATGCCCGACGGGCTCACCTACACCGGCGAATGGGCGGGCGGCCAGATCAACGGGACGGGGACGCTCACCCAGCCCAACGGCGATGTCTACACGGGCGATTTCGTGGACGGAAAGCGTCAGGGCACCGGCATGGTGACCTACGCCAACGGTGACGTCTACGAGGGAGAGTTCCGGGACGACCAGCGCCACGGTCAGGGCACGTTCACCGGCACCGACGGCTACACCTACGTCGGGCAATGGCAGAATGGCCGGATCGAGGGCGAAGGCCGCGTGACCTATCCCGACGGCTCCGTCTACGAGGGCACATTCGAGAATGACCTCGCCCACGGGACGGGCAGGATCGTCTATCCCGACGGCAACACCTACGAGGGCGACTGGGTCGCCGGCGTCATCGAGGGCGAGGGCCGGGCGACCTACGCCAACGGGCTCGTCTACGAAGGCGCGTTCAAGGATGCCAAGAACCACGGATACGGTGTGATGACCTATCCCGACGGCTATCGCTACGAGGGGGAATGGCAGGACGGCAGGCGGCACGGCCAGGGCAAGGCCACGTATGCCGACGGCACCGTCTACGAGGGCCAGTTCGTCGATGGCGAGCGCGAGGGGCAGGGCACGATCACGATGCCCGAGGGCTTCACCTACACCGGCGAATGGCAGGACGGCGAGATCAACGGCATGGGTGTCGCGACCTATTCGAACGGCGACGTCTACGAGGGGAATTTCGTCGACGGCAAGCGACAGGGCGAAGGCACGATCCGCTTCGCCTCCGGCGACGTGGTGAGCGGGACATGGGTCGACGGCGCGCTGGACCAGGGCGGTGGCGACGGAGACGCCGCGCCCGAGACGCCGGAACCCTCCGAGGAGACCGCTCCGGCCGAGTGAGGTCGTCCTACCTCGCCACCGGCTGTTGCTGTGGCAGTTGGGCTTGCGAGAATCGAAACACGCCCCGGAGCGCGATGCCGACGAGGAACAGGAGGTTTGCGAGCCCGATCGGTGCGGCCTCGGTCGCATCGACGAGCACGATGCTCGCAAGGGAGGCGACGGCTCCGGGAAGAAGATTGGCGCCGGTGCGCGCGCCGAAGGCGGCATAGCCGGGTCCCATCTCGCCGAGATAGATCGGAGCGATTGGCCGGCAGGAGTTGAAACTGGAACGCCATGGTCGCGCGGGCCAGCGTCAGCGACACGACGATGACCCGACCCGTCGACATTCGGCATCCGGCATCCGGCATCCGGCATCCGGCAGTCTCGCCCGCCCGGTCGGACGACGCTAGCACACGCCCTCGCTTTTTGAAGAAAACCTGAAGGAGAGAGTCGAGGGTCGGTCTTGCGGAACCTCGCGCGTGCGGTCCGGCGTTCTCTCGGCAGCAATCGAGGAGACACCGATGACCGACCACGACAGCAAGACCACGACCGACCACGACACGATCAGGACATGGGCCGAGAGCCGGGGCGGACGGCCCGCGCGGGTTGAAGAGACCGCCGATGTCGGCGGCATTCTCAGGATCGACTTTCAGGAGCCCGAGGAGCGGCTGGAGGAGATCGACTGGGACACGTTCTTCGAGATCTTCGAGGACCGGAAACTCGCCTTCCTCTACCAGGACGAGACATCGGAAGGCGGCACGAGCCGGTTCAACAAGTTCGTGGACCGCTAGTCGTCTCGCTCGGGGCGCGACACGGCCTGCCGAACAACAGCTCGCCAGCCCTGACTTGGCCGCTTCTTCACGTGACCGAAAGGGGCGGATACGTGACCGCTCAGTCCTCCGTGGAGGTGCTCAGGATGTTTCCCAGCACCGTCACCTCGAGGAGCAGGTCTTCGCCGTCCGCCATGCCTTCGAACTCGTAGCGGAGCAGTTCCTCGTTGACCTCGACCGCCTCGATCAGCGCCGCCTCGAACCCGGGGTATTCGCTCATCACGGCGTCACTGATCTCGGTCGGCACGTCCTCCATGGAGGGGAGCTGACGCTCGACCTCCTCGACCGTCGCGTCCTCGAGAAGATCGACCTCGACGTTCATGCCGTCCGGGGTCTTGCCGCCAAGCTCGTAGGTGAGACCGCCCGGCTCCTGTTCGAGGCGGGCGTAGGTGAATTCGACTTCCACCGCGTTCCGCGCCGCCTCCATGATCGACGGCGGAACCGCGGACAGCTCGATCCGCGTCTCGTCGGTTGTCATGTCCGTTTCCTGCGCGTCCGTTTCCTGCGCGAAAAGAGCGGTGCCGCACGCGACCGCCGCGCCGAGGGTTGTGACAAGTCTCTTCATCATGGCTTTCTCCATCTCCGACGCGTCAGCGCGTCCCGGGTGGAGAACCCCGCCGCGGTCCGCCTGTTCCGCGGAAGGATGTTCAGACGACCTCGCCCGCCGACATCCGGTCGAGGAACCGCCCGGCCTCCGTCAGGATCGTGCGGCGCTTGTCGGCCTCCATACGGTCCCATGTCCGGTACATCTGCGCCATGCGGGGATTGTTCTGGAACCGGTGCCTCTGACGGTCGAGAAAATGCCAGTAGAGCAGGTTGAAGGGACAGGCCCCCTGCCCCGTCTTCGTCTTCACCGAATAGGCGCAGCCGCCGCAATAGTCGGACATCCGGTCGATGTAGGCGCCCGACGAAACATAGGGCTTCGACCCCACGATCCCGCCGTCCGCGAACTGGCTCATCCCCACCGTGTTCGGCGCCTCGACCCATTCGATCGCGTCCCAGTAGACCGAGAGATACCATTCGTGCACCTCCGCAGGCGTGACGCCCGCCAGAAGCGCGAAGTTGCCCGTCACCATGAGCCGCTGGATGTGGTGGGCGTAGCCGTCTTCGCCGGTCTGGCGGACGGCATGGGCGAGGCAGTTCATGCGCGTCTCGCCGCCCCAGTAGAGCGCGGGGAGCTTGCGCTGCTGGTTGAGCCTGTTGCGGCGGGGGTAGTCGGGGCCTTCGAGGAAATAGACGCCCCGCATGTATTCGCGCCAGCCGATGATCTGGCGGATGAAGCCCTCGACGGAATTGATCGGGGCGCGGCCCTCTTTCCAGACGGCCTCGGCTTGGCGGCAGACCTCGAGCGGGTCCAGAAGCCCGATGTTCATGTAGGCCGAGAGAAGCGAGTGGTGGAGGAACCGGTCGCCGGACAGCATCGCGTCCTGGTAGGTGCCGAATTCCGCGAGGTGATGGGCGAGGAAGTGGTCGAGCGCCTGCTGCGCGCCGCCTGCGTCGGTCGCGAAGCGGAAGGGGCGCAGCGTGCCGAAATGGTCGGGGAAACGGGTCTCGACCAGCGCCAGAACCTCCTCGACCGTCTCGTCGGGGTCGAATGCCGGAGGCCCTGCGCGGAAGAGATCGCCCTGCGCGGGTTTGCGGTTCTCGTGGTCGTAGTTCCACTTGCCGCCCGCGGGGGCGGCGCCCTCCATCAGGAGCCCGCTCTTCCGCCGCATCTCGCGGTAGAACCACTCCATCCGAAGCTCCTTGCGTCCCTCGGCCCAGCGCTGAAACTCGGCGTGGGAGGCGAGGAAGCGGTCGTCCTCGTGCTGGGTGACGGGGAGCGGAAGGTCGTCCAGAAGGCCGATCAGCCGCCATTCGCCGGGCTCGGTCGCGATGACTTCCCGCGCGCCGGTCTCCTCGGCGCGGCGGAGAAGTTCGCCGGGAATGCTGCCCGCGTTGTCGGGATCGTCGAGCCTTGTGTAGGCCACGCGCCAGCCCTCCGATTCCAGTCGAGCCGCGAACTTGCGCATGGCGGTGAAGAAGAGCGCGATCTTCTTGGGATGGTGGGGGACGTAGGTGGCCTCGTCCAGGACTTCGGCCATGACGACGAGATCGCGGGTCCTGTCGGCGTGACGGAGCGCCGGGATCTTCGGGGTGAGCTGGTCGCCGAGGACGAGAACGAGGCGTGTCACCAGGCGATCGCCTCGCCCGCGTAGTCGTAGAAGCCGCCGGAGTTCTCCGGTTTCAGGCGTTCCAGAACGTTCAGAAGGTTCTGGGCAGCCTGGTCCGGCGCGACCTTACGGTGACCGGGGTACTCCGCCGTGAACGGCGTCTCAACCGTGCCGGGATGGAGCGCGACCACCACCGCGTGCGTCCGCTTGCGCCCGATCTCGATGGCCGCGCCGTGGACGATCTGGTTCGCGGCGGCCTTGGACGCACGGTAGGAATACCACCCGCCCATGCGATTGTCCCCGATGGAGCCGACGCGGGCGGTGAGCACGCCCACGACCGACCGCCTCTCGCGCGGGAGAAGCCTGGGGGCGTGTCGCAGGACCAGCGCCGGGCCGATGGCGTTGACGGCGAGCGTGCGGGCCATGTCCTTCGCGTCAATGGCATCGAGGGACTTCTCCGGCATGTCACCCTCGGGCGCGAGGATGCCCGTCGCGACGAGGATCGTGTCGAACGGCCCCTCGAGCGCGCCGAGCACGCGGTCGACCGAGGCCGGGTCGGTCACGTCCAGCCCGTCCCCGCTGCGGGAGAGGCCGGTGACGTCCGCGCCGCGGGCGGCGAGTTCCGATGCGAGCGCCGAGCCGATGCCGCCCGAGGCGCCTATGACGAGTGCGCGGTCCATGGCGGGGAGCTATCGCGGTGACAGCCGCCGTCAATCGCGTTAAGCCTCGGCCATGCCCGACAAACCGATCATGTACCACATTCCCGTCTGTCCCTTCTCGCAGCGCGTCGAGATCCTGCTGGAGCTGAAGGGCCTGCGCGACCGCGTCGATTTCCACGTCGTCGACATCACGAAGCCGCGCGAGCCGTGGCTTCTGGAACTGTCGCGCGGGACCACCGCGCTGCCGATCATGCAGGACGAGACGGGGCGCGTGCTGAAGGAAAGCCTCGTCATCCTGCGGTATTTCGAGGAACGGTTCAGCGAGCCGTCCGTGGCGCGGTCCGATCCCTACGAACGCGCGGTCGAACGGCTCATGATCACGCGCGAAGGGCCGTTCGGGATGGCGGGATACCGGATGGTGATGAACCGGGACCGGGCGAAGACGGGCGAGATGCGCGAGGCGCTGCTGGCGCACTACCGGTGGCTCGACGATTTCCTGCGGCAGCACAATCCGGGCGGCACGTGGCTGTTCGACGACTTCGGGCTGGCCGAGGCGGTGTTCACGCCGCTGATGATGCGGTTCTGGTTCCTCGACCATTACGAGGGCTTCGCGCTGCCCGAGACGGAGGACTATGCCCGCGTCGCGCGGTGGCGCGAGGCCTGCCTCGCTCATCCGGCGGCGCAACAGGTGACGCCGGAGCAGATCGTGAAGCTCTACTACGATTATGCCGTGGGCGCGGGCAACGGCGCGCTGCCCGAGGGACGCACCCGGTCGAGCTTCGACTTCGAGCCGGATTGGCCGGAGCGGCCGATGCCGCCCAGGGACAAGTACGACCGGATCGCCTCGGACGCGGAACTCGGACTGATCGACGGAGGACGCGATGCACCCTGACGCGCGGTTCTGGAACAGGCTGGCGGGGAAGTACTCCCGGATGAAGGTACCCGACGAGGCGAGCTATAATCGCAAGCTCGAGATCACGCGGGAGTTCCTGACGTCCGACTCGGAGGTGCTGGAATTCGGCTGCGGCACCGGGTCGACGGCGATCGCACACGCGCCGCATGCAGCGCACATCCGCGCGCTCGACATCTCGCACGAGATGCTGCGGATCGCGCGGGAGAAGGCGCAGGCGGCGGGCGCGACGAACGTCGACTTCGAGGAGGCCGGCATCGACCAGTTCGAGGCGCCGCAGGGGTCCGTCGACGTGGTGATGTGCCATTCGCTCCTGCATCTGCTGCGGGACCGTGATGCGGCCATCGGCAAGATCCACACGCTCCTGAAACCCGGCGGCATCTTCATCTCGAGCACGATGTGCATGGCCGACGGGCTGGGCTTCATGCGGCCTGTCCTGACGATTGGGCGGGTGCTCGGGCTGTTCCCGGTGGTGAAGGTCTTTTCCTCCGACGACCTGCGCGGCGCCGTCGAACGGGCCGGGTTCGAGATTCTCGAGGACTGGCGACCGGGCAAGCGGAAGGCGACCTTCCTCGTCGCGAAGAAGCCCGATCACTCTGCGTAGATCATCTTCCGCGTCATGCCGCCGTCGAGCACGATCACTTCGCCGGTGACGAAGCCCGCCGTCGCCAGGTAGGCGACGGCTTCGGCGACGTCCTCAACGGTGCCGGCCCGTCCCGCCGGGTGCTGCGCATGGTCCTCCCCCGTCAGCTCGATGTCCTGGGTGACGATCCAGCCTGGCGCGACGGCATTGGCGCGCACGTCCGGGGCGAGGCTCACCGCGAGCGCGTGGGTCAAGCCGATCAGGCCCGCCTTGGAAGACGCGTACGCTTCCGAACCGGGTTCGGACATCAGCGCGCGGGTGGAGGAGATGTTGACGACGCTGCCCCGCCCCCGCCGCAGGTGCGGGACCGCCGCGCGCGTCATCAGGAAGGCGCCGGTGAGGTTGGTGCCGATCCAACGGTTCCAGTCGGCAAGGGCAAGGTCCTCCACGGGGCCGCCATAGGGATGCGCAATGCCCGCGTTGTTCACGAGAAGGCCGAGGCCGGACGCAATGACGTCCGCAAGACCCTCGAAGGCGTGCGCGACCGACGCCTCGTCTGAGACGTCGCAGACGACGATCCCCTCGCCCGCCTCGACGTCGAGCCGCGCCACGCGCCAGCCCTGCGCCTCGAGATGATCCGCCGTGCCCCGGCCGATGCCGCGGGCCGCGCCGGTGACGATGGCCGTCTTCTGCACGAGGCCCCCTTTCGCATCGCTGCCGTTGACGCGGCGGTATACCGACCCATCCTTTCGGGCAACGGAAAGGACCGCCCCGGTGTTCCCGCCACGTCCAGAGTCCGAGTCAACGCGCTGCGCGGCACTGTTGCCGCCACTCTTCTTTGGGCTGGCCGTCACCTTGCCCGCCTCGGCGCTCGACCTGAAGCTCAGCGGCTTCTACGACCTCAACCGTCCTGCGAGCCTTGACTACGATCCCGACTTCTGCGGCCTCTGGATCGCGAACGAAGGGCCGGAGGTCATCCTCGTCACGCTCGACGGGCACGAGCTGCGCCGCTTCGGCACCGGCCTGTTCCGCGTCAAGGCGATCACGCTCGAGGACGGCGGGCTGCTCGTCGGCGACGGCTACGGCAACTACCAGCGGCTCACGCGCGACGGCGCCCCGCTGGGCGAGCCCTTCGCGATGGGCGGCACGCGGATGGATACCGAAGGCATGGCCATCGACGACGACGGCTTGATCGTGAAGGTGGAGGACGATCCGTCACGGATCGTCTGGATGACCGACGCGGGGGAGATCCTGCGCGAGATCGACGGCCACACGCTTTTCCCGATGCTCACCGAGCCGCAGGGCATCGCGCGCGACCCGCGCACCGGTCACCTCCTCGTGGTGGACGACTGGGAAGGCACCAACAGCCTCTTCGAATTCGACTCCGGGGGACGTCTTCTGGGCACGACGCCGCTCATCGCCTATGGCCGCGATCCCGAGGGCATCGCCATCCGCCCCGGCGCGAACCAGCTCTTCATGGCCTTCGACGGCGGCGCGCGTATCGCGGCGTTCGACTACACACCAACGGTGGCCCCGGGAACGGAGCCGCCCGACCCTGGCGCGGATTGCGCGATTTCGTGAGGCGGCGGTGGCCACACGGCGCAAACGCCGGGCGGATCTCCGACGACACGGGTTCAAGCATCAGTTTCTGCCCGTGCCCTGGTTCGTTTCGAGGTCGAAGACCAGAATGCCTTCGGCGCCGCCTACGCACAGCTCGCAAAGACGACGGCCCAGATCCCTGTGCCCGGGATGATCGGCGTAGCGGTCGAGCGCTCTCCGGTTCGAGAACCTGATGACGAAGCCATCGCTGTAGTCTTGGGATTTTCTCTCGAAATCACGGTTGGGCCCGAAGTCGCAAGACACCACGCCATCAAGCGACAGAGCGAAACCGGACAGCTCACCGAGGATGTCCAGACGGCGCTCCGGGGGCACATCCGCCCGGAATCTGCAGAAGACACAATGCAATATCACGCCGGCACCTCCACCTCGTGACCCAAGTAGCAAGCGAGGCGTGGCGTCTTCAATCGCGAAATCCGCCTGAGACATCGATTGGCCAGATCATGTCTCGCTGTCAGCGATACCCCCATGGCGAACCGCCTGCGGGCGGGCTGCATTTCCCCGCGCTTTCCCTGTTGCGGGATCGTCCGGCGCGCGTGTATGATCCTCCCCATGACGACGAAGGACCATATCGCCCCCTGCGACGCGCACCCCGCGCGCCTCCTTCGCGACCTCCTTCTCCTTAGCCGCCTCTGAGCGTGCCATTCGGCGCGACCGCTCAGGGGTGACACAGCGCCGGATCAGCTAAGGACCAAGAGAGAGACCGGACACATGACCAGACCAATCGACCAGGACCGCGTCCTGATTTTCGACACGACGCTGCGCGACGGCGAACAATCCCCCGGCGCGACCATGACCCATGAAGAGAAACTCGAGATCGCGGCACTTCTCGACGAAATGGGCGTGGACATCATCGAGGCGGGTTTCCCGATCGCGTCGGAAGGCGACTTCGAGGCGGTGCGCGAGATCGCGAAGCAGAGCCGGACCGCAACGATCTGCGGCCTCGCGCGCGCGAACCTCAAGGATATCGACCGCTGCTGGGAGGCGGTAAAGCACGCCAACTCGCCGCGTATCCACACCTTCATCGGAACCTCGCCGCTGCACCGCGCGATCCCGAACCTGACGCAGGACGAGATGGCCGAGCGCATCCACGAGACGGTGACGCATGCCCGCGACCTTTGCGACGACGTGCAGTGGTCGCCGATGGACGCGACCCGGACCGAGTGGGATTACCTCAAGCGCGTGGTCGGGATCGCGATCGAGGCCGGCGCCACGACGATCAACATTCCCGATACCGTGGGCTACACCGCACCCGTCGAATCGGCCGACCTGATCCGGCGGCTGATCGTCGAGGTCGACGGCGCCGAGGACGTGGTCTTCGCGACGCACTGCCACAACGACCTCGGCATGGCGACGGCGAACGCGCTCGCCGCCGTCGCGGGCGGGGCGCGGCAGATCGAATGCACGATCAACGGCCTGGGCGAGCGGGCGGGCAACACCGCGCTCGAAGAGGTGGTGATGGCGCTCAAGGTGCGCAACGACATCATGCCGTGGAACACGAACGTGGATTCCACGCGGATCATGCAGATCTCGCGCCGCGTGGCCGAGGTGTCGGGCTTTCCCGTGCAGTACAACAAGGCGATCGTCGGCAAGAACGCCTTTGCGCACGAGAGCGGCATCCATCAGGACGGCATGCTGAAAAACCCGCAGAACTTCGAGATCATGCGCCCCGAGGACATCGGGCTGAAGGCCACGAACCTCGTGATGGGCAAGCATTCGGGCCGCGCGGCGCTGCGCGCCAAGCTGAAGGATCTCGGTTTCGACCTCGCCGACAATCAGCTGGCCGATGTCTTCGTGCGCTTCAAGGCGCTCGCCGACCGCAAGAAGGAGGTCTACGACGACGACCTCTACGCGCTGATGCGCGATCAGGCGGCGGGCGAGGCCTATGACCGGATCCAGGTGAAGTTTCTCCGCGTGATCTGCGGCACGGAGGCGCCGCAGTCGGCCGACCTGATCCTGTCGGTCGACGGCAAGGAAGAACGCGTGACAGCCCAGGGCGACGGACCGGTGGACGCGACCTTCAACGCGATCACGCAGATCGTCCCGCACCACGCGAACCTGCAACTCTACCAGGTGCATGCCGTGACCGAAGGCACCGACGCGCAGGCGACGGTGAGCGTGCGGATGGAGGAGGACGGCCGGATCGTCACGGGCCAGGCGGCGGACACCGACACCGTCGTGGCGTCGGCCCGGGCCTACGTGAACGCGCTGAACCGGCTTCTGGTGCGGCGCGAGAAGTCGGACCCGGACGCCGACGTGAAGGCGGTGAGCTACAAGGACGCCGGCGAATAGAGGTCGCCCGCTGCCGCGGGCGACCGATGCGAGGGGCTCTGCCCCTCGCGCTCCCCGGAGTATTTTCCCCGAGATGAAAGAGCCGGAAGGCTGGCGCAGACGTCGCTCCGCCTAGTAGCTGCGGGCGCGGTCTACGACGTGGAGGAAGGGCGCGCCCGCCTCGCCGCGGCGGACGTTCTCGGCGATGCTCCGGCTTGCCGTCTTCGGCCGGGTCTCCGAGGCGACGTGCGGCGTGACCGTCACTTTCGGATGCGCCCAGAACGGATGCTCGGGCGGCAGCGGCTCCTCCCGGAAGACGTCGAGCGTCGCGTGGGCGATATGGCCCGCGTCTAGAGCGGCGAGGAGCGCATCGTCATCGATCAGCGGACCCCGCCCCGGATTGACGATCACGGCGCCCGACGGCAGAAGCGCGAGGCGAGAGGCGTCGAGGAGGTTCTCCGTCTCCGGCGTGAGCGGCAGGAGAAGGACGACGATCTCGGCCCCGGAGAGCACCGAGCGGAGCCCGTCGTCGCCCGAGAAGGTCTCCACCCCCTCGATCGTCCTGAGGGTCCGGCTCCAGCCCGACATGCGGAAGTTCAGGCCCGCCAGCGCCGTCGCGCAGGCCGACCCGAGTTCGCCGAGCCCCAGCATCGCGACCCGTCGATCCCGTGCGAGCGGCGGATAGGCCGGCCTCCACTCGCCGGTCTGGCGGGCGAGGAAGCCGTCGATGCCGAGGTGGTGGCGCAGGACGTGGCCCGTCACCCATTCGACCATGCCCTCGGTCAGTCCTTCCTCGACCATCCGGCAGAGCGGGATCGCCAGCGTCTCGTTGTGGACGACGTTCTCGACGCCGGCCCAGAGGTTCAGAACGGCCTTCGCGCGGGTGAAGGGGCGGAAGTCCTGCACGGCACTGTTGGGGGCGTAGACGATGTAGTCGACCTCGTCCGGCGGGAGATCCTGTCGCAGATCGACCTCCAGGCCCTTCTCGGCGAAGGCGTCGGCGAGGACGTGGCGGTACTGTTCCCAGCGATCCGGGCGGGCGGCGAAGAGGACGTTGATCATCTGTTCCTCGGTCTGTGGACGTGAGCGGACTGGACGAGCCCGAAGGCCGCCATGAGGACGAGCATCGCCGAGCCGCCGTAGCTGACGAGCGGCAGCGGCACGCCGACGACGGGGGCGAGGCCCATGACCATCGACATGTTCACCGCGAAGTAGAGGAAGAACGCGGCCGCGATCCCGACGATGAGCAGCGAGGAGAACCGGTCGCGGTTCTGCAACGCGGCGGCGATGCAGAAGAAGAGAATGAGCGCGTAGAGCGCAAGGAGCGAGATGCCGCCGACGAAGCCGAATTCCTCGGCGAGCGTGGTGAAGATGAAGTCGGTGTGCTTCTCGGGAAGGAAGTTCAGCCGCGACTGGGTTCCCTGCATGAAGCCGCGCCCCGAGATCCCGCCCGAGCCGAGCGCGATCTTCGACTGGGTGATGTGGTAGCCCGCGCCGAGCGGGTCCTGGGAGGGATCGAGGAAGGTGTCGATGCGGCGGTACTGGTAGTCCTTGAGGAGCTGCCAGGGCGTGCCCCGCGAGGAGAAGACCGCGGTGACCGCACCGACGCCCGCGCCCACGACCGCGCCGAAGTACCACCACGAGACGCCGGCGGCGAGCATCACGATGCCTCCCCCCGCGACGAGCAGGATCGCCGTGCCGAGGTCGGGCTGGATCAGCGTGAGGCCCGTGGGCAGCAGGATCAGAAGGACCGGGATGATCACCCAGAGCGGACGCGACACCTTCCTGACGTCGAGCCAGTCGTAATATGCCGCGAGCACCATCACGAGGGTGATCTTCGTGACCTCGGAGGGCTGGAGCCGCATGAAGCCGAGGTCGATCCAGCGCTGCGCGCCCATCCCGACCACGCCGAAGAACTCGACGAAGAGAAGCAGCAGGATCGACAGACCGTAAGCGAGCGCCGCGACATTGCGCCAGAACCAGATCGGCACCATGGCGACGAAGAACATCACGCCCAGGCCGAGGCCGAAGCGGATCATCTGCGGCTCGGCCCAGCGGCCGAAATCCCCCCCGGCGACCGAGGTCAGCATCAGGAACCCGATCGAGGCCACCGCCGTGAGCAGGATGACCAGCGGCCAGTTCAGGTAGAGCACCTTGCGGAGCCCCGTCGGAACGGTCCGGACGGTGTATTCGAGATAGCTCACGCGCGGCTCCGCACCGGTCCGGGAGCGACCGGTTCGATGAGCCGAAGCTCGCTCAGCATGGTCTTGATGCGTTCGCGCTGGTCCGACGGATAGGCCTCGATCGGCGGCAGGCCTCCGTAGAGCGCGAAGAGCATCACGTCGCGCCCGACCGGCGCGGCCGCCGAAGACCCCCCGCCGCCGTGCTCCACGACGACCGAGCAGGCGTATTTCGGTCTGTCGAAGGGTGCGAAGCAGACGAAGAGGCCGTGGTCGCGGCGCTCCCAGGGCAGGTCCTCGTTGCGGAACACGCCCTGGGCGCGCTCGGCCGCGGATATATTGCGGACCTGGCTCGTGCCGGTCTTGCCCGCCATGTCCATCCCCTCGGCGACGATCCGCGAGCGCCAGGCCGTGCCGCGCCGGCCGTTCGACGTCTCGTGCATCGCCTCGTCGATCAGGCGGAACCAGCGCCGGTCGAAGGGCAGCGCCTCATGCGTCTCGACGGGAACCTCGACGCCATCGATGGACTTCACTAGGCGCGGCGAGACGGCCTTGCCGGTGGCGAGGCGCGCCGTCATCACGGCGAGCTGAAGCGGCGAGGCCAGCACGAAGCCCTGCCCGATCGTCGAGTTGAGCGTGTCGCCCTGCTGCCAGCGCTCGCCGCGGCGGAGTTCCTTCCATTTGCGTGTCGGCGTCAGCCCCTCGGCGATCCCGGACATCGGAAGCTCGTGGCGCACGCCGATTCCGAGCTGGTTCGCCACCTCGGTGATCCGGTCGATGCCGACCCGCTGCGCGACATCGTAGTAGTAGACGTCGCAGCTTTCGACGAGCGACTTGTTGAAGTCCGTCCAGCCGTGCCCGCCGCGCTTCCAGCAGTGGAACCGTCGGTTGCCGAGCCGGTAATGGCCCGGGCACCAGACGGTCTCGTCCGGCGTGATCTTGCCGTCCTGAAGGGCGGCGAGGGCGGTGACCATCTTGTAGGTGGAGCCGGGCGGATAGGTGCCCTGCACGGTCTTGTCGGCGAGCGGGCGGTACTTGTCCTCGAGCAGACCGCGGTAATCGGGCGACGAGATGCCGCGAACGAAGAGGTTGGCGTCGTAGGACGGCGAGGACGCGCAGGCGACGAGATCCCCGGTCTCGACGTCCATGACGACGACCGCGGCGCTTTCGCCTGCGAGCCGCTCCTTGATGAAGTTCTGAAGCCGGTAGTCGACGGTAAGCTGGATATCGGCGCCCGGAATCCCCTCGTCCCGGCCAAGCTCGCGCATGACCCGCCCCGCGGCGTTGATCTCGATCCGCCGGGTGCCGGCCTTGCCACGCAGAAGCTCCTCGTGCCGCGCTTCCACGCCGAGCTTGCCGATCTGGAAGCGCGGGATCTGGAACAGCGGATCGGGGTCTTCCATCTTGGAGAGGTCGTAGTCGCTGACGGGGCCCACGTAGCCCACGACATGGGCAAAATCCTGTCCCATCGGGTAATAGCGGGAAAGGCCGACCTCGGTCGAAATCCCGGGCAGCGCCGGGGCATTCACCGCGACGCGGCTGAAGTCCTCCCACGACAGGCGGTCAGCGAGGGTGACGGGAACGAAGGGACTCCGCCGCTTCATCTCGCGGAGCGCGCGTTCGAGCTCGGTCTCGTCGAGGTCGATGAGCGCGCGGAGCTTCGCCACCACCTCGTCCACGTCGCCGGCGTCCTCGCGGACGATGATGATCCGGTAATTCTGCGAGTTGTCCGCGACGATGACGCCGTTACGGTCGAAGATGAGCCCGCGCGCCGGGGGCATCAGGCGCATGTTGATCCGGTTCTCCTCGGCGAGAAGCCTGTACTCTTCGGCCTCGTCGATCTGGAGCTGGCGCATCCTCAGCCCGAGCGCCCCCATGAAGGCAAGCTGGGCTCCGCCCACGACCATGGCGCGGCGCGAGATCCTGCGCGTGCTCTCTTCGATGTCCTTCGGCGACTGCTTCATAGACGGCGTCCCATGTCGTCGACCTCGCCCGGCGCGGCCCGGCGCAGGCCGAAGGCGAAGGCGGTCACGCCCACCACCACGGGATAGGCGAGTATCGTCAGGATAAGATGGATCAGCGTCAAGCCCAGGGATGGCTGATCCACCGTGAACGCGAGACGCGCGAGCGCCTCGCCCAGCGTCATCGCCAGCAGCACGCCCGCGACGAGCCCCCATTCGACGAGGAACGGCAGATCGCGCAGGCCCTGCTCGCGCACCCGCAGGAATTCCGTCCCGAGCACGACGATGGCCGCCCAGAGCCCCGGCGGACGCATGAACAGAAAGTCGGCGACGAGCATCACCACGGCGATCAGACCGATCGGAACGAAATCCGGCCGGCGCAGGACCCAGGCGATCGCCAACAGCGCGATGAGGTCCGGGCCCGGCAGCCCGCCCGAACCGGATCCGAGCGGCAGGAGCTGCACGAAGGCTATGAGCGTGGCGACGCCGACGAAGGCAAACCGCCAGATGACGCGCTGCACGCCCAGCGATTCAGCCATCGGCGCTGTCCTCCCCGGCGATGATCCCGGCCGCCGGCATCGGCGTCTCCGGCGGATCGGCCGGAACGATGAGCTGTCCGGGCTGGTCGATGGGCGGCGGACCGCCGCTTCTGAGGACCCTGAGGAATTCCAGTCGGGCATAGTCGGCGGCAAGCCGCGCCCGCAGGCGGTTGTCGGTGCCGAGGACAACCTGCCCGACGAGAAGGCCGGCCGGAAATACCGCCCCGTTCGCCGACGAGATGATCCGGTCTCCCGGGCTCACCTCGCCCGGATCCTCGACGAATTCGACGAGCGGCAGGGACGAGTTGTCGCCCATCAGCATCGCGCGCTGTCCGGAGGGCTGGATCGTGACCGGCACGCGGCTGTTGGAATCGGTGAGCAGGATCACCCGGCTCGTCGACTG
>CAZPOK010000050.1:0-17093 GCA_964587905.1 uncultured Rhodobacterales bacterium | reverse complement strand
TCGCATAAGTCCCTGTGCGTCCCGTCGCTTTCTTTGGCGACTACGGTTCGGACCGCAGTCCGCTCATTTGCCTCGTCCCCAGGCGCTTGGTGGTTATGGCATATGTCCTGCCCTAGTCCAAGGCGATTGATCGATTGCATCTCAACAATGCCGCCGGGTCGGCGGGATCTTGCTCAATTCCGATGGTCTCTTCCACGGTGTTCGCTGCGCATTGTGCGTGGCATTTCGGCGACAAGGGCGTGCTGAACACGGAAAAAGTGAATGGACTCGCTGCCCCGATTTGCCGAGATACTGATACCGCGCTGACGGGGGTTCGTCTTGAGGATTGAATTTGAAATGTTGCCGATACGCCTTTCCCGATCATTCCTGTTTCATTTCGCGGCTGTTCTGACCGCGGCGACGCTGGTATTCCAGCCGTCTCTGGCCATTGCCCAGGTCACGGCCTTCAAACAGGCGGTTGCCGAGGCAGCGGCGCGGGACGCCGATGTCGCCGCCTTCTACCGGGAGACCGGCTACCAGCCGATCTGGACGGGCAATGGCCGCGACGACCGGCAGCGGCTGCGCGACTTCATCTCCGCGGTCGCGGACGCGGACGCGCACGGGCTTCCTTCCGCGCGTTACTCGCCCGACGCCATCGAGGCCGCGGTGCGGTCGATCCGAACCGAGCGCGACAGGGGGCGGGTCGAGGTCGACCTGAGCCGCATGTTCGTCCGCTATGCCCGCGATATCCAGACAGGCGTGGTCGTGCCCTCGAGCATCGACGCCGACATAAAGCGCGAGGTGCCGCTGCGCAGCCGCGCGGGGCTCCTGCGGGCGTTCTCGCAGTCGACGCCGCGGGCCTTCCTGCGCGCGCTGCCGCCTCAGTCGCAGGAATACGCCCGGCTCATGAAGGAGAAGATGAAGTTCGAGCGGCTGCTCGGTCAGGGCGGCTGGGGCGAGCCCGTGCGGGCTGGCCGGACGCTTCGGCCCGGCGATGCCGGCAATGACGTCGTCTCCCTGCGCAACCGGCTGATCCGCATCGGCTATCTCCCGCGCACGGCCGCGGCGAGTTACGACGGCGCCATGCAGAAGGCCGTCCAGAGTTTTCAGATCGACCATGGCCTGACGGCCGATGGCGTCGTCGGACCGGGGACGCTCGGGGAACTCAACAGGCAGGTCGAGGACCGCCTGTCGCAGATCATCGTCGCGATGGAGCGCGAGCGCTGGATGAACCACCCCGACGGGCTCGGCAAAAGGCACATCTGGGTCAACCTGACCGATTTTCGGGCGCAGATCGTCGACAACGGCAAGGTGACCTTCGAGACCAAGGCGGTCGTCGGCGAACGGCTGACCGACAAGCGGACGCCGGAGTTCTCCGACGAGATGGAATACATGGAGCTGAACCCGGACTGGACCGTGCCGCGCTCGATCCTCGGACGGGACTACCTTCCGAAGTTCCAGCAGGATCCCTACGCCGCCCGATACCTGCAGCTCATCGATGCGCGTGGCCGGGTCGTCAGCCGCGACGAGATCGACTTCACGCAATACACCGAACGGACCTTCCCGTTCACCGTCCGGCAGCCGCCGGGGGATCTCAACGCGCTCGGCCTCGTCAAGTTCATGTTCCCGAACCCGCATGCGATCTACCTCCACGACACGCCCGCCAAGAACCTCTTCCAGCGCGAGGTGCGGGCCTACTCGTCGGGCTGTATACGTCTCAACGACCCGTTCGAGTTCGCCTACCAGCTTCTCGGCCCGCAGATGTCGAATCCGAAGCCGTATTTCGACGGGCAACTCGCGACGGGCCGCCAGACCCGGATCGAGCTGACGGATTCCGTGCCCGTGCACCTGGTCTATCGGACCGCATTCACCACCGCGAAAGACGGCGTCGAATTCCGCCGGGACTTCTACGGCCGTGACGCGAGGATCTGGGACGCGCTCCGGAATGCCGGGGTAGCGCTCCGGGCCGTTCGAGGATAAACCTGCGCCCCGATAATACGGGGCGCAGTACTATGGCATTCTCTCTCTCGGAGATCGCGGCGGCGCTTGGCGCCGAGCTGGACGGCGACGGCGCGATCGAGGTCAGCGGTGCCGCCGAGCCGGTGTCGGCGCGCGACGACCAGCTCGCCCTCGCGATGAGCCCGGAATTCGCGGCCGACCTGCCGGGAACCCACGCGCGGGCGGCGCTGGTGCTTGCGGGCGTCGACTGGAAGGCCGCGGGGCTTGAGGCCGCGGTTCTGGTGCCGCGCGCGCGGGTCGCCATGTCCGGCCTCTCGAAGCTCTTCGATCCGGGTCCCGACATCGCCGGCGGGATCCATCCCGGCGCGGTGATCGACCCCTCTGCGGTCGTCGGTCCGAACGCCGCCATCGGTCCCTTCGCGGTCATCGGTCCTGACGTCCGCATCGGCGGCAACGCGCGCATCGCGTCGCACGTGACGGTGGAGCGTGGCGCGGTGATCGGCGATGATGCGCTGCTGCTGGCGGGCGTCCGGATCGGGCATGGCGTGGAGATCGGGGGCAGGTTCATCGCGCAGCCCAACGCAGTCATCGGCGGGGACGGCTTCTCCTTCGTCACGGCCGAGAAATCGGGGGCAGAGACCGCACGGGAGACGATGGAGTCCCCCGAGGGCGCAGCCCTCCAGCCATGGCTCCGGATCCACTCTCTCGGCTCCGTCGTCATCGGGAACGACGTGGAGATCGGGGCAAATTCCGCAGTCGACCGCGGCACCGTCCGGGCGACCCGCATCGGAGACGGCACGAAAATCGACAACCTCGTGCAGATCGGGCACAACTGCGTGATCGGCCGCAACTGCCTGCTCTGCGGGATGTCCGGACTTGCCGGGTCGGTGACGCTTGGCGACCATGTTGTCGTGGGCGGGCGCGCGGCGGTGGCGGACAATCTCACCATCGGCGACGGCGCAGTCATCAGCGGCGGCAGCGGCGTGGCCTCGAACGTGGCCGCCGGCAGATTCGTCATGGGCTACCCAGCGGTCCGGATGGACCAGCACACCGAAATCTACAAGGCGCTGCGCCGCCTGCCGAGGCTGGTGCGCGAGGTCAGGGCGCTGCAGAAAGCGGTTTCAAAGTCCTCCGACAGTGACTAAATGACAGGCGCATCGGAAACGGGCTACACATGGCAGACAGCGTCCAGGACAGGGTCATCGAAATCATCGCCGAGCAGGCGGTTCTCGAGCCGTCCGACGTCTCCATGGACCAGACGCTCGGGGATCTAGGCATCGACAGTCTCGGCCTCGTGGAGTCGATCTTCGCGATCGAGGAGTCCTTCGACATCCAGGTTCCGTTCAATGCCAACGAGCCGGAAAAATCCGGCTTCGACATCTCGTCGGTCGCGGCCATCGTGAAGGCCGTCGAACAGCTGGTGGCCGATCAGAAAGCATGAAGCGCGTCGTCATCACCGGCGCGGGGACGATCAATCCGCTCGGCCACACGGTCCCCATGACACTGGAAGCGATGCGCGAGGGCCGCTGCGGGATCGGTCCGCTCGACATCCGCGACGTCGACCGCCTGATGATCCAGATCGGCGGGCAGGTGGACGGGTACGATCCCGACGCCCATTTCAACCGGCAGCAGCAGGCGCTCTACGACAGGTTCACGCAATTCACCATGCTGGCTGCGAAAGAAGCGCTGGCACAGGCGGGACTCGAGTTCACGGGACAGCTCGCGGCCGAGACGGGCGTGGTCTTCGGGACAGCCGGTGGCGGTGTCAACACGTGGGACGACAACTATCGCGCGGTCTACGAGGAGAAGAAGAACCGCGTCCATCCCTTCGTCGTGCCGAAACTGATGAACAACGCCGCCGCGAGCCACGTCTCGATGCAGTGGAATCTCAAGGGGCCGACCTTCACCGTCGCCACGGCCTGCGCCTCGTCGAACCACGCGATGGGACAGGCCTTCAACCTCGTCCGCTCGGGCGCCTCGCGGGTCATGGTGACCGGCGGCTCCGAGTCGATGCTCACCTTCGGCGGCGTCAAGGCGTGGGAAGGTCTCCGCGTGATGTCGCGCGATGCGTGCCGCCCATTCTCGGCGAACCGGAACGGCATGGTTCAGGGCGAGGGCGCGGCGGTGTTCGTCTTCGAGGAGATGGAGCACGCCAGGGCGCGGGGAGCGGACATTCTGGCGGAGGTCGCGGGGTTCTCGATGACCTCGGACGCCGCCGATATCGTCATGCCGTCGAAACAGGGCGCGGCGCGGGCGATTTCGGGCGCCCTGAGGGATGGCGGGATCAATCCCGACGACGTCGGCTACATCAACGCCCACGGCACCGGCACGCTCGCCAACGACAAGACGGAATGCGCCGCCGTCGCCGATGCGTTCGGGCATCACGCCGACAGGCTGATGATCTCGTCGACGAAGTCCATGCACGGTCACCTCATCGGCGGCACGGGCGCGGTGGAGCTTCTGGCCTGCATCATGGCGGTGCGCGACGGCGTCGTCGCGCCGACCATCGGTTACGAGGAGCCCGACCCGGAATGCGCTCTGGACGTCGTGCCAAACGTGGCGCGGGAGGCGCAGGTCGACGTGGTGCTCTCCAACGCCTTCGCCTTCGGTGGGCTCAACGCCGTGCTCGCGCTCCGAAAGCTCTGAGGTCCGTCGTCAGTTTTCCGTGGCGGCTTCGTTCGACTCCTGCACCGCGTTGAAGCCTGCGGTGAAGCCGCTCAGGGACACGTCCAGCGTCACCTGCTGGTCCGCGGCCGCGGCGGGTACGATCCTGATGATCGCGCTGGCGCCGCGGCGGAACTGGTCGACTTCCTCGGGAAGCAGGCCGATCCGGGCGATGCAGCCGATCTGGGTGCAGAAAGTGAAGGGATAGCGCTTGGCCTGGCCGCTGTCGACGGTCAGCGTCAGCTGCTCCGTGAGCAGCGTCTCGAGCGGCGTCACGATCGTCGCACCTGCCTCGGCCTGCTGATTTTCGGGCAGCGGAAAGACACTTATCTCCGCCACCGCGTTGCCGCCCTGATCCTCCAGCAACTGGTAGAGTTGGCAGGGGTCGTTGCCGCCCTCGGTCCTGACGCAGCGAAGATCCCAGTCGCCGAATTCCTCCCGGACGTAGGGTGCTCCGATGCCGCCGTCATCCTGCACGGGCTCGCCGAGGCTGATGCCGTCGCCGGGTTGCACCCCGTCCTCGGCCGGCGCGGGTTCTCCGGTCGACTGGGCGAATGCCGGGCCGATCGCGGCCATCGCAAGTGCTGCGAGGAAGGGAAGGGCGTGTGCGCGCATGAGGCTCTCGCTTTGTTCGATCTGCTTCTTTCGAAGGGGCTTAACACGGTGCCGCGCAAGTGTCAGGGGGCCAATTTCCCGCTGGCGGCGGCGCGCCGATACCGCATGAAAAAAAGGGCCCCGAAGGACCCTTTTTCGAATTTGTTCTCCCTGCCGGACTGGCCGACTTAGTTATTGAGCCGAACGCTAGTCGCTTTGCCCGTGACCGTCAACAGCCAAGTTGAAGGGCTTTGAGGGTGGAAAAAAGGCCGCGCCGAAAGCCGGCGCGGCCAGTCCGTCAGGGAGGAAATCCGTCCGGACACCAATGTCCGTCGGGACAAGGAGCAGGCTGGCGCAAAAGAGTTAACACTGTATTTTGACGGCGATTTCAAAGTGACGAAAGGACGTGCGGGTGGCGACAGGTACGGTTTTCCTGGGCGGCGGGGGCGAGAACCACGCCGCCCCGCAACATCTTCTTCTGAAATACGCCAACCGGCACGGACTGATCGCGGGGGCCACCGGAACGGGCAAGACCGTGACGCTGCAGATCCTCGCCGAAAGCTTCGCTGCGGCGGGGGTGCCGGTCTTTCTCGCCGATGTGAAGGGGGACCTCTCGGGGCTCGCGCGGGCCGGTTCGGAGGGCTTCAAGCTGCATGACGCCTTCATGAAACGCGCCGGGACGATCGGGTTCTCCGACTACGCCTACGCCGCCTTTCCGGTCACGTTCTGGGACCTGTTTGGCGAGCAGGGCCACCCGATCCGGACGACGGTCGCCGAAATGGGGCCGCTCCTGCTCTCGCGGATGCTCGGGCTGACCGACGCGCAGGAAGGCGTGATCAACATCGCGTTCCGCGTCGCCGACGAGGAGGGGCTGCCGCTTCTCGACCTGAAGGATCTCCAGGCGCTTCTGGTCTGGGTCGGCCAGAACCAGAACGCGCTGTCGCTGCGCTACGGCAATGTCGCGACGTCCTCGGTCGGCGCGATCCAGCGCGAGCTTCTCGTGCTCGAGAACCAGGGCGGCGCGCGGTTCTTCGGCGAGCCGGCTCTCGAGCTCTCGGACATCCTGCGCACCGATGTCGATGGCCGCGGCCGCATCAACATCCTGGCGTCCGACAGGCTGATGTCATCGCCGAGGCTCTACGCCACCACGCTCCTGTGGCTGCTGTCGGAGCTCTTCGAGGAGCTTCCCGAGGTGGGAGATCCGGACAAGCCCCGGCTCGTCTTCTTTTTCGACGAGGCGCACCTTCTCTTCGACGATGCGCCGAAGGCGCTTGTCGACAAGGTCGAGCAGGTCGCGCGGCTGATCCGGTCGAAGGGCGTCGGCGTCTATTTCGTCACCCAGAACCCCGACGACATTCCCGAGGATGTGCTGGGCCAGCTCGGCAACCGCGTGCAGCACGCCTTGCGCGCCTTCACCGCCCGCGATCAGAAGCAGCTTCGCCGGGCCGCCGAGACCTACCGGTCGAACCCGCGCTTCGATACGGAAACCGCGATCCGCGAGGTCGGCGTGGGCGAGGCGGTCACCTCGATGCTGGACGAGAAGGGCGCGCCCGGCATCGTGGAGCGCACGCTCATCCGCCCACCGTCGTCGCAACTGGGACCCATCGCGCCGGCCGAAAGGGCCGGCGTCGTCGCCGCGTCGCCGATAGCCGGGAAGTACGAAACGCTCCGCGACCGGGAAAGCGCGCACGAGATCCTCTCGGCCCGTGCCGCGGCTGCCGCGGCCGAAGCCGAAGAGGCCGAGCGCGAGAAGGCCGAGGAGGAGCTGCGGGTGCGGGAATACTCGCGCGCCGAACGCTACACCGGCACGCGGACGACCGCGTCACCACGCCGGAGCGACCCCGAAAGCCTCGGCGGCGCCCTGTCGAAGGCCGTGATCAAGGAACTGAGCGGGACGACGGGCCGGCGACTGGTGCGGGGAATCCTCGGCGGGCTGTTCCGCGGGCGGTGAAACCCGCGCGCCCTTGATTCGAGCCGCCGGGATGCCCATAACCGCGCCTGAACAGGCGCCGTCAGGTCAATGGAAACCCCAACGTCATTTCTCGACACGGCCTTCTGGATCAGCTCGGGGGCCATTCTCGCCCTGCTGGTCCTCTCGGCATTCTTCTCCGGCTCGGAGACGGCGCTGACGGCGGCGTCCCGGGGCAAGCTCCGGTCGCGTGCGGACAAGGGAGACCGGGGCGCCGAACGCGCGCTGATCATCACCGAGGACAACGAACGCCTGATCGGGTCGGTCCTGCTCGGCAACAACCTCGTCAACATCCTCGCGGCCTCGCTCGCCACGGCGCTCTTCACCCGGCTCTTCGGCGAGTCGGGCGTGGCGCTCGCGACGCTCGTGATGACGCTTCTGGTGCTGATCTTCGCCGAGGTGCTGCCGAAGACCTACGCCATCACCAACGCCGAGGCCGCCGCCGCGCGCGTCGCGTCCCCGATCCGCGTCATCGTGCTCGTCTTCGCGCCGGTCGTGACCGCTGTCCGCGCGCTCGTCCGCGGGATCCTGCGCATCTTCGGCGTGCGCACCGACCCCGGCAGCCACATCCTCGCCGTGCGCGAGGAGATCATGGGTGCGGTCCAGCTCGGCCACTCCGAGGGCGTCGTCGAAAAGGAGGACCGCGACCGCATCCTCGGCGCGCTCGATCTCGGGGACAGGGCGGTCGAGGAGATCATGCGCCATCGTTCCAGCATCGAGATGATCGACGGCAACCTGCCGCCGCAGCAGGTGCTTGAACGTGTGCTCCAGTCGCCCCATACGCGGCTGCCGATCTGGAAGGACGATCCGGAAAACATCGTCGGCGTTCTCCACGCCAAGGATCTCCTGCGCGCGATGTACGCCAAGCGGTCCGAGGCGATGAGCGACGCGGAGGCGTGGGAGGATTTCGATTTTCTGGCGGTCGCGATGAAGCCCTACTTCGTGCCCGAGACGACGACGCTCGACGATCAGATGCGGCAGTTTCTCCGGCGCCACACGCATTTCGCGCTCGTCGTCGACGAGTACGGATCGCTGCAGGGCCTCATCACGCTCGAGGATATCCTCGAGGAGATCGTGGGAGAGATCACCGACGAATTCGACGTCAATGCCGAGCATCCGATCCGGCGCACGGAGGGCGGCGACTACATCATCGACGGGGCGACGACGCTCCGCGACCTGAACCGCGCGAACGACTGGAACCTGCCCGACGAGGAAGCCAACACCGTCGCCGGGCTCGTCATCCACGAGGCGCAGACCATCCCGACGCAGGGGCAGGTCTTCTCGTTCCACGGGTTTCGCTTCGAGGTCCTGTCGCGGAAGGACAACCGGATCACCCGGCTGAAGATCCGTCAGCTCTGAGCCTTGGCAAGCGGGTGGTGCTCGAACACGAGTTCCGAGAGCCGCTCGTCGAGCACGTGCGTGTAGATTTCCGTGGTCGAGACGTCGGCGTGGCCGAGCAGCGTCTGGATCGCCCTGAGATCCGCCCCGTTCGCCAGAAGATGGGTCGCGAAGGCGTGCCGCAGCGTGTGTGGGGTCACTTTCGACGGGTTGACGCCGCCCGCGACGGCAAGCTCCTTGATGAGCAGGTAGAACCGGTGCCGGGTCAGGTGTCCGGACCTCCCGGTCGAGGGGAAGAGGAACTTCGACGCCGGCGCGCCGCGGTCCGCCGTGTCCCGCGTCTCCAGCCAGGCCGCGATGGCTTCCCTCGCGGGCGGCGAGAGAGGGACCATGCGTTCCTTGTCTCCCTTGCCGCGCACCAGGATCATCCGCGGGTCGCCGCGCGCCGCGGCCACCGGAAGCTCGACAAGCTCGCTCACCCGCATGCCCGTCGCGTAGAGAAGTTCGACGAGGCACGTGTTCCGGACCCGGTCCTTCGCCCGCCCGTGCGTGCGCGCCGCCTCGATCAGGCGGTCGACCTCGGGGACCGAGAGCGTCTTCGGCAGGCGCTTGTCCCGCCCCGGCCCCTTGATCCGGAGTGCCGGGTTGTCGCCGCGCCAGCCGTCCTCGAACGCGAAGCGGAAGAGCTGCTTGATCGACGAGAGCCGCCGCGCCCGCGTCGCCCGTGACAGCCCCTGCGCGTCGCAACGGACCAGGTAGGCCTCGATGTCGGCCTGCGTCGCCGTGTCGAACCCCGACCCGCGGCCGGCGAGCCATTCCGTGAAGTCCTTCAGGTCTCGGCCGTAGGCCATCTGCGTGTTGCGCGACGCGCCGAGTTCGGCCGCCTGCGCGTCCAGAAAGGCCGATATCCGACGCGCGTCGTTCACACGCCCTCCGAGAGGATCAGGAGTTCGAGGGCCGCGCGCCGCGCCGCCGTCTCGAAGCCCAGGAAGCGCAGAAGCGCAATTGCGTCCCTGAGATCGTTATGGTTGCCGAGCGCGCCCGATCCGAAAAGCGCCATGGCGCCGAGCAGCGCCTCGCCGCGCCGGCCGGCGTCCTCGCCCATCCGCGCCCGATCCGGCACGCCGGCGGCCGCGAATCCCTCCCGGATCGCGAGCGACACGGCATCCGGCGCCGGGGTCTCGTCGGCTCGGCCGAGGGCCACGGCCTGAAGGAAGCGCTCGACGGGCGTGTCGGGGCGATGCCGCAGGGCGGCGAGCTGGAAGTCGCCGGTCAGGAGACTGAGCCGAAAGGCCAGCGACCGCGCCTCGGGAGCGAGCGCCGAGGGAATGAGGCGGGGCGCGTAGAGTTCCGCGAAGGGGAGGGCGAGCCCTGCGGCCCTGAACTCCTTCCAGGCTGCCAGCAGGGCGTCCGAGATGTCTTCGGGCGATCCGTCGGAAATCGCCCTGTCGAGCGTCTGAGCCGCCCCGGCGCGCTCCCAGACGCCGCCCGAGGCCGACGGTCTCCGCTCTGTATAAAGGCCGAGCAGGAGGTTGGGGTCGATGGCGCCCGCGCGCGCCAGCCGCTCGGCCGCCTCGAGCCGCCCCTTCCAGCCCACGTTCTCGGACAGATCGGCATGCGCGAAGGCCACCGGCAGTCCGATCGACGACAGCGGCTCGCCGATCGAGTCATAGAGCCTGAACACCAGCGGCGTCGGCCGGATCGGCGGGAGAAGCGGATCGGACTGTTCGGCGATCTCGGGATGGAGGAACCGCGCGAGCAGGTCGTCCTCCTGATCGCTCAGCAACCCGAGCGCGTTCGCGGTCTCGTGCGTGACCGCGGCCGTGTGCCAGTCCCCGGTCCGGGCAAGACAGAAGATCCGGGCGGGGTAGGTGGGAGAGATCGTCGGATCGGTCTTCAGGTCCTGGCACGCCCTCTGTTCGTCGCCCGTCAGGAGCGCGACGTCGAACCGGCGCTTGAACAACTCCGGCGACATCGTCCCCGCGAGGTCGAGGAGCGCCGAGGCTTCGTCGAGCGCCCCGAGAACCAGAAGCCTGTCGATGCGGGCGATCAGGAGGACACCACGCTCGTCGGCATCGCGCGGCGGGTCGAGTTCGGCCAGAAGAACCCGCTTCAGCAGACCCTGAAGCGTCGGCACGAGGTCGCGCGGCTCGGAGGTGAGGGAACGGGCGAGGTCCGCGCTCGACGAGCCCCTCCAGAGATCGCGCGACAGGCCTGCCGCGGCCGCCGGGAGCAATCCGACCCCGTCCGGCAACTGCGCGCCCAGCGGTCGGATTTCGACCTCGGGAATCGCCGCGGATCGGGGCAGGTCGGCGGGCGGCGGCGCCACGGGTGCCGCGATGCTGTCGGACAGCCAGTCGATGGCCGACAGCGGCTCGGCGGCGCCCGCCGGCCCCGCGATCAGAAGCCCGATGAAGGCGGCCGCCGCGCTAGTTCGCATCCAGCTCCACCGGGTCGCTCACGTCGCTCTGTTCCGGGCTCAGGTCGCCCAGATAGGCATAGCCCACCAGCGCGATCACACCGATCAGCAACAGAAAGACCAGCAGTTTCAGGAGTCGGCTCATCATTGTCTCGCCCCGTTCTCGTCGCCTGCCTGCAACCCGGACACGCCGGGTCCACCGCGTCTCCGGCGGTTTCCGACGTCTTTATATATGGCTTTCCTCGCAAGATCACGCCATTCAAGGGGACACCATGCAATAAGCGGGACAACGCCGGGGTGGCCTTCAGGCTGAAGAAGACGGTCGTGCTCATCGGAATGATGGGTGCGGGAAAGACAGCAATCGGAACCGCCGTGGCGAGAACGCTTGGCGTGCCGTTCCTCGATTCCGACGCGGAGATCGAGCGTGCCGCCAACATGACGATCGCCGAGATCTTCGCGCGCGACGGCGAGGATTTCTTTCGCGAGAAGGAAACGCAGGTCATCCGGCGGCTCCTGAAGACCGAACGTGGCATCCTGTCGACCGGCGGCGGCGCGTATCTGTCCGAGCGAAACCGCAGCCTCGTCGGGTCGAACGGCGTGGCCGTCTGGCTGAACGCCGATCTCGACCTGCTGTGGTCGCGGGTCCGGCACAAGGACACGCGGCCGCTTCTGAGAACGTCCGATCCCCATGCCACCCTCAAATCGCTTTACGAGGCGCGGGTGCCGATCTACTCCCTCGCGGATCTGTCCGTGGACGCGCGGCCGGAGTATTCGATCGACGAGATGGCGGGCAAGGTGATCGATGCGCTGCTGACCCGCCCCGATGTCCTCGAAAGGGTGAAGGATGACGGACACCGTAACGGTTGAGCTCGGCGAACGGGCCTATGACGTTCGCATCGGCGAGGGACTGATCGCCGGCGCGGGCGCGGCCATCCGGCCCCTGCTCACCCGCCCGCGCGTGGCCGTGCTGACCGAGGAGCGGGTCGCCGATGCGCATCTCGACGCCTTGCGGGACGGGCTTGCGGCCGCCGGCATCGAGATGTCCGCGCTCGTCCTCCGGCCCGGCGAGGCGACGAAGAGCTGGGCGGACCTCACGCGGTCCGTCGAATGGCTGCTCGACCGGAGGGTCGAGCGGCGCGACATCGTCATAGCCTTCGGCGGCGGCGTGATCGGCGATCTCGGAGGGTTCGCGGCCGCGATCCTGAGGCGCGGGGTTCGCTTCGTCCAGATCCCGACGACGCTGCTCGCGCAGGTGGATTCGTCGGTCGGCGGCAAGACCGGGATCAATACACGTCATGGCAAGAACCTTGTCGGCGCCTTCCACCAGCCCTCGCTCGTGCTCGCCGACACGGGCGTTCTCGAGACGCTGTCAGACCGCGACTTTCTCGCGGGCTACGGCGAGGTGGTGAAATACGGGCTCATCGGTGACGCCGGCTTCTTCGCGTGGCTCGAAGCGAACGGCCCCGCGCTCCGTGCGGGCGACCGGACGCTCAGGCGGCACGCGGTCCGCCGGTCGGTCGAGATGAAGGCGGAGATCGTCGCCCGGGACGAGACCGAGCAGGGCGACCGCGCGCTCCTCAACCTGGGGCATACCTTCTGCCATGCGCTCGAGGCGGCGACGGGATATTCCGACCGGCTCCTGCACGGCGAAGGGGTCGCCATCGGCTGCACGCTGGCCGTCGAGACCTCCGCGCGCCTGGGGCTCTGCGCGCAGGAAGAACCGTCGCGGGTCCGTGCCCACCTCAGGGCGATGGGCATGAAGACCGACCTTTCCGACATTCCGGGCGATCTGCCCGACGCCGAGGGCCTTCTCTCGCTGATGGCGCAGGACAAGAAAGTCGTGGACGGTCGCCTGCGCTTCATCCTCGTCAAGGCGATCGGCGAGGCTTTCGTCGCCGACGACGTTCCGCCCGCCGTCGTCCGCGACGTCGTCGCTGACGCTCTGCGCGCACGATAGGCGTATCGCAATCGGTGCGAAGAGCCTTGTCGGATGGTGAGCGGTGTGACCCTATCGTCCCCGACGCGCGGATCATCCCCGATCCCGGCGGTCGCCAGCCACGGAGCGGAGCCATGCCTTACCCTCAAGACCTTGTCGGGAAGTTCTTCCGATACACCGATTTCCGGGACACGGGCGTCATCAACACGCCGATGACGGTCAAGGCCGATGCCGCGACACCGTGCAGCGCCTCGGTCGTCTCGGGCGGAAGCGGCTTCAAGACAGATGGAGCGCCGTGGAACTTCACCTTTCTCAGATACGCGCCGGGAGCGGTCTCGGTGGCCCCGATCACCGGCTGCGTTCTCACCGGTCCGATGTCGGGGTGCTACCTCATTCGCTACATGGACGGCGGCAGGCAGATGCTCGCGCATGTCGGCACCTATCTCGGCGCCGGCGATCCTGCGACGAAACGGGCGAAGGACGCCTGGGCGAGCCTGCTCGCCCGACCAACCGTCCGGCCGGAACTCGGCGCCGACCCGTTCGCGGAGTTCTCGACATCCGAACTGACGCAGGCCTTCGGGAAGGAGAAGCCGGGCACGCTCGCTCCGCCGCAGGTCATGGGGTGCTTCACGCCATCCGGCGCCTACGCACTGATGATCGCGACGGTCCAGCCCGCGCTGCAAGCGCCCTGGACGATGACCAAGGTGCTCGCCGTCAAGCCGATGACCCTGCAGCAGTGGTCGAAAATATCGCGGACGCCGAAATTCGCCTGAGGCCGGTCGGCCGGTGCGGTCAGAACGGGATCTCGTCGTCGATGTCGCCCGCCGGCGCCGGGCTCGATGATCCGCCCGAGTATCCGCTGTCGTAGCCGCCGCGATCGTCGGAATAGCCGCCGCCACCACCGCCGTCGCGGCTGTCGAGGAGCGTGAGCTCGCCCCGGTAGGGCCGGAGCACGACTTCCGTGGAGTACCGGTCCTGGCCCGACTGGTCCTGCCATTTGCGGGTTTCGAGCTGACCTTCCAGATAGACCTTCGAGCCTTTCTTCAGGTACTGCTCCGCGATCCGCGCCAGCGGTTCGGAGAAGATCGCGACCGAGTGCCATTCGGTCTTCTCGCGGCGTTCGCCGGTGTTGCGGTCCTTCCAGTTCTCCGACGTCGCGACCCGCAGATTGCAAACCTTTCCGCCGTTCTGGAAGGTGCGGACCTCGGGATCGCGGCCGAGGTTGCCCACGAGGATTACCTTGTTCACCGAACCGGCCATGCTGCGCCTCCCATCGAATCTGTGGCTTTCGTTCCAAGCGTTACACCATCCGAACAAGGTTAAGGGAAGCCGAATCTCCGCGCGGAATCTGCGACGGCTGGATTCCGGCGGCATTTCGGGTATAGTACCGCACGCTTGGACCCGGGGGGGAACGTGCGTCGGATCGTTGTTGCAGGCTGCGTTGCCAGTGTCGTCCTGACGGGGCAGGGAGTATCCGCCGACGCCGTCAGCGTGTCGTCTAAGGCGCGGGTGCAGCTTTTCGAGAAGCAGCTCGAAGTGCTCGACGGACGTGCGTCCGAGCAGTATTCCCACTCCACCCGCCTGCTGCCGGACTATCCGGAGCTTGGGACGCTCGTGATCCGGCCGCGCAGCGGCGCGCGCGATCCGGGCCCCTTTCTCGACATCGCGAAATCCGCGGCACGGCGTCATGGCGTGCCCGAGGAGCTGTTCCTGCGTCTCGTCCGTCAGGAAAGCGGATGGAACCCGGAGGCGCTTTCGCACAAGGGCGCGATCGGCCTGGCGCAGCTCATGCCGGGGACCGCGCGGCTCCTGCGCGTGAACCCGCACGATCCCAGCCAGAACCTCGAGGGCGGCGCACGCTACCTCAGCGAGCAGTTCCGGCGGTTCGGATCGTGGCGGCTCGCGCTCGCGGCCTACAATGCCGGACCGGAGGCGGTCACCCGCCACGGCGGCATCCCCCCCTACCGCGAAACCCAGGGCTACGTCACCGCGATCCTCGGTCAGTGACCGGCGGATGCCGAACGACGCCGCGTTGACCCCGGCATCGCGTCAGACGCGCGTGTCGGGCTCCCATTCGCCGGCGATGAGCTTGCGCACCTTCTCCGCTACCGCCTCGGGCGTGATGCCGAACTCGCGGTAGAGGTCTTCGGCGGGCGCCGACGCCCCGAAGCCGTGCATCCCGACGAAGCCCGATTTCTCGCGCTTGCCGCGCTCGCCGAAGAGCCAGCGGTCCCAGCCGAAGCGGACGGCGGCCTCGACCGCCACGCGCACCGGCCCGGCAGGCAGAACGCGGCGGCGATAGGCCTCCTCCTGTTGCTCGAAGAGCTCCCAGCACGGCATCGAGACGACGCGCGTGCCGATCTCCTCGGCCTCGAGGACGTCGCGGGCCTTGAGCGCGATCTCGATCTCCGATCCCGTGGCCATGAGGATCGCTCGGCGCTTGCCGGTGGCCTCGGCCAGAACATAGGCCCCCTGGGCCGTCAGGTTCTTCGTCTTGTGCTGGGCCCGCACGGTCGGCAGCCCCTGACGGCTGAGCGCGAGCACCGAGGGCGTTCTCTCGGAGGTGAGAGCAAGCTCCCACGCCTCGGCGGTCTCGACGGTGTCGGCGGGGCGGAACACGTTGATGTTGGGCGTGGCGCGCAGCATCGCCAGATGCTCGACCGGCTGGTGCGTCGGCCCGTCTTCGCCGAGGCCGATGGAATCGTGCGTCATCACGTAGGTCACCGGCGCGCCCATCAGCGCCGAAAGCCGGATCGCGCCGCGCGCGTAGTCGGTGAAGCACAGGAAGGTGCCGCCGTAGGGCTTCACCCCGCCGTGGAGCACCATGCCGTTCATCGCGGCGGCCATGCCGTGCTCGCGGATGCCGTAGTGGATGTATCGGCCCTTGCGGCTCTCGGGCGAGAAGATGCCGAGGTCGGCGGTCTTGGTGTTGTTCGAGCCACTGAGGTCCGCCGACCCGCCGATGCTCTCCGGCATGATCGGATTGACGACCTCGAGCACCATCTCCGAGGACTTGCGCGTCGCGACCTTGGGAGCGCTTTCGCTGATCTGCTTCTTGAGCGCCCGGATCGTCGAGGCGAGCCGCTTGGGTGCGGTGCCCGTCATGACGCGGTTGAACTCGGCCTGCCGGGAGTCCGCCAGACCGGCGAAGCGCTCGGTCCATTCGTCGTGATCGCGCCTGCCGCGGGCGCCGATGGCCTCCCAGGCGGACTTGATCTCGTCGGGGATGTCGAACGCTTCGTGCGGCCAGCCGTAGATCTCCCGAGTCTGGTCGATCACTTCGGCCCCTAGCGGCGATCCGTGCGCCTTCGCCGTGTCCTGCTTGCCCGGCGCGCCGAAGCCGATATGCGTCTTGCAGGCGATCATCGTGGGCTTGTCCGAGGCCTTCGCCGCCGTCAGCGCCCGGTCGATGTCCTCGGGATCGTGACCGTCGCACGACAGGACATTCCAGCCCGCCGCCGCGAACCGCGCCCGCTGGTCGGTGACGTCGGCAAGGTCGATCGAGCCGTCGATCGAGATGTTGTTGTCGTCCCAGAGCACGATGAGCTTGGAGAGTTTCTGCATGCCGGCAAGGCCGATCGCCTCGTGGCTGATGCCCTCCATCAGGCATCCGTCGCCGACGATGACGTAGGTGTGGTGATCGACGATCTTCTTGCCGAACCGGGCGCGGAGCGCCTCCTCGGCGATCGCGAATCCGACCGCGTTCGCAAGGCCCTGCCCGAGCGGCCCGGTCGTGGTCTCGATGGCTTTCGCGTGGAAGTTCTCTGGATGGCCCGCGGTGCGCGAGCCCCACTGGCGGAAGGTCTTCACCTCCTCCAGCGTCATCTCAGGGTCGCCCATGAGGTAGAGGAGCGCGTAGAGAAGCATGGATCCGTGCCCCGCCGAGAGGACGAAGCGATCGCGGTCCGGCCAGGCCGGTGACGCGGCATCGAACTTCATGTGGCTCCCGAAGAGGACCGTCGCCACGTCGGCCATCCCCATCGGCATGCCCGGATGGCCGGAATTGGCCGCCTGCACGGCATCCATGGCGAGGACGCGGATCGCGGCGGCCTTGTTCCAGTGCTCGGGGTGGCTGTCTCTCAGGGTCGCGATGTCCACGGCGCGGTCCTTCTCCTGGGGCCAGAGGTCGCTGCTAATTAGCAGCCTTGGGGGGGAGTTCAAGCACGCGGTGCCGCATCTTCATGAGCGGCTTCAAGCGCGTCCTGCAAGCCGTTGTCCCGAAAGAGGATGAAATC
>CAZPOK010000049.1:0-17363 GCA_964587905.1 uncultured Rhodobacterales bacterium | reverse complement strand
CCTACGGTACACGGTACCAAAAACCGCTGCCTTACCACTTGGCTACACCCCAGTGCAGGCCGGTAATTACTGCCCGGCGACCTGCGCCGCAAGACCGCCTTCCGAAAAATTCACCGGCGTCCGGATTGTTTCGCCGTTGGTGTCCCGGGAAGCACCCAATGACCCTCGCGCTCCCCGGCGTGAAGATTGCCGGTCCTGCCGGGTCACAGAGCGGAGGTCGTCGCCGTGGCGTCATCGCGATTGTTCATGGCCGTCCGCGTTTCCACCGACGTGGCGCGGCGTGAGCCGGATCATCGGATGGCACGTATGATCTCGGCAATGACGTTGCGGGGGGTGCTGGTCCACACGGCGACCCGAGCAACCGGTGGTCGCAAAGGCCCTTACGCCTTGCTCTGCTGGGCGCGCGTCGGCCTGTCGCCGCACCGATGGAGATGCCTTGGTCACGCACGCAGAGTTGCGCGACACGGGTCGTGTCGATCCCCGTCCTCAAGCCGTTTGCTCTTCTGGCCCTGGTCCTGAACCGGGCCGCGGGACGGACGCCCCTGCGCGACGTCCCCGGGGAAAAGCTCTCAATTTTCCAATGGCCTGCAAAAGGAGAGCCACAGTCGCCCTTCCGGGCAAATATTGTTGCGATTAGCGCAATCATGTCACTGGTGCGCCCAAGTTTAGCCATGGGTAAGGGGTTTCTGGTCACATGGTCGCCGCGAATCCGAGTGATTCGCATTTTCGGTTGATTCTGTAGGCCCAAGACAGGAATATGCTCGAAAAAACGAAGGCATACAGAGCAGGACAAGGAAATTCTCGCATGTCCAGAATTGCGTTGGTGGACGACGACAGGAACATCCTGACGTCGGTGAGTATGACCCTCGAGGCCGAAGGCTTCGAAGTGGAAACCTACAACGACGGTCAGGCTGCGCTCGATGCCTTCAACAAGCGCCTGCCCGATATGGCCGTCTTCGACATCAAGATGCCCCGGATGGACGGCATGGACCTGCTCCAGCGCGTTCGCCAGAAGACGGCCATGCCGGTCATCTTCCTGACGTCGAAGGACGACGAGATCGACGAGGTTCTCGGGCTCCGCATGGGCGCCGACGACTACGTCAAGAAGCCGTTCTCGCAGCGCCTTCTGGTCGAACGGATCCGGGCGCTCCTGCGCCGTCAGGAGGTCATCGCCGGCGACAGCACCGGCGAGGGCGAGACCGCGCAGGTCATGGTCCGGGGCCAGCTCACGATGGATCCGCTCCGCCATTCGGTGGCCTGGAAGGGCCAGGACGTGTCGCTGACGGTCACGGAGTTCCTGCTTCTGCAGGCGCTCGCGCAGCGTCCCGGATTCGTCAAGAGCCGGGATCAGCTCATGGATGTGGCCTACGACGATCAGGTCTATGTCGACGACCGCACAATCGACAGCCACATCAAGCGGCTGCGCAAGAAGATGCGCATGGTGGATCCCGAGTTCTCGGCCATCGAGACCCTTTACGGTATCGGATACCGTTACAACGAAGAGTAGATGAACGCATCGCCAGGGATAGACGTGGACGGGTCGAGGCCGGCCAGGCAGGCCGGCGTGGTTCTCGGAGAGGACTGGGTCGGGCCGGACGCCAAGGTTGAAAGCGAGCTCCGGGCCAAGCGCGAGCGCCGCGGCCTGATCGCGATCAACCGCTCTCCCTTGGCGCGAAAGATCATCACCTTCAACCTGCTCGCGATCCTCGTTCTGGTCGCGGGCGTACTCTACCTCAATCCCTTCCGCGACAGCCTCGTTCTCCAGCGCGAACGCGGCCTCGTCGTGGAAGCCCGGCTGATCGCGGACCTCGTGGAGGCGCGATTGCCGACGGTCGGGGCGGCCAGTCTGCCGGTCGTCGGCGGCGCCGAGGCGACGGCGGCATTGTCCGACCTCGATCTGACGTCGCCGGTCAACGTCCATGTCTTCGACACATCGGAACGGCTGATCGCGAGTTCGACGGCCGAAACGCGGAACCTCGGCCCGCCTGCCTCCGGATTGCAGGGGGACGATCGAACCACGTTCATCACCGACTTCCTGAATGGCGTCTGGGACACCCTGTCGGGTGTCTTTTCGCCCAGTCCTCCCAATGCGTCCGAGATCGGCACTGCGGATCTGGTCCGGGGGCTTGTCTCGCCGGCGCTCGAGGGGACGACGCGCGTGCGCACCGGTCGCGACGCCGACGGCAGCACCATCTTCACGATCGCGACCCCGATCATGAGCGGCGACCGGATCATCGGCGCGTTGGGCGTGACGAGCCCCGCGGGCGAGATCGACACGCTCGTGCGCAACGAGCGCGAGCAGGTCCTGCAGATGTTCGTCATCGCGACGCTGGTGTCGATCGGGCTCAGCCTCGTCCTCGCCTCGACCATCGCGAACCCGCTCTCCGACCTCGCCGCCGCCGCCGAGATCGGGCGTGAACGAAATTCCCGCAAGGTCGCGCCCGGCCGCGTACGGATTCCGGACCTGACCGCGCGGCCGGACGAGATCGGCCGGCTTTCGGGCGCGCTGCGCGGCATGGTCACCGCGCTCTACGACCGCATCGACGCGAACGAGCAGTTCGCGGCCGACGTGGCCCACGAGATCAAGAATCCGCTCGCCTCGCTGCGCTCCGCCATCGGCTCGCTGCGCTTCGTGCAGAAGCCCGACCAGCGCGACAAGCTCCTCGACGTGATCGAGCACGACGTGCGCCGCCTCGACCGGCTCGTCTCGGACATCTCGAACGCCTCGCGGCTCGACAGCGAATTGGTCAAGGAAGAGGAAGAGCCGTTCAACCTGGTCAAGATGATCAACAACATCTCTGACTTCATGGGCGAGGAGGCGCGCGCGAAGGGCGTCGAGTTCATGACGGACCTCCCGGGCGAGCCGATCATCATCGACGGCCTCGAAAGCCGTCTCGCCCAGGTCTTCGTGAACCTCCTGTCGAACGCGATATCGTTCTGCGAGGACGGCGACGCCATCAGGGTCTGGGCGCGCAAGCGCGAGAACCGCGTGCTCATCGTCGTGGAGGACACCGGCCCCGGCATTCCGGAACAGGCGCTCACCAAGATCTTCAACCGGTTCTACTCCGAGCGGCCGGCAGGGCAGTTCGGGAACAACTCCGGCCTCGGCCTCGCCATTTCCAAGCAAATCATCGAGGCCCATGGCGGAGTTGTCTGGGCGGAGAACATCCGCCCGACGGATGCCGACATCACGTCAGAACCGCTTGGCGCGCGGTTCGTCGTCGGTCTGCCCGTCTGAGCGCGAGGTGTCGACGGCGGCGTCTCCCGTCGATGACACGGCAGAGCCAGCCGACCTCGTCCTGCATGCGAGCGCCGTCGCGATAGACGGCAGGGCGGCGCTCATCACAGGATCGTCGGGAACGGGGAAATCCGCGCTCGCGCTCCAGCTGATGGCGATGGGTGCGACGCTCGTCGCCGACGACGGGGTGGTGCTGCGCCGACGCGGCGATGCGCTCGTCGCCTCGGCGCCGGCGTCCATTCGCGGACTCATCGAGGCCCGCGGCATCGGTCTCCTGCCCGCCCAGGCGCTCGATGCGGCCCCCGTCTCGCTCGTGATCGACCTCGCGAAGATCGAGACCTGCCGGCTGCCTCCGGCTCGGACAATTCGCCTTCTGGGCGCGACGCTTCCTCTTCTTCACAAGGTGGAGAGTGCGCATTTCCCCGCGGCCGTTGTGGTATATCTCCGAGAGGCGCGGAGCACATGATGTATCACGAGAGCGCCGATGGCGCGCCCGGCACGCCCCCGAAGTCGCAGCGGCTGGTCCTCGTGACCGGCCCGTCCGGTGCTGGACGCGGCACCGCGATCAAGGTGCTGGAGGATGTCGGCTTCGAAGGGATCGACAACCTGCCGCTGACGCTCCTGCCGCGGCTTCTCGAGGGGCCACCGCTCACCCGCCCGATGGCGCTCGGAATAGATCCCCGGAACCGCGACTTCTCGACGGGGGCATTCCTCGACCTCGTCGACGGTCTCGCCGGGCGTCCGGATGTCACGGCGGAGGTGCTTTACCTCGACTGCCGTGAGGATGTCCTTCTCCGGCGGTTCTCCGAGACCCGCCGCCGACATCCGCTCGCGCCTGACGAAAGCCCGGAGATCGGGATCGCCCGCGAGATGGACATGCTGGGAGCGATCCGGAGCCGCGCCGGTATCCTGATCGACACCTCCGATCTCAGCCCGCATGACCTCAAGGAGGAACTCCTGCGCTGGTACGACGGCAGCGATAGCCCTCTGCTCTCGGTTTCCGTGCAGTCCTTCTCCTACAAGCGGGGGCTGCCGAGCGGCGTCGACATGGTGTTGGATGTCCGCTTCCTGAGAAATCCCCACTGGGACGCCGCGCTTCGCCCGCTCGACGGGCGGTCCCGGGAGGTCAGCGCCTACGTCGAGGCGGATCCGCGCTTCGCCCCGTTCTTTGCCCGGGTCGCGGACCTCGCCGGCATGCTGCTGCCGGCCTGTCTCGATGAGGGCAAGGCGCATTTCGCTATTGCGTTCGGCTGTACCGGCGGGCGTCACCGCTCGGTCGCGCTTTCGGAAAAACTGGCCGCGGAGCTTGCAGAGAAGGGTTGGCAGGTGTCTATACGGCATCGGGAACTCGAACGGCAGGCAATCCAGTCGGCGCCGTTCGAACAGACGGGGTAGGCCGGAGTGATCGGCATCGTGATCGTTGCGCATGGGGGGTTGGCACGCGAATACCTCGCCGCGGTCGAACACGTGGTGGGCAAGCAGAATGCCGTGCGCACCGTTTCGATCGGAGCCGACGACGACCGTGCCGCCAAACAGGCCGAGATCTGCGCGGCCGCCGACAGCGTCGACCTTGGCGACGGGGTCGTCGTCGTCACCGACATGTTCGGCGGATCGCCCTCGAACCTGTCGCTCCGGGCCTGCAGGCCCACCGACAGGCGGATCGTTTACGGCGCGAACCTGCCCCTCCTGATCAAGCTCGCCAAATCCCGGCACCTCGCGCTGGACGCGGCGGTGGAATTCGCGCTGGCAGCCGGGCGCAAATACATCAACAGCTTCGATGCAAGCGCGGGGTAGGCCAAAGATGACTGCCGGCTGCAAGCGGGTCCTGCGGATCGTCAACGAGAAGGGCCTTCACGCACGCGCTTCGGCCCGTCTCGTCGAAGTCGTGGAGGACCATGACGCCCGCGCCGAGGTGTCGAAGGACGGCCTCACCGCATCGGGTGACAGCATCATGGGCCTTCTCATGTTGGCAGCCTCGAAGGGAACGACTATTGAGGTGGAAACTAGCGGGCCCGAGGCCGACGCGCTGGCCGACGCGATAGAGGCGTTGGTGTCAGACCGCTTCGGCGAGAACTTCTGATGGAACACGCGCGGGCCGTCGACGTGGAGACCGCTCGCATGGTCGAGACATACTCCGAACCGGCATTGCAGGGGCCGCCTGACTACGTTCCCTATGACAAGCGCAACCTGTCCTATGCCAACACGTTCGAAGATCCCCGGAAGGCCAACACCATCCGCGCGATGGAGTGGCTCACGGGCAAGGTCACGCTCCTCCGCCTGATCCGGAAATTCGAGAGCATGGGGGTTCCGGAAGGGCAGGCGTTCTGGGCGCAGGCGCTCGACATCATGGGGATCCGGCTCGAGACGCCCGAGGAGGAGATCGCGCGCATTCCGCGCGACGGGCCCCTGGTCGTCGTCGCAAACCATCCTCACGGCCTCGTCGACGGCATGGTTCTGGCCGAATTGCTCGGCCGGGTCCGCACCGACTACAAGATCCTGACGCGCTCGCTCCTGACGGGTGTGGAGGAGGTAAGCCAATTCATGATCCCGGTGCCCTTCCCGCACGAGGATGACGCGCTCGGGCAGAATCTGGAAATGCGCCGCCGCGCCATGGATCATCTCGCGATGGGCGGGGTGATCGTCCTGTTCCCCTCGGGCGTGGTCGCCGCGGCGGAGCGTCCATTCGGTCCCGCGGTCGAGGCCGAATGGAACCCCTTCACCGCCAAGATGATCCTACGATCGGGGGCCAGCGTTCTGCCTGTCCGGTTTCCCGGCCAGAACTCCCGCTGGTATCAGCTTGCCAACCTCGCGTCCGCGACGCTTCGGCAGGGCCTCCTCCTGCACGAAGTCGTCCATGCCCTCAACAGGCCGCAGCGCCCCATCATCGGTGCGCCTGTCTGCCGTGAGCAGATCGCGGGGTGGTCCGGAAACACGCGCGGCTTCATGACGGAACTCCGGGCGCGGACTCTGGCGCTCGGGTCCTAGCGCGTCGGGACGGGCGTATCGCCGCGGTAGTCGTAAAAGCCGCGTTGCGTCTTTCGGCCCAGCCAACCGGCCTCGACGTATTTCACGAGAAGCGGGCAGGGGCGGTACTTTGTGTCCGCCAGCCCGTCGTGCAGAACGTTCATGATCGCGAGGCAGGTGTCGAGCCCGATGAAATCGGCCAGTTCAAGCGGACCCATGGGGTGGTTCGCCCCGAGCTTCATCGACTCGTCGATTGACTTCACGCTGCCGACCCCTTCGTAGAGCGTGTAGACCGCCTCGTTGATCATCGGCATCAGGATACGATTGACGATGAAGGCGGGAAAATCCTCGGCCATCGCAGCCGTCTTGCCCAGCTTCTCGACGACGCTGAGACACGCGGCATAGGTGTCCTCGTCGGTGGCGATCCCGCGGATAAGCTCGACGAGCTGCATCACCGGCACCGGGTTCATGAAGTGGAACCCCATGAACCTCTCCGGCCGGTCCGTTCGGGACGCCAGCCGGGTGATCGAGATCGACGAGGTGTTCGAGGTCAGGATGGTGTGCGGCTGAAGATGCGGCAGGAGATCCTCGAAGATCGCGGTCTTGACGGTTTCCCGCTCGGTCGCCGCCTCGATCACGAGGTCGGTCTGGCCGAGATCGGCGAGCGACAGCGTCGGCCGGATGCGTCCGAGCGCGGCGGCCTTGTCGTCCTCGGTGATCTTCCCGCGGCTGATCTGCCGGTCCATGTTGCCCGACACCTGGCTCAGCGCCTTGTCGATCGCCTCCTGGCTGATGTCGTTGAGGAGGACCTCGTAGCCGGCGAGCGACAAGACGTGGGCGATGCCGTTGCCCATCTGCCCTGCGCCGACGACCCCTATCCGGGAAATCTCCATCACCTGTCCCTTTCTGATCCGGCGCGACCATATGCGCGGCCGCCGCGCGTGTGCAAGCCGGAACGCATCCCGGCGCGATCTCTCCCGATCGAGCCTTAGCGATTTGGAAATCTTCCGTTGCGAGAGTGGTTTTCGGGTGAAATCGGATGTGAGTGGGTGGTGATGACCTATGACAACCTCGCCGAAGGTGGGCTGGACTATTGCGCCTGCCGCTACGGCACGTCGAAGCTCCTGTTCCGCGGGCCGCAACGTCGGCTCGATCCTCCATTCGTGGCGGTGATCGGCGGGACGGAGACATACGGAAAATTCGTGGAGAAACCTTTCGCAGCGCTGGTGGAAACGTCTGTCGGGATGCCGGTGGTGAACTTCGGCGCGGTCAACGCGGGGGTCGACATCTTCTCGACGGACGAGACCGTGCTGTCGGCCTGCTCGCGCGCCGAGGTCGCGATCGTCCAGATCATGGGGGCGCATAATCTGCGGAACCGCTACTACTCGGTGCACCAGCGGCGCAACGACCGGTTTCTGCGGGCTTCACGGCTCCTTCGGATGCTCTATCCGGAGGTCGATTTCACCGACTTCCACTTCACGCGGCACCTCATCCAGACGCTCCACGACGTCGACGCGGAGCGTTTCGGAGCCGTGCGGTCCGAACTCCAGGCCGCGTGGCTCGCCCGGATGACGTCGATGCTCCGGGGCATCGCCGCACCAGTGGTCCTGCTATGGCTCGCCGACCGCCATCCTTCGGAGCCCTCGGACCTGCACCGGTCAAGCGATCCGCTCTTCGTGACGGACGCGATGCTTGAAGAGTTGCGCATGCAGGTCGAGGCGATCGTCGAGGCGACCCCCAGCGCCTCGGCGCGGGAGGCGGGCCGGTTCGGCATGGTCTTCTCGGGCCTCGAAGCTCCGGCAGCGGCGGAAGTCCCCAACGCGGCGGTGCATGAGGAGGCAGCTCGCGCGCTTGTTCTCGGCCTCGCCGGGCTGGTGTAGGATGACGAAGGCCCGCCGTGACAGGCGGGCCTTTCTCCCTCCGGTCTGGCCGGTTCAGAGCTTTTCGGTCAGTTCCGGAACGAGCTGGAACAGGTCGCCCACGAGGCCGTAGTCGGCCACCTGGAAGATCGGCGCCTCCTCGTCCTTGTTGATCGCGACGATGACCTTAGAATCCTTCATCCCGGCGAGGTGCTGGATCGCGCCCGAGATGCCGACCGCGATGTAGAGGTCCGGCGCCACGACCTTGCCGGTCTGTCCCACCTGCCAGTCGTTCGGGGCGTAGCCCGAGTCGACCGCCGCACGCGAGGCGCCCACCGCCGCGCCGAGCTTGTCGGCCAGGCCCTCGATGATCCTGAAGTCTTCCTCCGACCCGACGCCCCGGCCGCCCGAGACGACGATGCCCGCCGAGGTGAGTTCGGGACGATCGGTGGCCGCGACCTTGTCCTCGACCCATTCCGACAGGTCCGGGTTCTCGGCCGCGCCGATGGTTTCAACCAGGGCGGAGTTGCCCGTGCCGGCCGCGTCGAATGTCGAGGTCCGCACCGACAGCACCTTCACCGCGTCCGACGACTTGACCGTCTGGATCGCGTTGCCGGCGTAGATCGGCCGTTCGAAGGTGTCTGCGTCGACGATGCCGGAGACATCCGAGATCACCATCACGTCGAGCAGCGCCGCGACGCGGGGCAGGATGTTTTTCGCGTCGGTCGTCGCCGGGGCAGCGATATGGCCGTAGTCGCCGGCAAGCGAGACGATCAGCGCCGCCGTGGGCTCGGCCAGCCGATGCCCGAGCGAGGGGTCCTCGGCGACCAGCACCTTCGCCACGCCGTCGATCGTCGCCGCTTGCGATCCCGCCTCGGCCGCAGACGCGCCGGCGCAGAGGACGGTCACCTCGCCCAGTTGCGTCGCAGCCGTCACGGCCTTCGAGGTGGCGTCCATGTTGAGCTGACCGTCGGTCACCTCGGCCAGAAGAAGAACCGCCATCAGAGCACTCCCGCGTCGTCTTTGAGTTTCGAGATCAGCTCGTCCACCGATCCCACCATCACGCCGGCCTTGCGCGCCGCCGGCTCCTCGGTCTTCACGACCGTGAGCCGCGGCGCGACGTCGACGCCGTAGTCGGCGGGCGTCTTCTCGTCGAGCGGCTTCTTCTTTGCCTTCATGATGTTCGGCAGCGAGGCATAGCGCGGCTCGTTCAGCCGCAGGTCGACCGTGACGATGGCCGGCATCTTCACCTTCACGGTCTGGAGCCCGCCATCGACCTCGCGGGTGACGAGGGCCGCGTCCTCGGCGATCTCGACCTTCGACGCGAAGGTCGCCTGGGACCAGCCGAGAAGGGCGGCAAGCATCTGCCCCGTCGCGTTCATGTCGTTGTCGATCGCCTGCTTGCCGCACAGCACGAGGCCCGGAGCCTCCGCGTCGATGACAGCCTTGAGGATCTTCGCCACCGCCAGCGGCTCGATGTCCTGGTGCACGTCCTCGGTGGCCACGATCAGGATCGCGCGGTCGGCTCCCATGGCGAGCGCCGTGCGCAGCGTCTCCTGAGCCTGCTTCACGCCGATCGAGACCGCCACGACCTCCTCGGCCTTGCCCGCCTCCTTCAGCCGGATCGCCTCCTCGACGGCGATCTCGTCGAACGGGTTCATCGACATCTTCACGTTCGCCAGATCGACACCCGAGCCGTCCGCCTTCACGCGGACCTTCACGTTGTAGTCGATCACGCGCTTCACAGGCACCAGCACCTTCATAAGCGGATCTCCCTCATCGGTTCCGGCGATTACTTAGCGGTCCCTGAGCCACGGTGACAGCGCAAAAACGACGCGGCAGCGTCCGGGAACGCAACGTTTTCAGTACTGGGACGCTGAAGGTCGGGTGCCGCTCCCGACGATCGCCGCGTCGCGTCGCGCCGCTCAGCGGTTCGCGCCCGGAACCCAGAGAACGTCCGCCTTGCCGTCGTCGTTCGCGATGCGTGCCGCCACGAAGAACCAGTCGGAGAGGCGATTCAGATATGTCACCGCCGCCTCGTTCACCTCCTCCATCGTTGCGAGTTCCACGGTCAGCCTCTCGGCGCGCCGGCTCACCGTCCGGCAAACGTGCAGATGCGCGGCGAGCGGAGAGCCGCCGGGAAGGATGAACGACCGCAGCGGTTCGAGCGCGGCGTTCATCGCGTCGATTTCCTTCTCGAGCCGCGTCACCTGCGACGGCACGATGCGGAGCGGCGGGTATTCCGCCTCGGCGTCCTTTTCCATGCCCGGCCGGCAGAGGTCCGCGCCGAGGTCGAAAAGGTCGTTCTGGATCCGGGAGAGCTTCTCGTCGAGGCCGTCGTCGGCGTGAAGCCGCGCGAGCCCCACCGTCGCGTTCGTCTCGTCCACGGTTCCGTAGGCCACGACCCGGACCGAATGCTTCGCCACCCGCGCACCGTTGCCGAGCGCCGTTTCGCCGGCGTCACCGGTCTTGGTGTAGATCTTGTTCAGAACGACCATGTCAGCCTCCCTGGCCCCGCAGCCAAATGAAGAAAAGAATTAGAAGCACGGCGACGAACTGCGCGCCGATGCGATAGCGCATGAGCCGGTTCGAGTGCTTCCTGTTGAACTCGCCGCCCTTGCCGTAGCTGCCGATGCCCATGACCAGAACGCCCACCACGCCGAGCATGATGAGAACGATCACGATGAAAAGGGGGTCGGACATCATGGCGAGGTTTCCTTTCGCGGGCGATGTAGCGGGACGGCCCGGAAAAGCGAAGGGTGAAGTCAGGCTTTCTGCAGGATCGCGTCGAGAAGCCGCGTGGGCAGGAGCCGCCGCGCGAGGCCGATCGCGTGCGTGGGCACGGTCACGTAGTAGCGCGGGCGGGGCCGCCGGCTTTCCAGCGCATGCTCGAGTTTCCTGGTCACCGCGGAAGCCGGCAGCTCGAACCGGTCCGGGCCGCCGCTCTCGTAGAGGCGCCTGAGGAGGATCCGCCGGTACTGCCCGGCCCGCGGCGAGGCCTCCCAGTCGATCCAGCGCTCGAAATGCGGGATCGAATTCACCCGGATCTTCGAGGTGACGGGCCCCGGCTCGATCAGGATGATCTTCACCGGCGTGTCCGCCATCTCGAGCCGGAGCACGTCCGTCAGCCCCTCGAGCGCGTGCTTCGTCGCGACATAGGCGCCGCGCCACTTGAGCCCCACAAGCCCCAGAACCGACGAGTTCATCACGATCCGCCCGTGCCCCTGCGCCCGCATCACCGGGATCACGTGGCGGGTGAGTTCGTGCCAGCCGAAGAGGTTGGCCTCGAAGATCCGCCGCAGCGCCGCGGTGGGCAGATCCTCGACCGCGCCGGGAATCGCGTAGGCGCCGTTGTGGAACACCGCGTCGAGCGTGCCGCCCGTCGCCTCCAGCACCGTGGCAAGCCCCGTCACGATGCTGTCGGCGTCCTCGTAATCGATCCGCGGGCTCTCGAATCCCTCCATCGTCATCCGCGCGCAGTCGTCGGATTGCCGGCAGGAGGCGAAAACGCGCCAGCCGCGAGACCTCAGCCCCTTCGCCGCGTCATAGCCGATGCCCGACGAGCACCCGGTGATGAGAACGCTCCGTTCCGCCATTTGCCCGCGCCCCGCCTTTTCGTGTATGGACCCGCCACGCCGGCGCCATTACACAATATCCATGACCGATGCCACCGACGACGACAAGATAGACCCCTCCGAAGGGTTCGAGCCGCTCCGCCGCGCCATCGGCGAGCGGTATCTGACCTATGCGCTGTCGACGATCATGCACCGGGCGCTGCCGGACGCCCGCGACGGCCTCAAACCGGTCCATCGCCGCATCCTGTACGCGATGCGCGAATTGCGCCTCGCCTCGAATGGCGGGTTCCGGAAGTCGGCGAAGATCTCGGGCGATGTCATGGGCAACTATCACCCCCATGGCGACGCCGCGATCTACGATGCGATGGCGCGCCTCGCGCAGGACTTCAACGTCCGCTATCCGCTGGTGGACGGGCAGGGGAACTTCGGCAACGTCGACGGTGACAATCCGGCGGCTCCGCGCTATACCGAGGCGCGGATGACCGTCGCCGCCGAGGCTCTCCTCGACGGGCTCGACGAGGACGCGGTCGATTTCCGCGACAACTATGACGGCACGCTGCGCGAACCCGTCGTCCTGCCGGCGTCCTTCCCGAACCTTCTCGCCAACGGCTCGTCCGGCATCGCCGTGGGCATGGCCACGAACATTCCGCCCCACAACATCGCGGAACTCTGCGACGCCTGCCTTCACCTCATCAAGACACCCGACGCCCGCGACGAGACGCTTCTGAACTACGTCCCCGGCCCCGATTTCCCGACCGGCGGCGTCATCGTGGAGCCGCGCGGAAACATCGCCGAGGCCTATCGGACGGGCCGGGGCTCGTTCCGCCTCCGGGCGAAATGGGAGGTCGAGGATCTGGGGCGCGGCCAGTGGCAGATCGTCGTCACCGAGATCCCATACCAGGTGCAGAAGTCGAAACTGATCGAGCGGCTGGCCGAACTCATCCAGATCAAGAAGGTCCCGATCCTCGCGGATGTCCGCGACGAAAGCGCCGAGGACATCCGCATCCTGCTGGAACCCCGGTCGCGCACGGTCGATCCCGAGGTGCTGATGGGCACGCTCTTCCGGAACTCCGATCTGGAAGTGCGCTTCTCGCTCAACATGAACGTGCTGATCGACGGGCGCACGCCCAGGGTCTGCTCGCTCAAGGAGGTGCTGCGCGCCTGGCTCGATCACCGGCGCGAGGTGCTGATCCGTCGCTCGCAGCACCGTCTGGCGAAGATCGACCATCGCCTCGAGGTGCTCGAAGGCTTCATCACCGCCTTCCTCAACCTCGATCGCGTCATCGACATCATCCGCTATGACGACGACCCCAAGGCGGCGCTGATGCGCGAGGACTGGTCGCGCACCTTCGTCCGGGCGACATCCGAGAAGGACTACGTGAGCCCGCCACCCGGCGACGGGGAACTCTCCGAGGTCCAGGTCGACGCGATCCTCAACATGCGGCTCCGCTCGTTGCGCCGTCTCGAAGAGATCGAGCTGCGCCGCGAATATGACGAACTTCTCAAGGAACGCGCCGAGCTCGAGGACCTGCTCGGCGACGATGGCCTCCAGTGGGCCACGATCTCCGATCAGATCCGCGAGACGAAAAAGACCTTCGGCAAGGACTACGAGCGCGGCCGGCGCCTCACGCAGTTCGCCGAGGCGGCCGAAGTGCCCGACGTGCCATTGGAGGCCATGATCGAGCGGGAGCCCGTCACCGTCGTCTGCTCGCAGATGGGCTGGATCCGCGCCATGAAGGGCCACATCGCCCTCGACAGCGATCTCAAGTTCAAGGACGGCGACGGCCCGCGTTTCATCTTCCACGCCGAGACGACGGACAAGATCCTGCTCTTCGGCAACAACGGCCGCTTCTACACGCTTTCGGCCGCAAATCTTCCTGGCGGGCGCGGTACGGGCGAGCCCGTGCGCCTGATGGTGGACCTGCCGAACGAGGCCGAGATCGTCACGCTCATGCCGCACAGGCCCGGCCGCAAGCTCCTCGTCGCGTCGTCTGCGGGAGACGGCTTCGTCGTGCCCGAGGACGATGTCCTGGCCCAGACCCGCGCGGGCAAGCAGGTGCTCAACGTCAGGGACGGGGTCACGGCCGTCGCGTGCAAGCCGGTCGCGGGCGATCACGTCGCGGTCGTCTCCCAGAACGGCAAGTTCCTCGTCTTTCCCGTGGCCGAGCTTCCCGAGATGACGCGCGGCAAGGGCGTCCGCATCCAGAAGTACAAGCAGGCGCGCGGCCGTCAGGGCACGCTGGAACTCGACGGCGGGTTGTCGGACATCATCACCTTTGATCTCGCGAGCGGGCTTTCCTGGACGATGGGCGGCGGCAAGACGCGGACCGAAACCGACCTGTCGGAGTGGATGGGCGCGCGGGCCGGCGTCGGCAAGCGCCCGCCGCACGGCTTTCCGAAGACCTACAGGTTCGACTGAGCCGGCGGTTCGCTCGTGCCGGCCTGCCGGCGCCACCCGGACAATCCGCGACTGACGCGTTGCCCCCCGCGGGCCCCTGCGCTATCGCTCTGCGAAACCAAGGGAGACGCCATTGACCCTCCGCCGCGCCTTCGCCGCCGCCAGCGTCCTGATCCTTTCGGCCTGCGCCAGCCCGCCGGATCTCAGCCAGCCCGTCGATCCCATCGGAGATTTCCGGATGGGCCACAACATCGTGGTCGCCCGCGACACCATGATGGGCCCGCTCTCGCGCGAAGCCACCGAGGAAGAGCTCGAGGCCGGGCTCCGGGCGGCGATCGAGGAACGCCTGCGGCGCTACGACGGCGACGGTCTCTATCACGTTGGCGTCCGCGTCGAGGCCTACGTGCTCGCCCAGCCCGGCATCCCCATCGTCCTGTCGCCGCGGTCGATCCTCCTGCTCGCGCTCAACATCTGGGACAACCAGACGCAAGAGCGGATCAACGAGGAACCGATCCGCATCACCGCCTTCGAGGGTGCCAACACCGGGGTTCCCTTCATCCCCTCGGGACTCGTAAAGTCGAAGGAGGAGCAGCTCCGCAACCTGTCGATCAGCGCCGCCCAGGAGATCGAGGAGCTCCTGCGCGAGAACGAAGAGACATGGTTCGCGCCGAAACCGGGGCGTGAGCGGGTTGCGTTCACGCCGGGCGAGACGCCGGTGGCCGGCGCCGCGCCACCCGACGCGCCCGCAACCGTCAACTGACGCTTGATTTTACCGGACCGGGCGGCTAGACGGCCCGCGGTATTCAACCGGGCCCCCTGCGCGGCCCCTTTAGCAATGAGACGGAAGGCCGATGGCAAAGGCAAAGTTTGAACGGACGAAACCGCACGTGAACGTCGGGACGATCGGTCACGTCGACCACGGCAAGACGACGCTGACGGCGGCGATCACGAAGTACTTCGGCGACTTCAAGGCGTACGACGCGATCGACGCGGCGCCGGAGGAGAAGGCGCGCGGGATCACGATCTCGACGGCGCATGTCGAGTACGAGACGCCGAACCGGCACTACGCGCATGTCGACTGCCCTGGCCACGCGGACTACGTCAAGAACATGATCACGGGGGCGGCGCAGATGGACGGCGCGATCCTGGTGGTGAACGCGGCGGACGGCCCGATGCCGCAGACGCGCGAGCACATTCTTCTGGGGCGCCAGGTCGGCATTCCGCACATGGTGGTCTATCTCAACAAGGTGGACCAGGTCGACGACGAGGAGCTTCTGGAGCTTGTCGAGATGGAGGTGCGCGAGCTTCTGTCGTCCTACGACTATCCCGGCGACGACATTCCGATCGTGAAGGGCTCGGCGCTGGCGGCGCTGGAGGGCCGCGACGCGGAGATCGGCGAGAACTCGATCAAGGCGCTGATGGACGCGGTGGACGACTACATCCCGACGCCGGCGCGCCCTGTGGACCAGCCGTTCCTGATGCCGATCGAGGACGTGTTCTCGATCTCGGGCCGCGGCACGGTGGTGACGGGGCGGGTCGAGCGCGGCGTGATCAACGTGGGCGACGAGATCGAGATCGTGGGCATCCGCCCGACGAAGAAGACGACCTGCACGGGCGTGGAGATGTTCCGCAAGCTTCTCGACCGGGGCGAGGCGGGCGACAACATCGGGGCGCTGCTGCGCGGGATCGACCGCGACGACGTGGAGCGCGGGCAGGTGCTGTGCAAGCCGGGGTCGGTGACGCCGCACACGAAGTTCGAGGCGGAGGCCTACATCCTGACGAAGGAGGAGGGCGGGCGTCACACGCCGTTCTTCGCGAACTACCGCCCGCAGTTCTACTTCCGCACGACGGACGTGACCGGCACGGTGACGCTGCCCGAGGGCACCGAGATGGTGATGCCGGGCGACAACCTGAAGTTCACGGTGGAACTGATCGCGCCGATCGCGATGGAGGAGAAGCTGCGCTTCGCCATCCGCGAGGGCGGCCGCACCGTCGGCGCCGGCGTCGTCTCCAAGATCATCGAGTAACCACTCAACCGGTTCGACGTGGGGCGGCGCGCCCGCCCCACCTCTCAATCGCGAAAGGCTCAAGAAAATGGCAGTTCAAAGCCAGAATATCCGGATCCGCCTCAAGGCCTTCGACTACCGCGTGCTCGATGCCTCCACGCAGGAGATCGTGAACACGGCGAAGCGGACCGGCGCGCAGGTGCGCGGCCCGATTCCGCTTCCCAACAAGATCGAGAAGTTCACGGTTCTGCGCGGCCCGCACATCGACAAGAAGTCGCGCGAGCAGTTCGAGATCCGCACGCACAAGCGTCTTCTCGACATCGTCGATCCGACGCCGCAGACCGTGGACGCGCTGATGAAGCTCGACCTCGCCGCCGGCGTCGACGTCGAAATCAAGGTTTAAGGGAGGGCAATCAGGATGTTGCGCTCTGGAGTCATCGCAAAGAAGGTCGGCATGACCCGGCTCTTCATGGAAGACGGACGGCAGGTGCCGGTGACCGTGCTCCAACTCGACAATCTGCAGGTCGTCGCGCAGCGCACGGCCGACAGGGACGGCTACTCGGCGGTTCAGCTGGGCGCCGGCACGGCCAAGGCCAAGCGCGTCTCGCAGGCGATGCGCGGGCATTTCGCGATCGCCAAGGTCGAGCCGAAGCGGAAGATCGCCGAGTTCCGGGTCGACCCGGAAAACCTGATCGGCGTGGGCGAGGAGATCACGGCCGACCACTACTTCGAGGGTCAGTTCGTCGACGTCTCCGGCACCTCGATCGGCAAGGGCTTCGCCGGTGCCATGAAGCGGCACAACTTCGCGGGCCTGCGCGCCTCGCACGGCGTGTCGATCTCGCACCGCTCGCACGGCTCGACGGGCCAGTGCCAGGACCCCGGGAAGGTCTTCAAGGGCAAGAAGATGGCCGGTCACATGGGCGCGGCGCGGGTGACCACGCAGAACCTCCAGGTCGTCCGCACGGATGCCGACCGCGGCCTGATCATGGTCAAGGGCGCGGTGCCCGGATCCAAGGGCGGCTGGGTGACGATCAAGGACGCGGTGAAGAAGCCCGTGCCCGAGAGCGTGATCCTGCCCGCGGCTCTGAAGTCCGCGGCCGAGGAGGCCAAGCGCGCCGCAGAGGAAGCCGCCTCGCAGGCGGCCGCCGAAGCCGAGGCCGAGGCCAAGCGTCTCGCCGAGGAGCAGGCCGCCTCCGAAGAGGCCGCGCTTCAGGAGGCCGAATCCGACATCGCCGAAGAATCCGCGCAGACGGACAACTCGGACGCGACCGAGAAGAAGGAAGGCGAGGAATGAAACTCGACGTGATCAAGCTCGACGCCGGC